>NZ_JXSI01000019.1:0-75546 GCF_002916705.1 Pseudomonas sp. GZJR-8 | reverse complement strand
GTGATGTTCCCGTGCCAGGCGTTTCATGGGCTGGGACAGCAAGTGGTGATGGCGCGCAGCAACGGGGTCGTGCAGGTGCCTCGGCGTGTCAGCCAACCAGCGGCGCCGAAGGTGGCTTTGGCCGCCCAGCCTGCTGCTGCGCCGCAACACGGCGTGGCGGCACCGGTACCGGCCGCGGCCGCGGATCAATTTACCCAGGTGCGCCAGGAAGTCATGGCCAGTGTGGCCAAGGCATTGAAGGTCGCCCTGGAGGTGATCGATCCACAGGAGTCATTCTCCGATTACGGGCTTGACTCGATCACCGGCGTCAACCTGGTACGGGTATTGAATGAGCGCCTGGGTATCGACCTGGGCACTACGGCACTCTTCGACTTTTCTACCGCCACGCGTCTGGCCCGGCATATTGTCGAGCAACATGGCGCGCACTTACCGCAGCCCGCGGTGACACGTGCGGCAGCCGCACCGGTCGCGCCCTTGGCCGTTGCAGTGCCGACGGCGTCCTCGCCTGCCGCCGCCCCGGCGCCAAGGGTTCAGTCGCCCGAGTCCTTCGTGCGAGAACCCATTGCAATCATTGGTATGAGCGGCCGCTTTCCCGGCGCCGAATCCCTCGATCAATTATGGGAACATCTGGCCCAAGGCCGCGACCTGACCACCCCGGTCGAGCGCTGGGACCTACGCAGCTCCCAAGCCGATGTGTCAGGAAAGGGCCTGTGCCAGCGCGGTGGCCTGTTATCCCGGATCGATGAGTTCGACGCGTCGTTCTTTAACATCTCTGGCCTTGAAGCCACTTGCATGGATCCGCAGCAGCGGCTGTTCCTCGAGCAGGCCTGGACGGCACTGGAAGATGCCGGCTACGTAGGGCAGGCGACTGAGGGGCAACCGGTGGGGGTTTATGTAGGCGCCAGTGCCAGCGACTATCGCAGCCTGTTCGCTGAAGCTGCGCCCGCGCAAGCCTTCTGGGGCAACGCCAGCTCGATCATTCCTGCACGTATCGCCTACCATCTGGATTTACAGGGCCCGGCCATTGCCGTGGATACCGCCTGTTCCAGTTCGCTCGTCGCGATCCACCTGGCATGCCAGGCGCTCTGGACCGAGGAGATCGGCATGGCCCTGGCCGGCGGTGTGTTCGTGCAGTCAACCGACGGGTTTTATCAGGCGGCGCAAACCGCCGGCATGCTCTCGCCCAGCGGGCATTGTCACGCGTTCGATGCGCGTGCCGACGGTTTCGTCCCCGCCGAAGGCGTCGGTGTGCTGATCCTCAAGCGCCTTCGCCAGGCGCAGGCGGATGGCGATTATATTCATGGCGTGATCAGCGGTATTGGCAGTAACCAGGATGGCGCCAGCAATGGCATCACTGCGCCGAGCGCGCAATCCCAGGAGCGGCTGATTCGCCAGGTGCACCGTGACTTCGCGATTGAGCCGGGTACGATTTCGATGGTGGAGGCCCATGGGACGGGTACACCGCTTGGCGACCCGATCGAATTCGAAGGCTTGACGCGAGCGTTCGCCCGACCTGGGCAGCAGGCAGGCTACTGTGCCCTGGGGTCGATCAAATCCAACCTTGGGCATTGTGTGACTGCGGCCGGAGTCGCCGGTGTGCTGAAGGTGGCGCTGGCGCTGCGCCACGGCCAGTTGCCTCCGGCAGCGGGTTTCACCCAGGCCAATGCGGCCATCGCCGTTCAGGGCAGCCCCTTTTATGTGCCGGATCAACTGCGTCCCTGGGCCACACTCGACGGTGTGCCACGGCGTGCCTCGGTCAGCTCCTTCGGGTTCAGCGGTACCAACGCTCACCTGGTGATGGAGCAGGCGCCGCTTCCACAACAGCGCGGCGCGTCCGGGGCCGGGCCCTGGCTGGTAGTGCTGTCGGCGCGCTCCGCGCAGCAATTGCGCGAGCAGGCGAGCAATCTGGCTGCCCACTGTGTGGCCGTGCAACGGTTGGACATGGCAGCGATGGCCTATACGCTGATGGCGGGGCGCAAGCACCACGAATGGCGCCTGGCCATGGTCACCCATGACGCCGGGCAATTGCAGCAAAGTCTTGAAGGCTGGTTGCAGGGGCGCGACGAGGCGACGGTGCATAGCGGGCATTGGGACGTACGCCGTTTCGTTGAACAACAGGAGGTGCTGCAGGCGGCCCGCGAGTGCCTGATTCGTCTGATGGGCAATCGCGATCAATCGACACGTGGCGAGGCATTGACCTCCCTGGCGCAAGCGTTTGTACAAGGGTATGAGCTGGATTATTCCAGCCTGTTCATGGCCGATGAGCGGCGTCGCGTGCCGTTGCCAACCTATCCGTTCTTGCGTCAGTCCTATTGGGTATCGGCGCCCGAGGTCGAGGAGCCGACGGCGGTACCGGCAGAGGAGGTGGCGGGCCAGTGGTTGTTCTGCGCGGAGCAATGGCGGGCTCACGACCTGCCGAGCAACTTTGACTGGGCAGCAAGCATCAAGGCCAGGTCTGGCGCGCGCGTGGCGGTGGTCACTCGTGAACAAGCGCGTTTCGATGCCTTCAGCCAACTGCTCTGCACGCTGTGGGCGCAGGCAGGGAGCCCGCCGCCGTCCGTCCAGCGCCTGCTGCCGGATGCACTGCCGGCTCGGGGGGCGTTACCCGAGGTGATCTTCTTCATCGGTGAGAACTCCAGCGACGGGAGGGCGTCGCCACCCGGAGGGTTGGACGCGATCAAGCAAGTGTTGGAGGTCAGCCGGCATCTGATGGCGACCGATTGGGAGCATGCCGTGGAGTGCTTCCACGTGTATCGCGCAAGCGGTTCCGGCAGCGACTGTGACGCCCAGGCAATCAGCGGTTTTGCGGCTTCCGCGAGCCTGGAGAATGCTCGGCACGGCTGGACGTTATTGGAATGTGACGCCGTGGCCGGCCCCGCCAGCGATTTACAGCTGATTGTGCGTGAATGGCTGGCCGCCGACCGTCAGGGCAGTGCGCCAGCCGTGGTCAAGTACCAGGGTACCCAGCGTTTGCGCCGGCTATTGGTTCAGCGTGAGGCGGCTGAGGCGCAAGCCCCGCGCTTTCGCCGCGATGGCCATTACCTGGTAGTGGGCGGGCTGGGGCCGGTGGGCGAGTTGTTGTGCCAGGAACTGGCGGGCACCTTCCAGGCGCGCCTGAGCATCGTCTCGCGCTCGGCGCCGAACGCCGAGCAACAGGCTCGCTGCGATGTGCTGCGCGCATTGGGCGCCACGGTCGATTACAGCAGCGTCGACATCACTGACCTGCCGGCGCTGCAACAGGTGGTCGAGCGTCGCGTGCAGGCGGCCGGGCCTTTGCAGGGTGTGATTCACTTGGCGCGGCTAGTGGATGACGGCTTGATTGTGGCCAAGCAGTGGGAGGCGTTCGAACGCTCGATTGGGGCCAAGGTCAAGGGCACGATAAACCTGGATCTGGCCACTGCCGATCAACCCCTGGCGTTTTTCACCGTGTTTTCGTCCATGGCAGCCTATGGCATCCGTGGTTCAGCCGATTACGGGTATGCCGCCGCGTTCCAGAATGCTTTCGTGCGCTACCGTCAGACGCTTGAGCGCCAGGGCAAGCGTCATGGCGTATCGAGTGCTTGCACCTGGGGTGCCTGGTGCGTGGATCGATACATGCCGGCCAATCGCCCGGCGCATTTGCAGGCCCTTGGGTTAGGGCTGATCGACATGCAGTCGGCGTTCGAGTACCTGCATACCGGCGCCGAACCGGGTGTGGTCGGCGCGATGAAAGTGCTCGATCCGGCCCTGGCCTGTCGCGGTCTGGGCATCGAACCTTTACCCGCGTCGAGTGTGCCGCCGGCTGGCGATGCCATCGGCTTGCACGCCCAACTGCACGCCTGGGAACAGGCGTGCGAGGCCGGAGCGACGCCGGATGCCGCGCAATGGTGCAAAGTGCTCAGCCGCTTTGAACTCGACGCTCTGGATGAGGCGACCATTGACCGTCTCGACCGCTTGTTCTTCCCCAGCGCACCCCGGCCGGCAACGGTCGGCGCGGGTGCACTGCTTGAGCAAGTGCGCGAAGTGATTGAGCGGGTGCTGGTGGTTGATGAGCCTGACCTGGACACCGCGTTTTCCCGGTATGGCATGGACTCGGTGGGCGCCATGCAGGTGTCTTCGGCATTGAGTCGGGCCTTGGGTTGGCTGGTGGAGCCGCGCTGGCTGGTACAGCACGCCACCATTCGTGCCCTGGCCGAATTCCTGCAAAGCCGGAACGAGGCCGCCACCCAATGACCGATCACTCTTCACTCTCAAGGAATGTGACCATGGACCAGAGTCCAGCGCTGCCCGATCTGGGCAGCTCCTTCGTGCTGCCCAATGGCGTGCGCCTGAAAAACCGCCTGGTCAAGGCCGCCATGAGCGAACAGCTCGGAGATCGACGCCATGATCCAGGGTCTGGCATGGAGAACCTCTACCGCCAGTGGGCACAGGGCGGCATAGGTTTGTCGATATCCGGCAACATCATGGTCGATCGCAATGCCATCGGCGAGTTGAGAAACGTCGTGCTGGATGCCCACAGCGACCTGAATGCATTCCGGCGCTGGGCCCTGGCAGGCAGTAGCCATGGCACGCACCTATGGGCCCAACTCAACCATCCGGGCAAGCAGATCATCAAGCTGCTGTGCGACGAGCCGGTGGCGCCATCGGCCATCAGCCTGGGCAGCGGGCTGGAAAAACACTTCAATTGCCCGCGCGCACTGACTGAGGACGGCATCGAAAAGATCATTGCGCAGTTCGCCACCAGTGCGCGACTGGCCAAGGTCGTCGGGTTCACTGGCGTGCAGATCCACGCGGCCCATGGCTATCTGATCAACCAGTTCCTGTCACCGCTGCACAATCAGCGTAGCGACCAGTGGGGCGGGAGCCTGGCCAACCGCATGCGCTTTTTGGTCCGGGTCTACCAGGCGATCCGCAGCGTGGTGGGTGACGCGTTTCCAGTGGGGATCAAACTCAACTCGGCGGACTTCATGCGGGGTGGCTTTACCGAAGAGGAGTCGTTGCAGGTGGTGGTAGCCCTTGGCAATTTGGGGCTCGATCAACTGGAAATATCCGGCGGCACCTACGAAAGCCCGGTGATGGTCGGCAACCAGGCCGCCAGCACCCGCGAGCGCGAAGCCTACTTTCTCAATTACGCGGCCAGGGTGCGCGAGGTCAGTACGCTGCCGTTGGTAGTCACCGGTGGTTTCCGCTCTGGCGCTGCGATGACCGCGGCGCTGCGAGACGCGGCCACCGACTTCATTGGGCTGGCACGTCCACTGGCGCTGGAGCCGGACATGCCGGTCAAGCTGTTGTCCGAAGCCACTTACCGTGTCGACCTGCGGCCCTTGAGTACAGGCTTTGCCGCCCTGGACCGCATCGCGACGCTCGATGTGTCGTGGTACGAACATCAATTGCAACGTATGGCCCGCCACCAGTTGCCTAAGCCCGGCCTGAGCGAGTGGCTCAGCCTGGGCAAGACCCTGCTGGATTTTGCCGCCTGCGCCAGGAAAAAGCGCAGTACGCAGTGCTCAACCTATAAGCGCTGATAGGTGGCAGCCCTTGGGCACTCTTGTACATTGCGCCCGACAGTCCCTCCCATGAACCCTGAAAGGCGGAACATGTACATGGAAGAAATCTATACGTTCGTAGTCAGTACGCTGGCTTCCAGTTGCAAGGTTCAACCCGGCGATATCGAACCGACCACCAACTTGTTCGCCGATCTGGGGATCGATAGCGTGGATTTTCTCGATGCGGTGTTCTGCATCGAGAAGCACTACGACATCCGTATCCCGGTGGGCCAATGGATGAGTGCCGTCAACGAAGGCAACGCGGCAATGACTGATTACTTCGTGATGGAACACTTCGTTGCCCAGATCGCTGCTCGTGCGGCAGCCTCGGCATGAGTGATACCTGGGCCGTCGGTTGGCCCCGGAAGATTCAGGCATGCGTAGGCAGGTAGTCGTTACCGGCGGCGGCCGAGGCATTGGCGCCAGTATTTCCACGGCGTTGGTGCAGGCCGGGTTTGTCGTATTGATTGTCGGGCACCGTGGCATCAGCGCGGGCGTTGCCTTGTGCGAAGAGCTGGACGCCCGATACGGCGCAGGCAGCGCACGCTGGGTTGGCTGCGACCTGGGCGATGCCTTGGCCGTGGAGGGCCTGTGCCGCTCGCTGGAGGCAGAAGACATTTATGGTCTGGTGCATTGCGCGGGCGTCAGCCAGGACAGCCTGGCCGCCGTTGCGGACCTGGATACCGCGCGGCACATGATGCAAGTCAATTTCTGGGCATTTGTGCAGTTGTACCAGGCCCTGGTGCGGCCCATGTCCATGCGCCGCGCAGGCAGAATCCTGTGCATCGGCTCGGTCGCAGCCGACTTCGGTATGAAGGGAAATGCGTTGTACGCCAGCAGCAAGGCAGCGCTGCGGGGTTTTGTACGTTCGAGCATGACCGAAGTCGCCTCACGCGCTATTACGATCAATTGTATCGAGCCGGGTTTTATCGAGACGGCACTGCTGGATCGCTACGCCGAACAGCGTTCGGCCATCGACCGGCGGATCCCAGCGGGTCGCTATGGTTCGCCGGAAGAAGTGGCGGGGCTGGCGGCGTTTTTGTTTTCAGAGGCCGGCAGCTACATCAACGGGCAACATCTCACCGTCGATGGTGGCCTGTCACGCAGCATGGCCGGCTAGCCAACCTGTAATGAGGAGGTTTGATGCGGGCGCTTCAACTGGTTGATAAACAGCGCCTGGCGCTGCGCGAGCTGGTGTTGCCTGCCAGGCCCGCGCCGGGTCACGCACGGGTGCGCATGGCGTTCATGACGCTTAATCACCTGGATCTTTTCGGTTACCGCGGGATGGCCTTCGCACGACGGACATTGCCTGTCACGGTGGGTGCCGAAGGCGCAGGCTTTGTGCAGGACGTGGGGCCAGGTAGTGACCCCGAACTGATCGGGCAGGCCATGGCGATCTACCCCAGTGTATTTTGTGGGTGCTGCCCGGCCTGTCTAGCCGGCCGGGAGAACCTGTGCGCCGACTCGCCCGGCGTAATGGGGTTTCATTGCGACGGGGTTGCCGCCGAGTACGTCGATGTCCCGCTGCGTATGCTGGTGCCGATACCTGCTGGCGTGCCCATGGAAATGGCGGCCTGCGCGCCGGTGACCTTCGCCACGGTGCACCATATGTTGATCGACAACGCACGCCTGATGAGCGGCGAAACCCTGCTGGTGCACGCGGGAGGCAGCGGGATCGGCTCAATCGCCATTCGCCTGGCCCGTCACCTGGGCGTCACGGTATTCGCAACGGTTGGTCGTGCCGACAAGGTTGAGCGTGCCCGGGCATTGGGCGCCGAATATGTGATTGATTACCGTGAGGAACGATTCCTGCGGGTGATTCGCGAGCAGACGGCACGCCGCGGGGTCGACGTGGTGTTCGAGCATGTGGGGGCCGATACCTGGGAGCAGAGTCTCCTGAGCCTGGCGCGTGGCGGCCGCCTGGTGATCTGCGGCTCGACCACAGGCGTGGAGGCGCCCACTAACCTGATGCACCTGTTCAATCAGCAAATTCACATTCATGGCTCTTTCGGTGCGCCCCTGAGTGGGCTGCGCGATGCATTGGCGTTGATCCAGCAGGGCGTGTTGCCCGTGATCGACTGCGTGATGCCGGTGGCCGGTTTCGAAAGTGGCTTGCAGCGCCTGCGCGAGCGGGATGTGTTCGGCAAGATCGTATTGCAATTCTAATCCGCGCCGGCGCCTGCACGCGCCGGCGTTTTTGTCGCTTGTAGGAGGAGGTGAAGATGGAAATCAACGTGGCGCAGCAAACGGTCAGTGAGTCGATCCGTGAGTTGAAGTTGCCGGGATGGGAGACGGCGTCGATCGAGACTGAAACGCACTTGCAGGGTGAACTGGGCATCGATTCCCTGCACAAGCTGATATTGCTCACGCGCTTGCAGGAACGCTCGAATTTCCAGTTTGCACAACTGAACAACGAGGCCTACAAGTTTGACACCGTAGGCGATCTGGTCAATCTCCTGGTAGCGCATGGCTAGGTGCCCTGCGCTACCTTGATTCAGGGTGCTGTCGGGGATAATGATTGAAGGGTATCGGCGACGCTGTGTTCCAGCGGCCGATAGCTCAATTGAAAGGCGCGCCTGGCGCGCTGGTCATCGAATACCCGGCGCACGCCAAGGTTCTGTCGCAGATAGCGACGCGACAGGCGTGGGTTCAGCATCGCGCTGAGGTACATCAACCAGTCGGGTGCTCGTCTTTGGGGTGCCTTGCTGTCGGGAAAGCGCTGCTTGATCATTGTGGCCAGTTCCAGCATCGAAGCCTCATGGCCCGGCACGATAAAGCGCCCCTCAATGACGTCATCCAGCGCCGCGCGCACATGCAGTTCGGCCAGGTCGCGCACATCCACGAAATGAAAGTTCAGGTCCGGGCAGGCCGGTGTCTTGCCCGTGTGCAGGTCATGGAGGATGGCAATGCTGGTGGCAGCATGCCGGGGGTCGAGCACCGGCCCGATGATCACCGATGGGTTGATGCACACCACGCGAGGCTCGCAGGGCCAGGGCTGGAAGGCGTCCGTCACCAGTCGCTCGGCGGCTGTCTTGGAATACCAGTATGGGTCGCTGGCTTCCAGGGAGGCATGGTTCCAGTCGGCCTCGCTGAAGGCGTGCCCGGCTGGCATGTCTGGCGACAGAATGGCCGCCATCGACGAGGTGTACACGAAGGTGCGCACGCTGGCGGCCTGGCGTATGCCGTCGATTACGTTTTGCGTGCCGTTGACATTCATTTCCAGGGTTTGCTGCCAAAGCCGCGAGCCGGGCCGGGCGTTGTTAGTGACGCTGGCGGCGCAGTGAATAACGGTGTCGCACTCACTGAACAGGGCATTGCACGCGCCTGGCTGCGCCAGGTCGACTACGTGTAGGCGCAGTTGCGCGTGGCGGGCTGCCAGGCCTTGCAAATGCGCAGTGGGGCGGCGCAACAGGGCGTCGACGGTGCAGCCGTGGTGCAGCAGCTTTTCCACAATATGGCTGCCCAGAAAGCCTGAGGCGCCGGTGATACAGATGTGTCGGGGCATCGGTAGCGATCCTTGGGTGTTCACACGGTTGCTGGGTATAGCCCAGACCGCGATCACTGACTACTACAAGGTCTTATAGGTTTCCCGCCGATTTCGATCCGCTAAGTTAGTCGCTGCACCCCCTGAGCAACCACCGGTTGAGCCGGCTAAAGGATAGATAAATGACCCAGGCCGAAGTCTTCGATTTGATCGTCAAGCATGCCCGCGAAACCCTCCCTGAGCTTCAACAACCCATCGCCCGGAACGACCGCCTGGTGGACCTGGGCGCCAATTCGATGGACCGCGCCGACATCGTCGCCATGACTTTGAGCGCCCTTGGGTTGCGCATGCCAATGGTGCAGACGCAGGCCGCTCGCAATATCGGCGAATTGGCCGAGTTGCTTCATGGCAAGCTCTGACACGCAAGGGCTGTTGATCAGCGGGCTGGGCGTGGCTTCGTCCATCGGCACCGGTCAGCATGACTTTATCCAGGCCTTGCTGGCTGGCAATCATGCTTTTTCGATGATGCGCCGCCCGGGTCGTCAGTTGGAAAGCACATTCATCGGTGCTGAAATCGATGTGGACGAGCAAGCCGGCGCCAACCTGGAATCCGGTTCGCGGGGTATGTCGTTCTCTGCGCGCATTGCCCTGGCGACCTTGGCAGAAGCGTGGGCGGATGCGCAGCTGGATCAGTGTGACCCGACGCGTATCGGCCTGGTGGTCGGTGGCTCTAACTTCCAGCAGCGCGCCATCGAGCAGGCCCATGCGCCTTGCGCGCTGACCCCGTACTTCATCAAGCCCAGCTACGCGACGCAGTTTCTCGATACCGACCTGTGTGGAGTTTGCACCGAGCGCTTCCCCATTCGGGGGTTCGCTTACACTCTGGGGGCTGCGTCGGCCAGTGGGCAGATGGCGATTATCAATGCGGCCCAGGCTGTGCGAGCCGGGGATGTGGACGTGTGCATTGCCTTGGCGCCGGTGATGGATCTGTCGTATTGGGAGTGCCATGGCTTTCGCTCCCTGGGGGCGATGGGCTCGGACCGTTTTGCCGAGAGTCCGGCCCTGGCGTGCCGCCCTTTTGACCGTGATCGCGATGGGTTCATCTACGGTGAATCCAGTGCAGTCGTGGTGATTGAAAGCGAGGCCAGCGTGCGCCGCCGTGGCGTTTCGCCGTATGCGCGGATTGCCGGCTGGTCAGTGGCGATGGACGGCAATCGCAACCCCAACCCTTCGTTTGACGGGGAGTCCTGTGTGATCCGCCAGGCCCTGGACAAGTCGGGCTGGCGGGCGCGCCAGGTGGACTATATCAACCCGCACGGCAGTGGCTCGGTACTGGGTGATGAAACCGAACTGCGTGCCTTGGCTCATTGCGGCTTGCGCGAGGCGTCGATCAACGCGACCAAGTCCCTCATCGGTCATGGCCTGGCTTCTGCCGGGCTGGTGGAGACCATAGCCACGGTACTGCAAATGAAGGCCGGGCAACTGCACCCCAACCGCAACCTGGATCACCCCCTGGATACCGGGTTCGCATGGGTCTGCGACCGCGCTGAACAGCACGCCCTGCGCTGTGCACTCAACCTCAGCTATGGCTTCGGCGGCATCAATACAGCGTTGTGTCTGGAAAACTCAGGAAGGCTGCAATGACGAGGCAAGTGGGTATCGAGGCAATGAACGTATTTGGCGGCGCGGCGAGCCTGGATGTGACCATGCTTGCGCGACACCGCAAGCTGGACTCCCAGCGTTTCGGCAACCTGCTGATGCACGAAAAGAGCGTGGCGTTGCACAGCGAGGACCCGGTGACGTTTGCCGTGAATGCCGCCAAGCCACTGATCGATGCCTTGAGCCCGCAAGAGCGCGATCAGATTGAGTTGTTGATTACCTGTACCGAGTCGGGAATCGATTTCGGCAAGTCCGTCAGTACTTATGTGCATGACTACTTGGGGTTGAAAAAAAACTGCCGGGTTTTCGAACTCAAGCAGGCCTGCTACTCGGGCACTGCCGGTTTTCATAGCGCGGTGCAGTTCGTGTTGTCCCAGACCTCGCCCAATGCCAAGGCACTGGTGGTCGCAGTGGACCTGTGTCGCTTCCTGATGATTGGTGAAGGCGGCGCCGCAGCGCAGGACTGGGCTTTTTCGGAACCCAGTGGCGGTGCGGGCGCAGTGGCCATGTTGATCAGTGACAAGCCGCATGTATTCAGCCTCGACATCGGCGCCAGTGGTTATTACAGCTTCGAGGTGATGGACACCTGTCGGCCGGAGCCCGACAGCGAAGCCGGGGACGCCGATCTATCGTTGATGTCGTACCTGGATTGCTGTGAGCAAACCTTCAATGAATATCGCCTTCGGGTCGACGACGTGGACTATGCGCGCACGTTCGACTACCTGGCGTTTCACACGCCTTTTGGTGGCATGGTCAAAGGCGCGCACCGCTTGATGATGCGCAAGTTCGCGCCAGCCGACCCGCCAGCCATCGAAGCTGATTTCGCCCAGCGTGTGGCGCCCGGGCTGGCGTACTGCCAACGCGTGGGCAATATCATGGGGGCCACGATGTTTCTGTCCCTGGCCGGCATCATCAGCACCGCGCGGTTCGATGAGCCTCGGCGTATTGGATGCTTTTCCTATGGCTCGGGTTGCTGCTCGGAGTTTTTCAGCGGTACGGTCACGCCCCAGAGTCGTGATCATCTGTCTGCCCAGGCCATCGCACAACAACTCGATAGTCGCTATAGCCTGAGCCTGGCTGAGTACGAGTCAATCCTGCTGGGCAATGACGCCGTGCGGTTTGGTACCCGCGACCACACCGTCGCCTGTCCAGTCACCGACAGCGTAATCGCGGCGGGAGGGTTGTCGGGCAAGTTACTGTTAAGCGCGATCAACGGTTACCACCGCGAATACAGTTTCCAGCCATGAACTTCCAGGCCACCGAGTTTCGCACTGAAGGCAGCCTGGCATTCCTGCGTTTTGCGCGTCCTGAGTCGAACAATACGATCAACCGCCAAATGGTCGACGAATGCCTATGGGTATTGGAACACTGCCAGGCGCATTCGACCGTGCTGGTGCTTGAAGGCGGGCCCGAGGTTTTTTGTTTCGGCGCAGATTTCCAAGGCATGCATGACGACGCCGTGCGCGGCGCCAGCGAACGCCATCAACCAGAGCGGCTCTATGAAATCTGGCAGCGTATGGTTACCGGTTCGTTCATCACGGTGAGTCATGTACGGGGCAAGGCCAACGCCGGGGGCATGGGCTTCGTGGCTGCGAGTGACATCGTTCTCAGCCATACCGATGCCCAGTTCAGCCTCTCGGAACTCATCTTTGACGTAATGCCGGCGTGTGTGTTGCCGTTTCTGATTCGTCGCGTGGGCTTCCAGCGCGCGCATTACCTGACGCTGTCGACCCAGCCGGTCAGTGCGGCACAGGCCAGCCAGTGGGGGCTGGCGGACGACGTGGCAAGCGATAGCGATGCGTTGTTGCGCCGCCACCTGTTGCGCTTGCGGCGCCTGTCCAAGCATGGCGTCGAGCAATACAAGGGCTATATGAACAGGCTGTCCACGTTACCGTTCGACGCCCGACAGATGGCCATCGAGCAAAATCACCAGGTATTCAGCAACCCGCGCACCCGCGAAAACATCCACCGCTATGTCAGCCACGGCCTGTTCCCATGGGAGCCTGATTGATGTGCCTGACGGGCGCGCCCATGGCTGGCGAATCGTTGCAAAGAGGAGTGCCGATGGACAGTGTCATCGATTTTCAGGCGCGTGACGACGGGGTAGTGGTGCTCACGCTCCAGGACCGTGAGCATAAGAATACCTTCACGCCGGCGTTGATCGACGGATTGATACAGGCCTATGCGCGAATCAACGCCAGCGACGCCTACAAGGCAGTGGTGATCACGGGCTACGACAGTTTTTTTTGCAGTGGCGGCACCCGCGAAGGGCTGCTTGCCTTGAACCAGACGCGTGGCGATTTTACCGATGCCAATGTCTACAGCCTTGCATTTGAATGCAAGATCCCGGTGATCGCCGCGATGCAGGGGCATGCTATCGGCGGCGGCCTGGTAATGGGCTTGTTCTGCGACATCGTGGTGTTGTCCCGCGAGAGCCTGTATACCGCCAACTTCATGAAGTACGGCTTTACCCCCGGCATGGGCGCGACCTATATTCTGCCCTCCCGGCTCGGTAGCCTCGGCCAGGAAATGCTCCTGGCGGCGCAGAGCTACAGTGGTGCGCTACTTGAAGCACGCGGCGCGCCGTTTGCAGTGTTACCGCGTGCCCAGGTGCTGGCCCACGCCCTGGAGTTGGCGATGGAGTTGGCCGACAAGCCCCGGTTGTCGCTGGTCACGCTCAAGCACCATCTAAATCGCAAGCTGCGCGAAGACCTCCCCGCGGTCATTGAGCGTGAGCTGGCGATGCACGCGTTGACAATGCATCAGCCGGAAGTCGGCGAGCGAATCTCAACCTTGTTTGGCCGGTGAGAGAGACCCTTATGACCCTGAAGACCATCCTCGACGAACTGCGCGAGGGCCGGCTGAGCATCGAGCAGGCCAAGGCACGCCTGCGTATGCTGCCGGCACCCCAGCCGACGGCGCAAACCCCTGATCCCGTGGCGGTGGAAGCTGGCGATATTGCCATCATCAGCATGGCGGGACGCTTTCCTGGTGCGGCGTCGGTGGAGCAGTTCTGGGACAATTTGCGTGCTGGCGTAGACAGCATTACGCAAGTGCCGGCGACCCGCTGGGATACCGACACGTATTTCAGTGCACAAAAGGGTGAGCCGGGCAGGGCGTATTGCCGATGGGGCGGGTTCATCGAGGATGTGGACCGTTTCGATTCACTGTTTTTCGGCATTTCTCCGCGCGAAGCCCAGTTGATGGACCCTCAGGAGCGCCTGCTTTTGCAGGAGGTCTGGACCTTGTTCGAACGCATCGGCTACACCCGCGATTACCTGGCTGAGTCCTGCGACGGCGAGGTCGGGGTGTTTACCGGTTCGATGTATCAGCAGTACCACGCGTTCGACGCCGATGTGCCGCGCAAGGCCACGGTAGCCTTGTCATCGACCGCAAGCATGGCCAACCGGATTTCGCATTTTTTCAACCTCAAGGGTCCCAGCCTGGCGCTCGACACCATGTGTTCCTCGGCGGCAACGGCGCTGCATCTGGCCTGCGAAAGCCTGCGCAGCGGCAGTTGCCGGTTGGCGGTGGTGGGGGCGACGAATCTGTCTATCCACCCGTTCAAATATATTGCGTTGTGCCAGGGGCAACTGCTCGCCAGTCATCCGGGGGTTCGAGCCTACGGGCAGGCAGACGGGTTCCTGCCCGGTGAAACCGTGGCTGCGGTGCTGCTCAAGCCGCTCAAACAGGCGATTGAAGAAGGTGACACGGTCACTGCGGTGATCAAGTCCACCGCTATCAGCCACAAAGGCTATACACCCGGCTACAGCGTGCCGAGTGCTGCTGCGTTCGAGACCCTGCTGTCGCGGCATTTCCAGCGCTCGGGCATCGACCCCCGGAGTGTCGATTACGTCGAGACCTCGGCCTCAGGTGCAACCCTGGGCGATGTCGCTGAGTTCCAGGCGTTGCGAAGCGTCTATGGGCCGCGCAATACGCACTTGCCACACTGCCGTCTGGGTTCGGTGAAGTCGAACATTGGCCATGCAGAAGCCGCGATTGGCCTGGCGCAGGTGATCAAGGTGGCGTTGCAACTGCGTGACCGGGTGCTGGTGCCGTCGATTCTGACCGAACCGCTTAATCCACAAACCCGCGCTGATGAGGCGCCGCTGCGGGCCCAGCGCAGCCTGGAGCATTGGCACCATCCCAGCGATGCACCTGGCGGCATGCCCTGGCCGACACCGCGCCGTGCCGCTGTGCATACATTCGCCGCTGGCGGTGCGAATGCCCACCTGCTGTTGCAGGCGTACGACGCTGCACCCGCCGCCGTTGAGCCGGTCTCAACGCCAGGCCCGTGGCTATTGGTTTTTTCCGCAGCGACTAACGAGCGCCTGCAGGCTGTGCTTGGCAGTGCTCGGCGAGCATTGGCTGCCACCCCTTCGCTCACCCTGGATGACTTGGCGTTTACCCTCAGTCAGGGTCGTGAAGCCATGAACTGCCGTGTGGCATGGGTGCAGCGCCAACCTGGCACCTTGCTCGACACTCTGGATGCGGCGCTGGCCTGTGTTCACCGGCAACAGGGCAGTGTGGACGGCGTGGTGATTCACTATGGTGACCTTGAGGAGGTCGAGGTGCCGGATACCGCGCCCCTTGAGCGCCAGACGTTGAGCCTGGAAGAGCAGGCCCGGGCCTGGGTTGTTGGACAGATCAGCCTGCAACAGGTGTCTCGCCAGGCCAGCCTGCGTGCTGGCCGCCGCATCGTCGAGCTGCCGACTTATCCGTTTGCCAAGGTTCACTGTTGGCTGCCGACCGTTGACACATCCGCCACGCCTGCGCCTGCGATAGCCATCGCGCTGGAGGCGAACGCCGAGGATGTGCATGAGGTGGTGCGTGCGCAAATCGCCGCACTGACGCAAATCGATCCGCACACGTTGCAATTGGGCAAGCCGTTGCTTGATTACGGTTTGAATTCAGTGACCATGCTGGTGCTGGCGGCTTGCCTTTGCCAGGCATTGGAGGGGCTGGATGAGAGTCGTGACGGCCCGCAGTTAGTGCTGTGTAGGACAGCCGGCGCGCTGATCGAACAGCTTGAGCAAATGCTCGCTCCCACGCCGCCTCCGGTCAGCGAGCCGATGCCGTCGACCGCTACGCCGATCGTGCCGAGTGTGCCTGCGGCGAGTAACTACGTTGCGCCGGAACAATTGCAGGTGTACCACCGCAACGGCTACGCCTTCGATTTTGCCCACCAACCCGCCGCGCTGCCGGAGCGGGCATGGGCCGGCAAACGCGGTGTGGTGCTGGGGGCCGGGCCGGCTGGCCTGGTGGCAGCCCTGACCCTGGCGGCCAATGGTTTCGAGCAGGTGTATGTGGTCGAAAAGCGTACCGCGATCAACCGTATGCAAATGGTCACGCTTTACCCTCACACCTTGCCCTACCTGAAAAGCATCGGGGTGCTGGATGCCGTGGCACGGCGCGCCGCACGGATCGTGCGACACGATTTCTACCTCAATAGCGCCGGGCAGCGCACCCGGTATTTCTCCCGCGAGTTGCCGGCCGGCATTCTCGACAGTATCGATGCAAGCATGGCGTATGGAGACGAGACAGTCGCCGAGCTGTTCGTGGGTGAGTCGGTGATGGCCATTTCCCTGGCCGACTTGCAGGCGGTGTTGATGGAACAGGCTTGCGCGCGGGGCGTGCGGTTTATCGCCGACCATCAGGCGACGGTGGTCGCCGACGACAGCAGGCCCGCTACCTGGCAAGTGTTGCTGAGTGCAACGGCAGGTGCGCCGTCATTCCCCCTCGATGCCGATCTGGTTGTGGTCGCTGACGGTGCGCGCAGTGCCGTGGCCCAGGCCGCGGGCATCGAGTGCACGCTGCTGCAGACCCCTCAGGGCAGTGAGAGCTGGTATGTGTTTCACTGCGCCAGTGAGGTTGCGACGTCACGCTTGAGCTATGAGTTCGCCTTCGATTCGCGCGGGCGTCTCGATCACTGCGCTTTTGGCCTGGCCTACCCTGTGCGCAAAGAGTTTGGCGTGGCGTTCTACAGCAGCACACCGACGCCACCGGCGCTCGAGCTGCTTTTGGACAAGGCTGACTTCTTCGCCAAAAGCTGGGGCGTCGAGCACCAGGGGATCAACTGGTTGACGCAACGTATTGCGGTGCATCACAGCAGGGCCGAACGGGTAGTTGATGGCAACCTGTTGTTGGTAGGAGATGCAGCCGGCACCGGCTCGCCCAACGCCGGCCTGGGTTCGGGCCTGGCGATTTCGGCCTATGGCTGGGCCCTGAACGAGTATTGCCGGCGGGCTGCGACGGATCGGGAGGCCGCGGCGGATTTCTATCAGGCCGCCGCCAGCCGCTATCCGTTGGCATGGCAAAGCCGTTCGCTGCACATCTGGGACGAGATCAACAATCTGGCAGCAGGCGTGGCGGGGCAGCGACAAACCGGTACATGAGGCACCTTGGGGCAAGCAGGCACAGTGAAGAGAGGGACACACAGCATGCAACTGATCACGCACGATGGCTTGAGCCTGGAGGTGCTACACACGCAGGCGCCGGGTGGCACCGTGGTGTTCGTCAATGCCCTGGGCATCGGCAACGCCGTGACGCAGGGCGTGGCCCAGGCGCTGCAGGCGGCCGGTATTGGCTTTGTCACCTGGGAACGGCGCGGATTGCCGGGGGCGTATGACGATAGGTTTCGCGAATATGCGCTGGACGATCAGGTGCGCGACCTGGAACACCTGATGGCCATGCTCGCTCCTGGCCCGGTGGTACTGGCCGCCTGGTGCACCGGCATTCATACCGCGTTGGCTTATGCGCGCAGATGGCCCGCACGCTTGGAGGCGCTGCTGTTGTTCAACAGCCCGAATTTCTTCAATAGCCGCTACAGCGCAGTGGCTGGCGATGCCATTGGCAAGGTCAGTCGCATATTGGTCGAAGATGAGTCCAAGCTCGATTTCATGTACCACACCATCTTCGCCAATAACACGGAACAGACAGCCACCCGCCTCACAGGGCTGGCCGATGCGCGCATCCGCGGCTTGGTGGAGGCTCCCTTCAAAAGCGGCCCCCAGGCATTGCTGCGCTATATGTACCTGATCCAAAGCGCCGCTGAGCCTGAAGTGGATCGCCAGTGGTGTGCCCCGATCAGCGTGCCAGTCCTGGTGATAGGGGGGCGGCAAGACACCATGGTGTCGTTCCAGGACTCACTGAGCCTGGGAGAGATTCTGCCCAATGCGCAGGTGCGCATCATGGACGATTGGGGGCACTACACGCTTTTCTCTGATACACAAGAGAGTGTATCCAAGGTTATGCTGGGGTTTCTGCAAACGCTGGAAGCGTTTGACTGTCGTACCGTGCCACCTGCTTTTCTCACCCCTTTTTGTGCGCCGTCAGTTGTATCGGCCGCCAGTCGACAGGGTGAGGCAGACGTGGATTGACGGGCGATGGCGGCGGCAGACCGCCAGGTAAGGTAAAGCCCCGAGGGGGTGCTTTTTTTGTTTTTACTGACAGGTGTGACTGATGAGTACGGAAGGAAGTGGGCCGGTTAGATTTCCGGCAATGGAAGATGCGGTACTCGAGCGGTGGGAAAAAGAAAAGACGTTCGAGCAATCCATCAGCGCCCGTGAGGGTAAGCCGGTGTACGTATTTTATGACGGCCCGCCGTTTGCTACCGGCCTGCCGCACTACGGCCATATTCTGACTTCCTATATCAAAGACGTCATACCGCGTTACCAGACGATGCTCGGCAAACAGGTCCCACGCCGCTGGGGCTGGGATTGCCACGGCTTGCCGGTGGAGTTCGAAGTCGAGAAGGCCATGGGCTTCAAGTCCAAGCGCGATATTCTCGAGTTTGGCGTGGAGCAGTTCAACGACGAGTGCAGAGAACTGGTGCTCAAGTACGCCGATGACTGGCGTGGCTTTGTCAACCGGATGGGCCGTTGGGTCGATTTCGATGGCGCCTACAAGACCATGGATAACGACTACATGGAGTCGGTGCTGTGGGGCTTTAAAACCTTGCATGACAAGGGGCATGTCTACGAGGGCGGCAAGATCGTGCCTTACTGCGTGCGTTGCCAGACGGTGTTGTCGAATTTCGAGGCGCGCCTGGACGACGCCTTCCGCCCGCGCCGCGATATGTCCGCCTATGTCAAGTTCAGGCAACAAGACCGCCCGGACACTTTCTTCCTGGCATGGACCACCACACCCTGGACGTTGCCTGCCAACGTCGCACTGGCCGTGGCCGCCGATGAAAACTATGTGTGCATCGAGCACGGCGAAGAGCGCCTATGGCTGGCCGAAGGTTGCCTGGGCGGCTTGTTCGATGAGCCGGTGATCCTGGAACGCTGTACCGGCGCAGAGCTGGCTGGGCTGCGTTATCTGCCGGTGGTCGGCGAGGTGATCGATGCCTCGGCCCATCGCGTGGTCACCGCCGACTTCGTACAGATGGGCGATGGCTCTGGCATTGTCCACATTGCCCCTGCGTTCGGTGAGGACGACGCCTTGCTCGGGCAGCAATACGAGTTGCCTGCACCTAACCCTGTTCGCGACGACGGTACCTTTTCCGATGCGGTGGCGCAGTATGCCGGGCAGAATATTTTCGAGGCCACGCCGCGCATCCTTGCAGATCTGAAGAGCAGTGGCTTGCTGTTCAAGCAAGAACAGATCGAACACAACTATCCACACTGCTGGCGTTGCGATAACCCTCTGATCTATCGCGCGGTAGAGTCCTGGTTCATCCGCGCGTCGGCGCTGCGCGAGCAGTTGGTGGAAAACAACAGCCAGGTCAACTGGGTGCCCGAGCATGTGAAGGAAGGGCGCTTCGGGGACTGGATCCGTAATGCCCGCGATTGGGCGGTGTCACGCAACCGTTTCTGGGGTGCGCCCATCCCGGTATGGCGCTGTGACCAGTGCGGCACCGTCGAGGTGATGGGCAGCATCGCGCAGATCGAAGCGCGTTCCGGGCGCAAGGTCGAAGACCTGCATGTGCCTCATATCGACGAGCATCGTTTCGCCTGCCAGTGCTGCGAGGGCACCATGAGTCGGGTGACCGGTGTCTTCGATTGCTGGTTCGAATCGGGCGCAATGCCGTTCGCCAGTCGGCACTACCCGTTCGAAAACAAGCAGGAGTTCGAACAGACTTTCCCTGCCGACTTCATCGTCGAGTACCTTGCGCAGACCCGCGGTTGGTTCTACACGATGATGGTCATCTCCACCGGCTGTTTCGAGCAGAACCCCTTCAAGAACGCCATGTGCCACGGGGTGATTCTGGCCAAGGACGGTCGCAAGATGTCCAAGCGCCTGAAGAACTACCCCAACCCGATGGATCTCATGCAGACCCACGGTTCGGACGCCTTGCGCGTGGCCTTGCTGGCATCGCCGGTCTGCAAGGGAGAGGACATCAAGTTCAGTGAAGAGTCGGTGCGCGACGTGGTGCGCCGCTACCATCTGCTGTTCTGGAATTGCCTGCAGTTCTATAAAACGTTCACCGAAATCGACCAGTTCAGTCCTTCCGGCGACCTTGGCCAGCCCCTGGACAATGTCCTGGACCACTACTTGTTGCATGAGTTGGCGGCGCTGGAATCGGATATCAAGATGTGGATGGAGTCTCTGGATTTTTCCAAGATCTATTCGCGTATCGAAGTGTTCATCAACGTCTTGAGTACCTGGTACCTGCGCTTGAACAAGGCACGCATCTGGCGCGATGGCCTGGATGACGACAAGCGCCAGTGCTATGAAGTGCTGCACTACGCGTTATCTAATTTTGCTCGTCTGCTGGCGCCCTTCATGCCGTTTCTGGCTGAGGCGGTCTACACCGAACTGGGGTATGCCGACTCTGTGCACCTGCAAGACTGGCCGAGCATCGATCGCCAGTACCTGTCGTACGAGCTGGCCGATGAGATGAGCAGCCTGCGTAACTTGATCGCCAGCGTGCGCAATGTGCGCGAAACCAATGGGGTTTCGCAGAAGTTTCCGTTGCGCAGCATTCGCGTCGCGGGTATCGAACAGGCCGTACTGGAGCGCTATGCACAGTTCCTCGAGGAGGAACTCAACGTCAAGCAGGTCCAGTGGGCCGCCGATGCCGACGAGTGGGCGCAGCCCGTGGTGGTATTGATCTTCTCCTTGCTCGGCAAGCGACTGGGCCCGGCGATGAAGGCGGTCACCACAGCGGTGAAGGCTGGAGAGTATGTAATCGATGAACAGGGGGTGCTGGTTGCCGCAGGGCAGACGATCCAGCCCCACGAGTTCGAGCGTCGCCTGACCGTGCGTGACACGCTCAATAACGTCGGGATTGTCGAGAACATGGTGGTCTGGCTGGACTTGGACATCGATGCCTCGCTCAAGCGCGAAGGCGCCGTACGTGAGCTCAACCGCAGGCTGCAAGACCTGCGCAAGAAAGCCAAGCTGGGCTACACCGAAAAAGTCGACATCGCCGTGCTCGGCGGTGCCTATGTCGATGAGATCCTGGTGCACCACGAGGACTGGCTCAAGAGCCAGTTACTGGTCCAGAGCTTGTTGCGCAGCGATCTTGAGGCGCCGCTGGCAGTGGACGAAGTCGAGCTGCCCGAGGGCGACCCTGTGCGTATTCAACTGCGCCGTAGCGTACTGGCCTGAGGCAATGCCGACCTGGTGCCGCGCTGTCGAGCGGCACCAGGTGGTGCCGCTGGAGTCACGATGGATCGTGAGTGGCCGTTACCACCGGGCGATATCCAGTTGTGGGTCTGTCGTGATGAGTTGATCGTCGCGGCTGACCTGTTGGCCGAATATGCCGCGGTGCTCAGTGACAGTGAGCGCCAGCGGATGGCGCAATTTCATTTTGCCCGACATCGCCATCAGTACCTGGTTACCCGGGCGCTTGTGCGTCATGTGTTGTCGATGTATCACCCCGGTATTCCCCCGCAGCACTGGTGCTTTGCCTACAACGATCACGGCAAGCCGTGTATCGATCCGGTGTTGGACCCCTCGCAGTCCCTGCACTTCAATGTTTCCCATACCGATGGCTTGATCGTCATGGCCGTGTCGCGACAGGCAATCGGCATCGATGTTGAAGACCTGCAGCGCCAGGGCGACGGCGTTTCGGTGGCCGATACGTTCTTTGCGGCCGCCGAGCGCCACGACCTGCAGCAGTGTGGCGCAGCGCACCGTGCGCAGCGATTTTTCGAGATATGGACACTCAAGGAAGCCTACATAAAGGCCCGCGGCGAAGGTCTTGCTGTACCGCTCGACAGCTTTGCCTTCCGGCTGGGGCCAAGCTGCGGGCATTCCCTTCAATTCAACCCACCGACAACCGACGCCCGGCATTGGCAATTCTGGTCAACACTGCTGCTGGCGCGCTACTGCCTGGCTGTGGCTGCCTGTCATGAATCGCCTCGGGCCAGGTTTTGCCTGCGCGTGCAGGAAGTCATTCCCCGCGTGCGTACCCTCGGCCTGGCCTGCCTGTGTCGGCGCCAAGCGGCCCCCCACACGGTGACGCCGCCATGGAGGCTGCCGGGCATCTGCGCCACACCCGAGATCGACCTCGGCTAATTTACCTATCAGTGCTTATAGGTTTGGATCGCGCCGCTTTTGGTTATGCTTTTTTCGCTGGGCACTGATGTGTCGCAGGCAGGGCGCGGCAATGCATAGACCAAACGCCATCCGGGAGAGCAACGATGACATCGTGGGAAAGAGAGGTCTCGAGTGGGGCCGGCAACCGCCAGCTTCCCGTGGTCAAGGGCTGGCCACTGCTCGGCAGTGCGTTTGCCTTGATCCGCAACCCCCTGGGCTTCTTGCAAACCACGCGCAGTACCTATGGCGATGTCTACCGGGTCAAGGCCGCGCATATGAACTTCGTGGTATTGGCCGGCATGGAGGCGAACCGATTCGTGGCGGACAAGGGCAAGGATTGCTTTGTCTCAAGCGGGTTCTGGGAAGCGACCTTGCAAGAGATGCAATGCCCGCATTCGTTCATCGGCGTGGATGGTGATGCCCATCGCTTCCAGCGCAACCTGATGAAGCCGCTGTTCTCCAAGTCGGCGTTCAACGAGCGCATTCCCATGCTTGCGCAGATCTTCACGGATACCCTGCAAGCGCGCTACGGCGTTGATCAAAAGGTGTCGGCGCTGTTTCGGCATGTGCTGTCGCAGCAGATTGGTGGATCACTGCAGGGTTATCAACCCACGCCGGATGAAGTCGAGGCGCTGATGCGGTATCAGAATACCGCGATGAACGTTTGTGCCCTGAAAAAGTGGCCGCGGCTGGCGTTGCGCCTGCCGGGTTACCGGGCGGCGAAAAAGCAGGTGCAGGCGCTGGCTGACCGGATTATCGAGTCGGAACGGACCCAGGAGCAAACCCAGGGTTACTTCCAGACGCTCAAGGAAAAAGGGCAGATGGTCCAGCCCCAGTGGTTTACCCCAGGAGATATGCGCAACCACGCCATCATCTCCTACCTGGCAGGCATCGACACCGTCGGTGCCACCTTGAGCTTCATGCTGCTGGAGCTTTTCAAGCAGCCGCACTTGCACCAGGCGTTGCGTGATGAAGTGGATGCCTGTTTCAGCCAGGGATTGCCGGACGCTGATGGCCTGGAAAACATGGAGACCCTGAAGAACTTCATCCGCGAGGTGATGCGTCTTTATCCAACGGCCTACGCGGTGCGCCGTACGGCAGCGAAAGACTTCGAGTTTCAGGGTTACTCGATCGACAAAGGGCAGGACATCATTCTATTCACCACTGCCAACCACACGGATCCTGCGTGGTTCAAGAACCCTCAGGTCTTCGACATCACTCGCTATGAAGAGCCGCGGCTTGAACACCGCGCCAGCGGCGCCTGGGCACCCTTCGGTCGTGGGCCGCACACCTGCATCGGGGCGGGGCTGGCCAATATCCTGTTGTCGTTGAACCTGGCGCTGTTTTTGTATCACACCGATTTGCGCCCGGCGTGCAAGCTCAGCGATATCAAGATGGATTTCTCCAACCCCGCCGCAGGCTTGAGCGAGCGATTTGCCATTTCCTTTACGCCACGGAATCGCCCGTGAGCAGGTCCGAACTTGCGCCGCCGCGATTGTGCCAGGTCGCAATCTGCTCCGCCGACGCCGCCACCAGCATGCAGTTTTATGCCGCGTTGTTGGGTTTGCGTGCCACCGGCAGTTTTCAGGTTCGCGGACCCATGGCTGCCCGACTGTTCGAGATGACGGCGGTGCAGGGCGTCAATTACTGGATGGCTGACGCACAGGCATTTTTTCAGCTTGAATTCTTCGAGTTCAGCCAACCGTGCCGGTTGCCGGCGGCAACGCGCACACGCAGCGGCTACGAGCGCTTGTTTGTCGCGGTAGCCGATATAGACGCCGCCGTGGCGCGCTTGCAGGCGGCCGGTATACCCGTCGACCTCACCGGCACAGTGCTGCGCGACCCCGATGGCGTACCGGTGCAACTGGTGGAGGCTGAGGCTGGCGGCGCGGTCGGGCGCATTATCGGCGTACGGCTGGTGGTCGAAGATCTGGAGGACGCCGTGGATTATTTTCATCGGGCGCTGGGGCTGCCGCTGTCGGCGTGCCAGCCCTCGGCCACGGTCAGCTGCGACACGCCGCGCTGCGCCCTGGATGCGGGTGAGCACTGGATCGAACTGGTGCACCGCCAAGGCGTGGGCGCCGTACGACCACTCAATGAACCCGGACTGATGAATGTCGCCCTGGGCGTACGCCGCCCAAGCCACTTCAATGCCCTTTACCGACGCGTGCTGCGTGAAGGCTTCAGCTCAAGCACGCCGCCGGTTGGCGGTGGGTTATCCCACGTGGTGTACCTGCGCAGCCGCGCTGGGCTGTCGGTGGAGTTGCTGCAATTGCCCGCCTGGATGGATGCCATCTGGGGCTTTCGCGCTCCCGGAAGGTTGGCCAGGCTGGCGCGGTTACTGATTGGAGGGCTGGTCGGGTTGTCGGCCAGGATGGCTCGCGCATCGCCTTGAGCGTTCGTGCGGTGTTTTGGCAAACAGCAACAGGAGCACAGGCAGACATGAGAGAGGAACGTAATTGGATCAGCGACCGCCTGGCTTCGTTCGGCGACGGCATTGCGCTGATCGCCGATGGGCAGCAGTCCTCCTTCAACGCCATAGGGCAAGCGATGATGTCCTGGCGGGCGCTTCTGGCGCACCAGAACATCGCGTGCTGCACGGTAATCGTCAATGGTGATTATAGCTGCGCGATGGTGGGGGCGATTCTGGCCTTGTACACCCGGCATTGCGTGGTGGTGCCACTCAATCGCAGTTCGTCTGAACGCTGCGCGGCGGTGGCACGTACGACAGGGGCCAGTTGGATCATCGACGCCGATCACCCCGGCGATCTGCAGGCGTTAACCACACAGTTGCCCACCCACGAGTTGGTGGCAGGCCTGTTCGATCGCCGAGAAGCCGGTCTGATATTGCTCAGTTCAGGCAGCAGCGGCGAGCCCAAGGCCATCCTGCTCAGCCTCGAAAGGCTTTTTGCCAAATACCGCGATGCGCCGCGCTCAAGGCCTCGTACCACGGCTGCATTCCTGTTGCTGGACCATATCGGCGGTTTCAATACGTTGCTGCACTGTTTATTCAGCGGCTCGACACTGGTCAAGCTCGATTCCCGCGACGCCGTGAGCATTTGCCGGCAGATTGCTGAACACCGGATCCAGCTCCTTCCCGCCACCCCTACATTTCTCAACATGCTGCTATGGGGACGGGCGTACGAGACCTACGATCTTTCCAGCCTGGAACTGGTGACCTACGGCACCGAGACCATGCCCGAATCGACCCTGGCCGCGCTGAACGAGGTGTTCCCGGCTGTGCGTTTCAAGCAGACCTATGGCATGAGCGAGCTGGGCATCCTCTCCACGCGCTCGGAGTCGAGTGACTCGCTGTGGATTCAAATTGCCACTGACGATGTGCAGGTGAAGGTGGTTGATCAGATTCTGTGGATCAAGACCCGCACCGCGATGCTCGGCTATCTGAACGCGCCGTCGGTGATCGATCAGGAGGGCTGGCTATGCACGGGGGATATGGTTGAAACCCGTGGCGATTATTTCCGCATCCTCGGGCGTGGAGAAAGCCTGATCAATGTGGGAGGGCTCAAAGTGCTGCCGGTAGAAGTCGAGAGTCGGCTGTTGAGCCTCCCCTTCGTCAAGGATGCCGTGGTATGGGGGCGCAAGAGTCCGGTCACCGGGCAGATCGTGGCCGCCACGGTCGTTCTGGAGGGTGAGTTGGACACCGACGACGCCAAGCGCCAGATCATGCTGCATTGCCAGCAAGGGTTGGAAGATTTCAAGGTGCCGCGTCATATCGAATTTGTGACCGGGCGCCTGCACAGCGATCGATTCAAGAAAATCAAGGTGGCCTCGCAATGACTGATGCAGTTTCTGACGCTTTACACACTCGCCATGACAGCGCTCCATCTGCGGTAAAGGGCACCATCATTGTCAGTGGCGGTAGCCAGGGCCTGGGATTGACGACGGTCCGATGTTTCCTGGAGGCAGGCTATAACGTCGCGACCTTCAGTCGTCGAGAGTCCCCGGCTGTCACGGAGTTGAGCGAGCGTGCCGACTTTCATTGGCAGGCACTGGACTGCACCGACTACTCAGCGCTCACCGCCTTCGTCCAGCAGGTGGAAAAGCGCTTCGGTGGCCTCGACGGGCTCGTCAACAATGCCGCCACCGGTGTTGAAGGCATCCTCAGCACGATGCGCGTGGCGGACATCGACAGTGCGCTTGATATCAACCTCAAGGGCCAGTTGTACCTGACCAAGCTGGTCACGGCCAAGCTGCTCAAGCGTGGCGCGGGCAGCGTGGTGAATGTGTCATCTATCAATGCCCTGCGGGGTCATTCCGGCCTGACGGTTTACAGCGCAACCAAGGCCGCGATGGATGGCTTGACCCGCAGCCTGGCCAAGGAGCTGGGCCCACGGGGCATTCGCGTCAACTCAGTTTCGCCTGGCTACTTTTCCAGCGACATGGTCAAGGACCTGAGCCCCCAGACACTCAGCAGGATCGAGCGCCGCACACCGTTGGGGCGTCTGGGTACCCAGCAGGAAGTCGCGGATCTGATCCTGTACCTGGTAGACCGGGGCACCTTTGTCACCGGTCAAAACATCGCAGTCGATGGAGGTTTCACATGCTGAATCATCAAGTCATGGATCAAGTATTCGATCAAGTAGAGCACCAGATCGCTCAGGTTCTGGGGGCGAAGGGTGGGCCTTTGGTGGCGGTGGAAATTGACAGCCGCTTCAGCGACTTGGGCCTGAGCTCCCTGGATCTGGCGACGCTGATCAGCAACCTGGAAGCGGTTTATGGAACAGACCCCTTCGCCGATGCCGTGGCGATCACCAGCATCGTGACCGTGGCGGACTTGTGTCGAGCGTATGCGCAACAGGGTGTGCCGGGGCCGAGTCCGGACCCGCTGGACGCCCAACTGCGTGATCTGCGCCAACTGTGAGCCAGGCCCTAGAGAGCCATCTGGGCGACCTGGCCGTTGTCGGGTTGGCATGCCGCTTTCCGGGTGCACCTGACCAGCGAGTGTTCTGGGAGAACCTGCGCCAGGGCCGCGAGTCGATCGTTGACCTTGACGATCAGCAACTGAGCGCGGCGGGTGTCACCCGCGAGCAATGGAGCGAGCCTGGTTATATCCGGCGCAGCCCGGTGCTTGAAGGCATCGAATGGTTCGATGCGCGGTTCTTCGGGGTTTCCGCGCGCGAGGCCATATTGCTCGATCCGCAGCATCGACTGTTGCTGGAGGTGGGGTATGAGGCGCTTGAGGATGCCGGGCATGTCAAGGCGGCTCAAGCCGGCGTGACGGGTGTCTATGCATGCATGGGGGGCATCACCACCAGCTATTTGCATCAGTTTGGTGACCGTCTCGACCCCTTGCATCATGAAACCGCCAGCCTGGTTCACCAGGGTAACGACAAGGATTTTCTCGCCACGCGCCTGTCCTTCAAGCTCAACCTGACAGGCCCGAGCATGACCGTGCAGACCGCGTGTTCAAGTTCGCTGGTGGCGTTGCACCTGGCCTGCAACGCTCTGCGCCTGGGGGAGGTCGACACTGCGCTGGTGGGGGCAGCCGCCATTCGTATTCCGCACCATACCGGTTATCCCCTCGGACAGAGCCCGTTATTGTCTCGCGACGGTCGTTGCTGTCCGTTTTCCAGTGATGCCAGCGGCACGTTGTTCGGCAGCGGCGTGGCGAGCGTCATCGTGCGCCGCCACGCCGACGCGATACGCGATGGTGATCATGTGTATGCGCTGATCAAATCCAGCCATGTCAACAATGATGGGGCGATGAAAATCGGCTACACCGCCACCAGTGTGCCAGGGCAGGCCAAAGCCATGGTGCGGGCGATCACGCTGGCGCGCGCCAATGCGCGGCAGATCAGTTATGTGGAGTGTCATGGTACCGCCACCAGCCTGGGCGACCCTCTGGAAATCAAGGCGCTTGAAAAAGCCTTCCGCCTGGATACCCATGACCACGGTTTTTGTGCGATAGGCAGTGTCAAATCCAATATTGGTCACCTTGAACAGGCAGCCGGCATCGCCAGCCTGATCAAAGTGGCGTTGATGCTAAAGCACGACACCCTGGTGCCTTCACTCAATTTCACCACGCCCAATCCGCGCATCGATTTCGAGCATTCGCCGTTCCGGGTCAGCCAGGACACCCGGGTGTGGTCGCAGGCGCTGGAGCAACCCGCCGACACTGCGCGGTTGGCAGCGATCAATTGCCTGGGGATCGGCGGCACCAATGTGTTCAGCGTGCTGCAGTCCGTTGCGCCAGCTCTGGTGCGCGGGACCGACGCAGCGGTGGACGTGCCGATTTGTCTGTCTGCCGCAACGCGAGAGCAACTACGCCAATACCTGCTGCGGTTCGCCCATTTCGTCCGTGACAGCGGGCCAATTGATCGTCTGGCGCTGGCGCATACCATAAACATCAGCCGCAGCGCACATCGCGAGCGGTTCGCTGGTGTGTTGAAAGCAGGCATAGACGTGGACAGGTTTTTTGAAGAGGCCGCACACAGCGTGCTGGATGCGCCGGCGACGTTCACGCCGCGCCTGGTGTATTACCTGTGCGAGCAGCCGCAGCACCTTGACGATGCCAGTCGGCAGGCATGGCTGGCGGCGCCGAGATACCAGCGCATGGCCGATGATTACGCAGAGTGCCTGGGCCGTCTCTCCAGTACGCCACAGACCGTTGAAGCGGCGGCTCGCTGCGCCGAACTGGCGTTCGAAGTGGCGCTGTATCAACAGTTGGTGCGCTGGGGGATGGTGTTCGAGGCCGTGATCGACAGGGGTTACGGCCACTGGATCAACCGCTGTCTGCAGCTCGGGTGCGGCGCATCGTCGGCACTAGACGCTAGCCCTGAGTGGTTGAGCGCGTTTGTGCAGGAGGGGCAGGGCGCCGCCCAGCTTGCTTCCCCTGGCTGGCCTGATTCGGCCCAGGTTGCAGTGCTCGTCGTCAGCCGCCAGGCCTGGGCTGTAACCGTGCCATCGTCCGGGCGCTGCGTGCATCTGGCCGAGGAAATGCTGACGTTCGCTGACGTGGAACGCTTTGCCTGCGACGTTGTGCAGGCCGGAGTCAGCTTTGATTGGCTGGATTATTACCGCTTGGTAAAGGCACAGAAACTGTCATTGCCCACGTATCCGTTCGCCCGTCAACGCTATTGGCCAGTTGAAGACTGAAAGCCCGCGTGCGGTAAGTTTTTCATGGGCGCGGGAAGATGTCTCCCCATAAGGCTTATAGGTTGATGGCCGCCAGGAAGATGGGGAATATAAAAATCCAATCCGCACCGATGCCCGGGTCGCCGGCATCCACAGGAGGCGTAGATGCAGATCACTCGCCAGACCGTCCAGGACGCGTTGCAGGCCACCCTGGGCCGAGCCGTGACGGTCGAGCCACATGTGCCACTGATCGAGACTCGATTGAAAATCAACTCGCTGACCATGATGGCACTGTTCGCGCAGCTTGAGCGTGTCAGCCAGGTCACCGTTGCGCAAAAGGATGCAGTTGGCCTCTACGGTTGCAGTATCGACCAGATCGTCCAGTGGTTCGCCCAACGTGAGCAGTGAGGTCGTGAAGGCGTCGTCGCCGTTGGTAGAGCATCCGCCCGCTTGTCAGTTCGCCGCGAAGCGGGATGCGCTGGAGGAAGGCGGCACGCTGGCTGTTCAAGTAGAAGGGCAGGCGATATTGCTTTGCCAGGCCAGGCAGGCGGTCTATGCCGTGGAAAACCGCTGCCCGCATCAGGGTAAGACGATGGACGGCGCCTTGATCCGGCGCGGCCAACTGATTTGCCCGCACCACGGCGCCAGGTTCGACCTGGAGACGGGCGAGGCGTTGGGGCCGCATACCCGCTGCGCACTGACGACCTACAAGGTGCATCTGATCGACAGCGACGTGATGATCGAGCAACGCGCACAGGCCAGGCCGGAGTGCGGTACGTGAGCCTGCTTCGCCTGGCACCGCGGCTGGCAATGTGCGTCTTCTATTTTTGGTATGGCAAGGGAATGTGAGATGGAACAGTTGACCCCTGGCGTCGGTGCAAATGTATGCCTGGCATTAGCGCAGGTGTGCGATCGGCATGCCCAGCGTACCGCGCTGCACTTACCGGATCTGGGCAGTGCCGCGAAGCTGTCCTATGCCCAGCTTCATCAAGCTATCAGCAACGCAGCGGTGGCCTTGGCCGGGCTGGGTATCAAGCGTGACGATCGAATCGTGCTGTGCCTCGATGTCGAAGCCCATGCGTTGATCCTGGTATTCGCCTGCGCCTATCTCGGAGCGACCGCTGTAGTAGTGGGTAATCGCCTCAGTCAGGAAGAAATGCGCTACATCGTCAGCGATGCTGCGCCGAAGATGGTCGTCACCTCACTCAATGACCTGGGGTTGTTTGCCGGCGACCTGCATACTTCCCTGGTAGTGGTGGCAGCCTCGGACGAGGACACCGGCGAGTGCTCCGTTTTTCCTGGCATCGATGAGCTCGTCTCCATGCGGGGGGCCTGCGTCGGCATGGCGTGCGTCGCAGGCGATCATCCAGCGCTGATCCTCTATACGTCGGGCACTACCAGCCAGCCCAAGGGCGTCGTCATCTCCCACGCGCACCTGGTGTGGTCAGCGCAGTCCAATATCGAGCACCTGCAGGTCACCGAAAACGATGTGACGCTGGTGTTTTTTCCGCTCTGCCACACCATGGCTTTTTCCTATCAAGTGCTCACCTCATTGTTTTCGGGAGCCGCCATGGTGCTGCGGCGGGTGTTCAACCCCCAACGCTTCTGGAGCGATGCGGCACACTTTGAATGCACATGGGCCGCGATCCTGCCGTTCGTTTGTCATGCCCTGGCAGCCCTGGAGAAACCGGTTCGACACAGCTTCAGGTTTTGGGGCTTTCCCAGCCGCAACACCGACGTGGAGGCGCTGTTTGGTGTGAAGACCGTAGGGTGGTGGGGCATGACTGAGCTGTTTGCCATTGGCAGTGTGACGAGCGAGCAGCACAGCGCGGACCTCAATTATTCGATTGGCAAGCCAGTGAGTGGCTACCGCTATCGGTTGACCGATCCCGTCACGAATGCCGGGCCGTTCAATGCGCGAATCAGTGCCGATCTGCAGTTCAACGCGCAACCCGGCAAGAATCTGTTTCTGGGCTATCTCAACAAGCCTGGCGAAACCCGCGACGCCTTCACAGAGGACGGTTGGTACATCACCGGCGACCGCTTTTTCGAGACTACCGAGGGCGTGCTGTTTTTTGATGTGCGCTTGAAAGACATCATCAAGGTGGGCGGGGAAAACGTATCGGCTTCGGAGATTGAGTTCGCTGCGTACGCCAGCGCCATGATCAGCGAAGTGGCGGTAGTGTCGCGCCCCGATCCCTTGTTGACGGAAACACCGGTGTTGTTTGCCGTGCTCAACGCTAGCGGTCGTGAGGACCAGGCGCTCGCCAGGCGGCATATCGAACAGGCCTGCCGCGAGCGCCTGGCCGACTTCAAGCGGCCTCGCGAAATTATTTTCCTGGAAGATTTTCCCCGTGCCGGCTTGCGCAAGATTGCCAAAAATCAATTGCGCCAGATGGCTTTGCAACAGGCCCATGAACCGGCCTGAGCAGGCCCGTCATTTACCGTTTGAGGAAGGCGACATGAAAAAGCTCTATGTGACCGGCGGCACTGGTTTTCTGGGAAGCCATTTTATCTATCGGCATTTGCTCACCGGTGAGTTCGATGTGACCTGCCTGGTCAGGGGGCGCGACGACAATGAGTGCCGACATCGTATCCGCGATGCGGTGCTCTCGGCGGGCCAGCATTATCCTGCCACTGACGCGCGACTCTCTTTTGCCGGCTTGAAAGCCCGGCGCGCCGATATCACCCAGCCGTTGGCGGGGATGGATATCGCTCAGTCCCGGGCGCAGGCCTCGGAGCAGGCGGTCTTCCTGCACTTTGCTTCATCGCTCAATTTCGAAGAAAAGAACCGCGACATTATCTATGAGCACAATATCAACGGCCTGACCCATGCGTTCCATGCAGCACAGGCGTTGGGCTGCCAGACGTTTTTCTATATCTCGACTGCTTATACCGCAGGCGTTGGTTCGGGTGAGGTGGAGGAATGCCTGCACCAGAGCACTGAATTCAATAACTATTACGAAGAAACCAAATGTGCGGCCGAGCACTTGATTGACCGCCTGTGCACTGCCAGTGGAATTGAGTTGGTGATTATCCGACCGTCGATTGTTATCGGTCCGCAGGCCACTCAATCCGCAGGTGGCAGCACCACTGGCCTGTATGGGTTCCTGAGGGAGGTCAACCGCCTCAAGCGCGCCATGCGCAACACTGAACAAACCGTGCGCCTGTCGGGTAAGCCCCACGCCAGGGTCAACCTGGTGCCAGTAGATCAGGTGTGCCAGGACATCATGCGGGTGTACGACAATCTGGCGAGTTGCCCGCGGGGCATCTTCCACGCCACGTCGTCGACCAATATCGAAGTGCGCGTGTTGCTCGATATTATTTCCCGGGCCATTGAGCTCAGTGGTTTGCAGATCGATGAAAGCGGGCTGGAAAACCCCTCGGCCATCGAGAAACTGCTGGCCCGTAAAACCGTGTTTTACAACCCCTACATCCACAACACCAAGACCTTTCTTCGGGCCGATGGAGGCGGCTGTGCGCTGACGATTGCAGACGTCGAGGGCTACATCAAGGGTGGGGTGGTGGCGCTGAGCCAACGCAAACCTGACCTCTTGCGTCAATACGTGATCGATACACAAGACCGGGTGCCCCTCAATGTCTATGCCTCGGCGGACAAGCGCAAGGAAACCGTGGTCTTCATCAACGCAGTCGGCATGCCTTTGGAACTGGCCAACCGCCTCAGGGAGGCCCTGGAAGATGACTTCCGCTTTGTTACCTGGGAAAGCCGCGGTATCCCCAGCCCCGTGGATGATATCGACACCATTGACGTCAGTGTTGCGGCGCATATCGGCGACCTGCAGCGGATTTTTGATTACTTCAATATAGAAAAAGCACATCTGATCGGCTGGTGTTCGGGGGCCTACATCGCCTATCACGCCCGCAAGTTGAAAGAAGTCGCGAGCCTGACGCTTATCAGTGGCGCGTATGGCCTGGTGAGCGCAGAGGAAGAGGAGACCGCTTTCATGCGCAACCTGCGGCAGGTGTTGCCGCTTATTTCACAGTCGCGTAGCCAGGCAGAGCGCTTTCACGCGTCGTTTTTTGCGCGCTCCGGCAGTGAGAATACCGAGAGTGCGACACAGAGCCGCCAATCCAGCGAGATCCTCGACGCGACGGATCCGAACCTTATCCACCTGACGAGCCTGCCCTTTGAATCCGCGGAGTCGCTGTATTGCTATAGCCGGGCTATTACCGCGCTGCAAGTCGGCGAGTACCCGCTGCAGGATGAGCAACTCGGGGTACCGTGCCATGTCATCGCCGGCACCTGTGATGAAGCTGTGAGCCCCCATGAGTCAAAGCGCTTTATCGAACTGCATGAGGGTGCTGACTATTCGGAAATCGCTGGCATGGATCATTTTGGTTTGTATAACCACCTGGGGTTGTTGGGAGTGGTGACGGCGTATATCAAGAACCTCAGCCCGGTGATGCCGGGTTCCCAGGCGGATGCATAAGTCCAGCCTGCTCATCCACACGGCATCAAAGGAGGGAAGATGAAAAGCAAATTGATCGAGCACGTCGCGGACTTGTCCATGCCCATCGATTATCAAGAGGTCCTGGCACGCGACGATCAGAGCAGTGTCCCGGCCGATATGCGGGAGCATTTTCCCGCAGGCCGGTACAGGATGGAGGTTGATCGCGACGCCTATCTGTCTGCCGGTTTTCATCAACTGGAAATGGATCGGATGTGGTCTCGAGTTTGGCAGATGGCTGCGCGGGAGGAACAAATTCCAGAGGCGGGGGATTTGACGCTCTACGAGATCGGCGAGTTATCCTTCATCCTCGTTCGTAACGAAGCACTGGAAATCAAGGCCTACTACAACAGTTGTCGTCACCGTGGCCGGCGCCTGTGCTCGGGCGATTCGAGCGTGCGAGAACTGCGTTGCCCCTATCACGGATTTGCCTGGGACCTGGATGGCACCCTCAAGCGCATACCGGCGGCATGGGATTTTGCCCACCTTGACTGGGAGGGTCGCCGTTTGCTGGAGGTCAAGACAGACACCTGGGGCGGTTTCATTTTCATCAATATGGATCCTGCCTGCGAGCCTTTGGCCGATTATATGGAGAGCCTGCCCGGTGAGTTGGCCATCAATCAGTATGAGGGCAAGTACATTGCGGGGCACAGCCGGCACATACTCCCGGCGAACTGGAAAAACGTCATGGAGTCCTTCATGGAAGGGTTGCATGCCCCCGAGACGCACGGGCATACATGGGCCCATCTGAGCGATACCCTGCAATACGATGTTCGACCCGATGAGCGTCATGTGAGCCGCAGTTTTCACGCGGTCGGGCTGTCGGTCTGCGAGGATCATGAGCCGCTGTCCGAACAGGCGATCATGGATCAATTTCATCGCAACGTACTCAATGGGAAAAGCGGCCCCTACGCCCCTCACCTTCAGGCCGGCATGACAGCAAGGCGCTACATGGCCAGTGTGATGCGTTTGCAATACGGGTTGGCCAGTGGCAGGGATGTCAGTGGGTTGTCTGACGCTGAAGCCGTCGATGTACTGCAGTATTCGCTGTTCCCGAATATGATCTTCTTTCGCGGCATTTCTCTGCCGCCCGTGCTGCGTTTTCGCCCCAACCAAAACGACCATAATAGCTGCATCTTCGATCTTTTCTACTTGGTCGACATACCCAAGGGCGCGCAGCGACCCGAGCCTGCAGCGACCGTGGAAATGGGGCCGGACGACACCTATGAGCACGCCGGTGTACTGCCTGACTGGTTAGGCTATGTATACGATCAGGACATGGACAATATCAAGAATATGCGTGCGGGCCTGCAAGCCTTGAGCAATGACCCGCTGGTATTGAGCGATCTTCATGAATCCAGGATACGGCACTTCCATAACACACTTATGCACTATCTTGACAGGCGCGATTGAACCATTCGTCGCGGGACTTAATGCGCGCCATTATGACTTTTGTTTAATTTGACAATCTATGTTTTTTCGTTAACTTACTTCTTGAAGTGGATTGGATCCAACCTGCCTAACAAGGTGAGCGTTGCTCTTCGAATAGTGGCCATTCAATGTGGGGCGGCCACTAATAGTCCCCATATAACAAGGAGGTTAAGATGCTTGAAGACATTCTGATGTGTGAGACGCTGGAGGCCTGGAGTAAAGTGCTGTTTGCCTTGGCGAAAGAGTATGGATTTTCTTCGGTGCTGTTTGGGGTTAAGCCCACGATCAGTACGCCTTTCAGCTCTTCGACCATCATCAGTAATTATTCCAGGTCATGGCGCAGTATCTATGACGCGAATGCCTATTACGAAGTCGACCCTGTTGTGTTTCATTGCTTGAACAGTTCATTGCCGTTGGTCTGGACAAAGGAAAATTTTATTAACAAGCCCGAACAGCAATTGTATGAGGCTGCGAGCGCCAGTGGTGTTTGTTCGGGGCTGTGTATGCCCATCCATGGGCCGCGCGGAGAGTTCGGAATGTTGAACTTTATTACGGATGAGAAGTCACCGGCCGACGTCATTCGTTCCAAGGGGCTGCCACAATTTGCCTTGATGCGTGATTATCTGATCGAATCGTTCCAGAAAATACAGAGTGCTGCTGAAAAGGAGGTCGAAAAACCACCGAAGTTGACCGCTCGTGAGCTGGAATGTCTGAAGTGGGTGGCCGCCGGTAAAACCTCTTGGGAAATTTCGCGAATTCTGTCCTGTGCAGAAGTTACAGTTAATTACCATGTCACCAACTTTATGCGTAAGTTCAATGCTGAATCACGCCAGCATGCCGTGATCAGCGGCATCCGTTCCGGCCTGGTCACGCCCTGATGCGGATTATCGATAACGCCTTCAAATAAGGGTTCTTATGGTCAGCGCGTTCCACTTTCCTGAATACGACCAGTTGGACGGCATTGCGCTGGCTGAGATGGTGCGCCTTAAAGAAGTAACCCCTCTGGAGCTTGTGAGCGCCGCCGTTCAGCGGATCGACGCAGGAAATGGCGCGATCAACGCGGTGGTGCATCTTCTTGAGCGCGAGGCCAAGGCACAATGCGAGGTGCCATTGGCAGACGGCCCGTTGTCCGGCGTCCCCTTATTGGTCAAGGACCTGCTTGCGGAAATTCAGGGCTGCCCCACACGTAACGGCTCCCGGCTGTTCGCGCACTATGTTGCCAGGGAGGACTCGCAGACGATCAAGCGTTATCGACAGGCGGGGTTGATCTTTGTCGGTAAAACCGCGACGCCGGAGTTGGGCTTGCATCCCTATACCGAGTCTGATGCAACCGGTGCCACACGTAACCCCTGGAACTTGGAACTGTCGCCGGGCGGCTCCAGCGGCGGTGCCTGTGCAGCGGTCGCGGCGGGCATGACCCCGATTGCCCACGGCAGCGATGGAGGTGGCTCAATTCGGCTACCCGCTTCCCATTGCGGGGTTTTCGGCCTCAAGCCAACACGTGGTCGGTCTCCCTGCGGGCCGCATTTTTCAGAGTTATGGCAGGGTCTGGTAGTTGAACACGCGGTCTCAAAAAGCGTGCGCGACAGTGCTGCCATGCTCGATATCCTGATTGCGGGAAGTGATGATGCTGATGCTTACCGTTGGCCCGCACCGGCTCAATCGTTTCTTGCGGGTATCGGCGATGCGCCTGGCAGGCTGCGCATTGCTTACACCTTCAAGCCTTTTCTGGGTGGGGATTTGAGTCCCGACTGTCGCGCCGCGTTGGAAAGCAGTTTGAAGCTGTTGACGGACCTTGGGCACGAGGTGGTTGAAGCCCATCCACCCTTGGCATCCCCCGATCAATTATGCGAAGCCATGCTGACCCTGGTGTGCGGGGAAATGGCGAGCCTGGTGCAGAACGCGGGGCGCATGCTTGATCGCGTGGCGACTTACGCGGATTTCGAGAGCGGGACCTGGGCCCTGGCCCGGCAGGGCCATATCCTCAAAGCGGTCGATCTCGCCAGGGCGAGAGAGTTGGCGCTTCATCAGGGGCGCATCATGAGCGCCTTTCATGAACACTACGATGTGCTGGTGACGCCGGTAGCCAACCAGTTGGCATCGAAGGTGGGAGCGTTTCGCTTGAGTCCGTTGGAGGATCGCCTATCGCGTAGAGTATTAGGTAAATGGGGAATGGACTGGCCCCTGCGACTGGGCAATCGCCTTGCAGAACATTCGCGCACTGTCATGGAATATATGGGGTGGTCGACACCGTTCAATATGAGCGGGCAACCGGCGATGAGTGTGCCTCTGTACTGGAACGAAACAGGACTTCCCATCGGCACACAGTTCATCGCAAAGATGGGCAATGAGGCCTTGCTGCTGCAACTTGCACGTTCGCTTGAAGTTGCACGGCCCTGGCGACATCGTAGCCCGCCTCACTCTTCAGCGGCGTCAAGTACTCAGATCAAATAGCATTGACTGCGTCCAGGGTCTTGTTGCTCAAGTTAACTTCAACAGCGATGGCTCGTTCTACGCCGATAGTCAGGGGCGGGCCTAGTCTGACCAACTCCAGCCCCGCTTTCATCAGCATCTTTTCGACACCCACGGAAGTAACGGTGATGAGCTTTTCAACGTGCTGCGAGTGCGCATGCCTGATGAGGTGACCAATGGCCTTCATGGCGGTATTGGAAAAGCCGAAGCCGCCGCGCTCACTGGCACTTATGGCAAATCGGCTAAGCTCCCAGATGTTGGCGGCACGCGGAGGTTTTTTAGTGGTCAACAGGTTGGGGAACGTGTCTTTGAGCATATAGGGACCTGTGGTTGGCAATATACGCCAGCAGCCCGCCACTTTGTTTTCGTTGATATCATCGATCAGCAGCATATAAGTGGGGGCCAAGGCGTCGTAACCATCTATCTCCATGTCGGCAATTATCGACACATCCCAGCCTTTTTTATCCTTGAAGATTGAAGCCCGAAGTTTATGCATGCCCTCCAGATAACGTGGTGATATGTTCTCGCGTTTGTCTATTAGATATTTCATGCTGGCTTCCTCGGCTTCGAAGTGCATAGCTTTATGCAGATTGCATAAGCGTTAAACTATAAGTGTTGATAGGTATCCTGATATCAAGGAGTATGTGAAGATCCCCTTCTTCTGAGCGGGAGTTGGGCGTTTATGTATAGATGTTCAAAGTTTGTGAATGAGGTCATTTTTTTTCGAACGAAAAAAGGGATGACCCAGGCGGATTTCTGGGCGAAATTTGGTGTCACCCAGAGTTCAGGAAGTCGAATTGAAAAGACGGGGCGGATGCTTGTTCCGTTGTACATGCTGCTGCGCTTGTACTGCGCAGGGGTTATTGCAGACGATGATCTTGAGTTGGAGTTCGAGCGTATGGGCAAGTCTGCCTCGGACAGGTTCGGCTGACTCCCAAGCCAGGCGAGTACTGCTGGGTTATTTGAGTTTTTTCTTGCGTGTCTGGCGAACGGCCAAGTGTTCGAAAATAAACGACGCGGTGCCGAACACTGCAATTATTGAAAGCACGAGCATGCCGAGAGTTGAGCTTTCCACGGTGATTTCCTGCTTAGATTTGAGTTGACGATCACGCTAGGGCCTCGGCTTCCTGGCTTCAATAGACCCGACGCAAACCTTACGGCGCCGGGCCCATTGTTACGCGCTCTTTACGCGCAACGGCCGCTACGGCGCATTGCGGCTGTGACGGTAGTCGCTGACCGCTTCATACACCGCCTTTCGCAACCGGTTGATGCCGCCGATGGGGCGGTGTGCTTCCACACCGAACCAAGGGTTGAACGGCTGGTTATCGCAGGCCAGGTTCTGCGCCGGCGTGTCGAAATCCTGGGCAGGAATCCTGACCTTGGCCACGGTTTCATACGGCGCATCGCTTTCTTTCCATTCGATGCTGGTGTCTTCGATGGGCATGAACTTTTGCGGGTTCTGCCGTTGGATCTGCAGCACGAAACAGGCCGCTACGCGGTCGGTGGACAGTTGCTGATTGAGGGCGCTGCGCAGGAAGTTCGGCAGGGCCTGGTTCTGTTTAGGCAGTACGTATTCCGGGCAGCTTTGCGGGTCGGGCGCGACGCGAAACTTGGCGTTGGCCGCGCCAAACTTGTAGGGCGACACTGAAAAGTAAGTCGTCTGCGTCGGGCTGGCCGGTGCGGGCGCCAGCGTTGCCAGGGCGATAAACAGGTGGCGCACTTGCCAACTGCGCGGGTCGAGCTTGGGAAAGAACGCCAGGACCTTCTTGCCATCCGCTTGCGCGCCGATGTTCTGCGCGTATTCGGCGACATCGCTGACAAAGAAATTCGGGTGGCTGAACATCACGAAATCCTGCTCGGTGCGGGCTTGCTGGTCGGCCATCAGTTGCTTGCCCGGCACATCCAATAGCTTGATCGCCATGCCGCGGGCATCGCGGATGCTGTCGAATTGTGGGTAGGCGTTGCCGTTGGACAGGCGCATCGTCGCCTGCCAGACCTTGCCCGGCTCTGCGAACACGCCCTGGCGCAAGGCCGGGTCGAGATCCGCCAGAACGCTGACCTCGGCTTTCACGCAACCATGGGCCTTGGCATGGGCATCGCGCAGGTAGCGAGTGCCTTCGCGGTGCTGGTCAACGATGCGTACGGCGGTCTGGATGATGCCTTGGGTCATCGCTGCTTCACCCGGCGGGATCTGTTCATCCGCTGACACCGGGCCACTGTGCTGCCAGGCGAACCATATGGTCGCCAGTAGCCACCCCAACAGCCCAACGCCCACCAGCCACAACAGGGTCTTGCCGAGAAAAGCGCCGAGGCGCAGCCAGAGACGAGCGAGCATGGAACGTTCCTTGTTTTGTGATCGAATAATCATGGCAGTTGGTGCTCCAGCGGGCCGCCCAGTACTTTGAGGTACTCGAGCAGCGCCCAGCGCTCCTGGGGCAGCAAGCCACGGCCAATGACGCCATTGCCCCGCGCGCCTGCGCGGAATTCGTGGCCGCTGTTGTGATTGCCGGTGATTCGGGTATCGAACAGGAAGGCATTCTTGAACGAGGCGGTTTCAAAACCCAGATGGTGTGGATCGTAGTTGAACGTGCCTTTATAGAAGGTGGTGCTGCGTTCGTCCTGGGGCGAAAGCAGTTGGTAGATCGTCGGCACCGAACCGTTGTGCAGGAACGGCGGGGTAGCCCATACGCCTGCCAGTGGTCGCGCTTTATAGGCGCGTAATTCGCGCACGCCAATCGGCAGGCCGAACCCGTCCAGGCTCGGGCGCTCGGCCGGGGTCACGCCGGCAGCGCGGTAGGCATGTTCTTCGACAAAGGCGGTGACGTAGGCCAGCCCCTGGGCCACGGACATTTTTTTCAGATCCAGTGGCGCGGTGGGCGCAGGGTGTAGTTCAACATTGAGTTGGGCCAGTTCGGCCGGGTCCCATTGCAGGGCGCTGAGGTCATAACGCTGGTCGGCAATGTTGCTGGCGGTGCCGGGGTCGGTGCCGATGTAGTCCACCGGCAGCATTTTCAACTGCTGCACCGGGCGGCCATTTTCCTCGGTGACCGCGGGTATATGGCAGCCAGCACAGTTTTCGGCGAAGAGTGCGCGGCCTTGGGCGGCGAGGGGTTTGTCGATGGCGCCGAACAAGTCCTCCGGCCAGGTTGGCGGCTTGAGGCGTTGCAGGGTTTCTTCGATCAGGTGCAGGTCCCGCACGCGTACGCTGGACGGGTAGCGAGCGTCGCCCTGGAGCGGTTGGCCGGCACTGTCGAAGAAGGCCAGGGTTGCGCCTACACCAAGGGCTTCACCGATATTGCGCGCCATGGGCTGCTGAGCCGAGCCATTCCACTGCACCCAGTCGAATGTCCAGATATCCCACAACTGCGGGTAGTCCACTGGGGCATTGGCGACACGATAATTGTCGGGGGAAATAGCGTCGCCAAAGCTGGCATTGGCGATGCGCCCGAAGGCGTCAGTACGACCGGGGCCTTCTTCGGTGGGATAGAGGCCGCGATGGGTATCATTCCAGGCGACTTTGAGGAACTGGTTCAGCGATTGTTTGAAGTCCTGGCGCAGCTGATTGTGCTGGGTATCGTACTGATCACCCAGGACTTTGCGGGCGAAGCGCTCGAACTTCCACGGGTTGTAATACGTAGCGGCAAGGCTGGCGACCAGGGCTTGGCCAAAACTGCCGCCCCGCAAGGTGGGTACGCTGGAGGGCAGCACGTGTTGCGCCGAGCCACCGTCGATACGCAGGGCCTGGCCCTTGAAGTGCAATTGACCGGTGTGGCAGGCCGCACAGGTGATGTCCAGGTATTGAACCTGGCTGTCGGCGTTCTGGTGTCGGGCAAAACCTACCGGCAGGTTGCCAGGGTTTTGCGGGGTGGGCACTTGCTTGGGGTCGACCAGAAAACCAAAGCGCGCCAGGTACTCCGGCGCGGCAAAGCGTTGCTCGGAGAACGGCAGCTCCAGGGCCGTGAACCAATCGTAGTGCAGGCCCTTTACCTGGGTGCCCTGGGGCGTGAAGTAGTAGGTCTGACGGTCAGCGGCACTCCATTGATCCTGGTAGTGCACCTGCTTTACTGGCACGTAGTCGGGTAGCTTGGGGTTGACGGTGTAATAGAGCACCACGGCCAGAATCAGGCCCAGGGCGATCAGTATCAGGAGTAAAACACGGGAAAAAGTGCGCAAGATAACTATCCTTGTCGAATTGTCGCGTTGTTATGCCACTGCGCCACAGGTGCGGCAAGTAGCGATGAGCCTGCTGGCAGGCGGTCCCGCGATCCGTCGCGGTGCCCCATGATAAATGGAAATGCTTTTAAACACGTGAACTTATCAGAAGTTTCCTGCTCACATGCCGGTAGCCATTGGTCGTGGCCGCCTGATAAGCTCGCGACTTTATTCGAATGCCCTTTTGGCGCATGAACAAGGAAATAGCATGAAACAGCATCGGTTGGCGGCGGCGGTGGCCCTGGTTAGCCTGGTACTTGCGGGTTGTGATTCGCAGACCAGCGTAGAGCTGAAAACCCCGGCGCAAAAAGCTTCCTACGGCATCGGCCTGAACATGGGCAAGAGCCTTGCCCAAGAAGGCATGGATGACCTGGACTCCAAAGCGGTAGCCCAAGGCATCGAAGATGCTGTCGGCAAGAAAGAGCAGAAGCTCAAAGATGACGAGCTGGTTGAAGCCTTCGCCGCGCTGCAAAAGCGTGCTGAAGAGCGCATGACCAAAATGAGCGAAGAGTCGGCAGCTGCCGGCAAGAAATTCCTCGAAGACAACGCCAAGAAAGACGGCGTCGTCACCACCGCTTCCGGTCTGCAGTACAAGATCGTGAAGAAGGCCGACGGCGCCCAGCCCAAGCCAACCGACGTGGTGACTGTGCACTACACCGGCAAGCTCACCAACGGCACCACCTTTGATAGCTCCGTGGATCGCGGCAGCCCGATTGACCTGCCGGTCAGCGGCGTGATCCCGGGTTGGGTCGAAGGCCTGCAACTGATGCACGTTGGCGAGAAGGTCGAGCTGTACATCCCGTCCGACCTGGCCTACGGCGCCCAGAGCCCGAGCCCGGCGATTCCAGCCAACTCCGTGCTGGTATTCGACCTGGAACTGCTGGGCATCAAGGACCCAGCCAAGGCAGAAGCTGCTGACGCACCTGCTGCACCAGCCGCCAAGAAGTAATCGGCGCCTGAACACACAACGCCCCGTCTCGACGGGGCGTTGTTGTTTCTGGGTAAATCCGATAGAACCCGCAGCATTGCGCGCAGTCTGATGTAAGACTCGAGCACGGGTAGCCGCACATACAGGCCAAGTCAATGAAATCTTGGGTTTTTTTTATGTGCGCAAAAAACGCCCGATCTGACTGTAAGCCTTATAGACCGTGGCTTTCAGCTGATAAAACAGGCTCTGTTCACAAGGTTATCCACAATTTGTGTGGATAACCTTTTACCTCGCCTGGAACTGGAGTGCCTGATGAAACCACCCTTCAACTTCACCCGTTTTCTGCCCATGGCCGCGCGTCTGCTGGGCCGTGGACGTTTGCCGACCTTGCTGTTTGCCGTTGCGGCCAAAGGCTCAAGCCAGGGCAATCGCCTGGGCCAGCTCAAGGATGATCTCAAATTGCTCCAAGCCCTTTGCCTGGCTTACTGGCGCGGCGAATACCGAGCGATCAGCCCCAAGGCGTTGATCTCGGTGGTGGCGGGGTTGATGTACTTTCTGAGCCCGATTGACGCGATCCCGGACTTCATCCCGATGTTCGGCATGTTCGACGACATCGCGGTGCTGGCATGGGTCATGAAGACCCTGAGCGGCGAACTGAGCGCCTTTCGCGCCTGGCGGGATGCGCAACGCCCGGAAAAACTCGCGGTGGTTGAGCGCCTCCCTGCAACGCCTGAGCTGCTGGCCCAGGAAAACCCACAAAAAAACTAATGATGCCGGGGATCCCCCAGCGACCTTCGCGGCTGTTAGGATTACACTTCTAAGGAAAGAACTTACTTAGTAAGTGTTTTTATCCTACGGGGCAGTCATGGATATTCAGATCATTTCGCGCGATGGCGCACCCGAATATGCGGTGTTGCCATGGGACCAGTACCAGGCACTGCTAAGAGCTGCCGGTCAGCAGCCACCTACACCCGCTTCTTCTCCTGCCGCCTCTGCCGCCATCGACCAGGACCTGCGCCCGCTCGCAGACCTGCGCGGCCTGCGTGAAGCCAAGGGCCTGGCTATCGAGACCCTGGCACGCACGGTGGGGATCAGCCCCTCGTACCTTGGTTTGATTGAAAGTGGTGAACGCCAGCCGGATGCCGCCATTCGCCGCAGCCTGGCCTGGGAATTGGGCGTGGCAGGTTGGAGGGATGAGTCTTGAGCCTACGTATCAGCCGTCAACACTGGGATGGGTTGCTCAACGAATTGGATCAGGCGCGTCGCCAGCGCCATTTGTTGACGTACCGGGCGCTGCTTGAGCGCCTGCAATTTCCGACGCCAGCCATGCAAACCCTGGCGGCTGCCCTGGAGCACCTGGCGGCGCTGGATGCCAAGGCCGAGCAGCCGCTGCGCAGTTCCCTGGTGATCAGCCAGGGTGCCAGCCGCCTGCCACGTACCGGGTTCTTTGAGTGTGTGGAGCGTCTCGGGCGCTTCAGTGGACCCTCCGATGGCGTGGCGGCTGCGTCCTGGCACGCTTCGGAAGTGGTGCGGGTGTTCGAGTACGAATACCCGGAGTCCGCCGAGGCTTAAAGCGCTGCTGAGTACATGTCCAGGCTGTCGATCACATGGATGCTGTAGCCGGCCACGTCCTTGGCATGGTGCTTGGCTTGCGAGGCCAGTTCTGCCAACTGGCTGGCATCGAGTTGCGCACAGGCCTGTGGATACAGATGCACCACACCGATAGACAGCGATAGCAAGGCGAACTCCTGGCGCACGCCCTGACGGTTGAGTGACACGAAGCAACCAGCATCCACGTGCTCGGCGCGGTAAAAGCGTCGGCATTGGGTATGGAAGTCGTCCAGCAACTGGTTGAGCCGCTTGCGCCAATCCTGCGGGCCCAGCACCAGCAAAAAGTCATCGCCGCCAATATGCCCGACAAAGTCGCGGCTGGGGTCTACCTGGTCGTTCAGGCATTGCGCCAGGCACAGCAGCACTTCATCCCCACGCCCGTAGCCGTAGATATCGTTGAACGGCTTGAAACTGTCGATATCCACATAACAGATCAGCGACTCGCGCTGTTGCTGCAACAGCCGAGCCAGGCATTGCTGGATCGGTACGTTGCCTGGCAGCAAAGTCAGCGGGTTGGCGTAGCGCGCCTGCTGGATTTTCAGTTCGGTGATCAGCTTGAGCACGTCGATCACCCGGCCCAGGCCCAGATAGTCACCGTTCAACGTGATGATGAAATCTTCTTCGATGCGCTGCCGTGCGCGGCTGGTCAATAAACGGCTGACCTGTTGCAAGGACTGGCTCAACTCCACCGCCAGGAAATCATCGCTCATCAATCGGCTGATCGGTTTGCGCGCAAACAAGTCGGTCGCGAACGGCTTGAGCAGCGCGTCCGACAGCGAGTGTCGGTGCACAATTCCAATCGGGCGACCGCCGCCATCCAGCACCGCCAGTGAATTGAGATTGGCCTGGTGATGGAACGCTTCCAGCACTTGAGCCGTGGCGGTGTCTTGATCCACCGCTGGCTGTTCGTTCAGCAGGGCGCTGAGGTCACTGCCTTCATCGCTGAGGGCAGTCGTGGTGTTATCCGGCTTGGGCAACATCAGGCGCGCTTCCTGCGGTGTGCAAACTGCCTTGAGCCAGGATTGAGCCCAATGCATCCAGCGGTTCGGTCACGGTCATGGCGATCTCGATCGAAAAAAAAGGACCGCAGGCGTTAAGCCTGCGGTCCTTTCATTTCACGACAGAATGATGTCTATATGATGACACTGCGTGGAGCGGTCACATTAAATTGCCATCATTTACTGCTTGGCCACCTGCTTGGTGATCTTCAGGTAGTCGAGGAGGATCCGGCCAGTCTCGGCCAAGTAGGCATCATCTTCCGGTTTGGTTTTATCCGCTTCGGTCGGCAAGGCATCTTCATCTTCTTTCTTCAGCTCTTTGAGCGGATCTTCACCCTTGGCTTTGCGGCGAGTGTTTTCCAGCACCAATTGCTGATTCTCGATGCTGGAGTGCTGTGCACGGCGATCCGCTTCGTTGAGGCTGACGGTTTTCTCTTCCATCAGCTTCTTGGCCAGGGCCAGCTTGTCGCGGATAAACACGAACTCGGCATCCTTGGCAGAGCGGGTGTCGTGGTCTGCCTTCAACTGCGTCAGGAACGGCTTGAACGGATCCGACGCCGGCTTGATCGCAGGGCGGATGGTGTCCCATGGCATGGCTTCAGGCAGTGCGCTTTCGCCGATTTCCTTGGTGTCGATAATCGACGGGAAATCGATATCCGGCAGCACGCCCTGATGCTGGGTGCTCTGCCCGGAAACCCGGTAGAACTTGGCCAGCGTCAGTTTCAGCTCGCCATGGTTCAGCGGCTGAATGGTCTGCACGGTGCCCTTGCCGAAAGTCTGGCCGCCGATGATCAGCGCACGGTGATAGTCCTGCATGGCGCCGGCGAAAATCTCTGAAGCCGAGGCCGAGAGACGGTTGACCAGCAACGCCATCGGCCCCTTGTAGAAGGCGCCCGGGTTCTCGTCTTCCAACACGTCGACACGCCCATCAGCATTGCGGACCAACACGGTTGGGCCTTTGTCGATAAACAGGCTGGTCAGCTCGGTGGCTTCTTGCAGGGAGCCGCCGCCGTTGTTGCGCAGGTCGATGACCACGCCGTCGACTTTTTCTTTCTGCAGTTCCGTCAGGATCTTCTTCACGTCGCGGGTGGTGGACTTGTAGTCCGGGTCACCGGCACGGAACGCCTTGAAGTCCAGGTAGAAGGCCGGGATCTCAATCACGCCCAGCTTGTAGTCCTTGCCATCCTGCTTGAGGTTGAGGACTTTCTTCTGCACCGCCTGGTCTTCGAGCTTCACCGCTTCACGGGTGATTGACACGATCTTGCTGGTCTGGTCGTTCGGTGCGTTGGTGTGCGGAATCACTTCCAGGCGCACCACGCTGCCTTTGGGGCCACGGATCAGCTTGACCACTTCGTCCAGGCGCCAGCCGACCACATCGACCATCTCTTTGTCGGCCTGGGCCACGCCAATGATCTTGTCTGCCGGGGCGACCTGCTTGGTCTTGTCCGCCGGACCTGCCGGTACCAAACGTACGATCTTGACCTGGTCATTGTCGCTTTGCAGGACGGCACCAATGCCTTCCAGGGACAGACTCATGTTGATATCAAAGTTTTCCGCGTTATCCGGCGACAGATAATTGGTATGCGGGTCGTAGGACATCGCGAAGGTGTTGATGTAGGCCTGGAAGATATCTTCGGCACGGGTCTGGTCCAGGCGCGCCAACTGATTTTTGTAGCGCTTGGTCAACAGTTCCTGAATGGCCTTGGGCTCTTTGCCGGCGATCTTCAAGCGCAGCACTTCGTCCTTGACGCGTTTGCGCCACAGGTCGTCCAGCGCTGCCGTGCTGGTCAGCCAAGGGGCATCCTTGCGATCCACCAGAAGGGTTTCCTTCTGGGTGAAGTCGAGCTTGTCGATACCTTTGTTCAGCTCACCCAGGGCGAAGTCCAGACGCGCTTTGACGCGGTCCAGGTAACGCTTGTAGATGGTGAAGCCGGGCTGCAGGTCGCCGCCTTTGAGGAAGTCGTCGAACTGCGTCTTCCACTTGTCGAACTCAGCGATATCGCTGGCCAGGAAGTAGCTGCGCGACGGATCCAGCAGCTTGAGGTAGCTGTCGTAGATGATTACTGAGCGAGCGTCGTCCAGCGGCGGCTTGCTGTAGTGATGGCGCTTGAGCAACTCGACAACGTTAAGGCTGGCGATCACCTCATCGCGATCAGGCTGAAGGTTGTCCCAGCTATTGGCTGCGAACGTATTGGTCGACATCGACGCGAAGCCGAGACCAATGAAAAAAGCGAGGGCGGTGCTGGGGAACAGATGCTTCATGCTGATTCGACGCGGGGGCAATTGATAACGCATATTAGGCCGTCTTTGAGGGAGCCGGTTCCATATGGTCCGGTCGCATAATGCAAAAAGCCCGACGCTACTGCTACGGGCTCAGTCCAGACTCACTATGGAGGCACTGTGAAAGCATTGCAAGGCGTTGAGGGGCATGTGGAGGGTTAGAAGAACCCAGTCCTACATTCGATGTAGTCCATATTGCCAACAGCCTGACCGAATCCTGGATTGAAATGCAGTCAGTGTGGAGCTGGCTTGCCTGCGATAGCGGTGCACCAGATGAAGAATTCTTCACTGTTGCACCGCTATCGCAGGCAGGCCAGCTCCCACAGGTTGATCTCTATTGATTCAGGTCCAGTGGTGGATCGGCCAGCCGGCCTGTTCGGCGTGGGCGCGCAACACCGGGTCCGGGTTCACCACCTGCGGGTGGTCGACCTTGAGCAATAGCGGCAAGTCATTGCGCGAATCCGAGTAGAAATACGCCCCCTCCAGCGTTTCTCCTTCCTGCTCCAGCCATTCCAGCAGGCGCGTGATCTTGCCTTCACGATAGGTCAGCACGCCTACGGTCTTGCCGCTGTACACGCCGTGGCCGACGTCCAGGTTAATCCCCAACACTTCTTCAATACCGATACGCGCCGCAATCGGCGTGACCAGGTGAGTGCCCGAGGCGGAAATCACTAGGATCCGGTCGCCATTCGCACGGTGGCGGGCGATGGTCTTGGTGGCGTCGCTATAGATCAGCGGCTCGATCACGTCCTCAACCCACGGCTCCACCAGATGCTCGATTTCTTCGGGGGTGCGGCCGATCATCGGCTCCAGGCTGAAGTCCATGAAGTCTTCCATGCGCAACTCGCCTCGGCTGTAGGCGTCCATCAATTCGTTGTTCCTGCGCATGAACGACTCAGGGTCTACCCAGCCCAGGCGGCCCATCTGTTCGCTCCACAGGGTGGCGCAGTCGCCGTGGATCAGGGTGTCGTCCAGATCAAAAATTACCAATGCCATCCGTCATGTTCTCTCTCAATAGGTCGCTGCCTGTCAGGCTACTTCACACAGGGCGCTGGGGTCGATGGAAAGTGCCAGGCGCTGGCCGTCCGGGTGCAGGTCGTCGGCCGAGCGATTGAGTACGTCGACCACCAATTCCACGCCACGGGCTTCGATGCGGTAGCGAATCACGTTACCCAGCAAGCTGTGGCTGCGCACCAGCGCATCGAGCTCGCCGCTGCGGCTCAACTCGATGGCCTCGGGGCGAATGGCAATGCGCCCCTTGATTGGCCGTTGCAACAACTGGCTGGCCTTGTCGGCATCGAGCAGGTTGTAGTTGCCGATAAAACCGGCGGCAAACACATCCACCGGGGCGGTATAGAGGGTTTCGGCATCGCCGCTCTGCACGATCTTGCCCTGGTTCATCAAAAAGATGCGGTCGGACATGGTCAGGGCTTCTTCCTGGTCATGGGTCACGAAAATCGTGGTCAGCCCCAGTTCGCGCTGGATCTGGCGGATCTGTTCGCGCAAGTGCTTGCGAATACGTGCATCCAATGCCGACAGCGGTTCATCGAGCAACAGCAGGCGTGGGCGGGTCACCAGGGAGCGGGCGAGGGCGACGCGCTGGCACTGGCCGCCGGACATCTGGTGCGGATAGCGGCCGGCCAGTTCCGTTAGCTCAACTAATTGCAGCACTTCCTGCACGCGCTTGTGGCTGTCGTCGGCGTTGACCTTTTGCATGCGCAGGCCGAACGCGACGTTCTGCTCCACGGTCATGTTGGGGAACAGCGCGTAGCTCTGGAACACCATGCCGATCTGACGTTTCTGCGGGCTCAGGGGCACGATGTCCTGCCCATCCAGCAGGATTGTGCCGCTGTCTACCGAGGTTAACCCCGCGATGCAACGCAGCAGGGTGGACTTGCCGCAACCGGACGGGCCGAGCAGGGTGACGAACTCGCCCTTGGCGATTTCACAGTTGATATCGCTGAACACTGGCGTGCCGGTGTAGCTTTTTTGCAGATGTTGGACGCTGACGAAGCTCATTGGCTTTTGTCCTTGTTCAAGATATTGGCGGCCCAGGTCAGCACCAGCACAAAGAAGAAATAGGAGATCACAACGGCACTGGTGAAGTGGCCGCTGCTGTTGCGCATGTTGTTGAGGTACACCTGCAGGGTCTCGTAGCGCGTGCCGACGAGGATGTTGGCGAACACGAACTCACCGAACAGGAACGAGAACGACAACAGCAATGCCACCATCAGGCCTTTGCGCAGGTTAGGCAGCACCACCAGGATCGCCGCTTGCCAGGTGCTGGCGCCGAGCAGTTGCGAGGCGTCCATCAGGTCGCGCAGGTTGATGGCTTGCAGGTTGTTGGTGATCGCCCGGTACATGAACGGCAGCGCCACGGTGAAGTAGCAGCCGATCAGAATCCACGGCGTACCCACCATCGCCAACGGCCCGGAACCGTACAGTTGCAGCAAACCGACTGAAGACACCACCGGCGGCACCGCGAAGGGCAGCAGAATCAGAATGTTCATCAGCGCATCAAGCTTGGGAAAGTGGTAATGCACCACGAACAGCAGCGGCAAAATCAATACCACCGAAAGGATCAACGCGCCCACACACACCAGCAACGATTGCCCGAACGCCATCAGAAAGCGCGGGTCGCTCCACAGCTGTACGTACCATTTCACGCTGAATCCGGCGGGCAGGATAGTCGCCGACCAACTGCTGGAGATCGAGTAGACAAAGGTGCCGATCAGCGGCAGTACCAGAATAAGGAACAGCAGGTACACCACTACCCGATGGTAGAGGGAGGCCGGGCCGGCATCAGCGCGAGACATGGTAGCTCCTCTTGAGCAGCAGTTGATGGACCACGGTGACCACCGTCATCAGCGCCACCAGTACCACGGCCAGGGCGCTGGCCATGTTCGGGTCCAGCGACACATCACCAGAGACCAGCCCCGCGATGCGGATCGGCAGCACGTTGAAGTTGCCGGTGGTCAGGGCGTAGACCGTGGCGTAGGCGCCAAGGGCGTTGGCCAACAGGATTACGAAAGTGCCAAGCAGGGCAGGGGTGAGCACCGGCAAGCCGATATGTCGCCAGAACTGCCAGCCATTGGCGCCGAGCAGCGCAGCCGACTCACGCCAGTCTTCGCGCAATGCATCAAAGGCCGGGTAGAGCAACAGCACACCAAGAGGAATCTGGAAGTAGGTGTAGAGGATGATCAAGCCGGTCTTGGAGTACAGGTTGAAGTCCTGAATGATCCCGGCCTGCTTGAGCATGATGGTGATGCTGCCGTTGAAGCCCAGCAGGATGATGAACGCGAAGGCCAGGGGCACGCCGGAGAAGTTGCTGGTCATGTTGGCAAAGGCCGTGACGAAGTTGCGCAGCGGCGAATCCACCCGGCGCAACGAATAACTGCCCAAGGTGGCGATGACGATGCCGAAGATGCTGGAGTAGAAACTGATCTCCAGGCTGAACTGAATCGCCTGCCGGTAGAACTTCGAACTGAAGATCCGTGTGAAGTTTTCCAGGCCCCAACCGGCCTCTTCGGTTTGCAGGCTGTTGATCAGCACCCATACCAGCGGCGCGATCTCGAACACGATAAAGAACAGTGCGAAGGGCACCAGGCACAGCAGGGCCAGCCATTTGCCGCGGGTCATCGAATTCACTTGAGCAACTCCCGGCACACCGGTTTGTCGTGCGGCACGCCAAGCAGCTCGCAGACGGTACCGCACAGATCGGTTTGTTTCGGCGCGGCGTCAGCATCCAGGCTGAAGGCGTCACCGAGGACAAACAGCGGCACTTCGCGCTCTTGCGGCAATAGGCCGTTGTGAGAGCGGTCGTTGTTCATGCCGTGGTCGGCCGTGACCAGCACCTGGTAGCCGGCGTCGAGCCAGCCTTGCAGGTAGTCGGCCAGGATAATGTCGGCCGAACGGGCGCTGTTGCGGTATTGCGCGGTGTCGAGGCCATGCTTGTGGCCGGCATCGTCGATATTCATCGGATGCACCAGCAAAAAGTTGGGCGCGTGCTTGAGCCGCAGGCTCTCGGCATCGGCGAACAGATGGGAATCCGGATAGTGGTCAGTCCAGTAGAAATGCCCGTGCTGGATCGCCAGTGCCTTGTTGTCGGTGTGACGATCGCGGGCGGCGAGAAAGGGCGTGCGGTTATACAACTCGCTGACCCAGTGGTAAGCCGCCGCAGCGGTGCTCAAGCCGGCGTCGGTGGCGTAATTGAAAATGCTGCGCTGGTTGGACAGGCGCGAGACGTTGTTATGGACAATGCCGCTGTCAATCGGTGGCACGCCGGTGAGGATGCATTCATACAACGGGCGGGACAGGGCGGGCAGTTCGCATTCCAGTTTGTAGAGGGCTGCGCGTCCTGCGCCGACGTAGGCCTGCAAGTGTCCCATGGCGTGCTGGGCGACCTCGAAGTTCAGGCCGTCGAGCACGACAAGGATGACAGTGTGCTTCATGGGGGCTGGGGCTCCGCGACAGATGGGCAGATATCGTTTTTTCGGTTGAAACCGGATCAAATGTGGGAGCTGGCTTGCCTGCGATGGCGGTGTATCAGTGGACACCAATGTTGAATGTCAGACCGCTATCGCAGGCAAGCCAGCTCCCACACTGACCGCACTTCGATCAGAGAGACCGATTACTTCATCTCTACGATGACCTGCTCGTTCCACATCTGCGGAAGCTTCTTGGACGTCGCTTCCCAGGCATCGGCATCTTTGATCGGCTGCGGGTTGGCCTTGGTGTATTGCTCGCCCGGGATCAGGTTCTTGGCGATATCGGCCGGCAGCTTCAGGTCGGTTTCTGCACGGATCGGACGCGCATTGCCCTTGGCCAGGTTGAGTTGGCCTGCATCGCTGAAGATGTATTCGCGGGTCAGCTTGGCGGCGTTCGGGTGCTTGGCGTATTTGTTGATGATGGTGGTGTAGCCCGATTTCACCGAGCCATCCGATGGAATCAGCACCACGTAGTCATCCGGGTTGGCCATCTTGGCTTTGTAGCTCAGGCCGTTGAAGTCCCAGACAATGCCAACTTCGACTTCGCCTTTTTCCATGGTGGCGATGGTCGGGTTGGACAGTGAGAGGCGACCTTGCTGGGCGATCCTGGTGAAAAACTGCAGGCCCGGTGCGATGTTTTTCTCGTCGCCCTTGTTGGCGATAGCGGCGGCGAGTACCGCATTGGAGGCTTGGGCTGCGGTGCTTACATCACCCACCGACACCTTGTATTTGCCGGTTTGCAGGTCGGCCCAACTGGTCGGGACTTCGGAGCCGTGCAGCAGTTTTTTGTTGACGATAAACGCGATGGTGCCGGTATAGGCCAGGGCCCAGTGACCGTCCTTGTCTTTTGCCCAATCCGGAACCTGCGCCCAGGTGGAGGGTTTGTATGGCTGGGTGACTTCCTGCTTCACCGCGATCGGGCCGAAGGCTGCGCCCACGTCACCGATATCGGCACTGGCGTTGTCTTTTTCGGCTTTGAACTTGGCGATTTCCTGGGCCGAACTCATGTCGGTGTCGATGTGCTTGAGGCCGTAGGTCTTGGCCAGGTCTTCCCAGGTGCCTTTCCAGTTGGCCCAATCATCGGGCATGCCGACGCTGTTGACGGCGCCTTCCGCCTTGGCGGCGGCTTCCAGTGTTTTTAGATCGGTATCAGCGGCCATGGCGGCGGTGCACATGGCAATGGTCGAGCCTAACAGTGATGCCAGGAAAAGCTGTTTCATCCGAAGCTCCTTTGGGCGTTTTACACGCGGCGTCTTATACGAACGTTGGCGAGGGTGTGGTCTAGGTCAGCAATACCTGAGCCAATTTAGGCCCGATGGATGACAGTTTCATGTCGATGTCGTTTTTGAAGCACGGGTGTCGCTCAGCTCAGACTTAGCGTAGACCATGCCCAACAGCCCGCAGGCCCTGGACTTGGCCGATGTATTGCAGGGTGTGGTGCAGGCGGTGGATACCGGCTGTCATCTGTCGGTCATCTGTAATGCCTAGGCTGGCTCGCAGCAGCAAAAGCCCAGATAGAGCGCGATTTGTGCACCTGAACGGTGCTGGTCTAGTCCAGATAGGTAAAGTTGATGCGGGATGAGGCAATCAAGGCGGTAACTTCCATCGGCCTGGCGCTGCAGGAGCAGATTGACCACGGCCTGTTGCCGCCAGCCAGCAAATTGCCCGCCGAGCGCAAGCTCAGCGAGTTGTTTGGTACCACCCGCATTACCGTGCGGGAAGCCTTGTTACAACTGGAGGCCCAAGGACAGATTTATCGCGAAGAGCGCCGGGGCTGGTTCGTCTCGCCACCGCGGCTGGCCTATAACCTGATGCAGCGCAGCCACTTTCACGCGATGGTCAGCGACCAGGGGCGTGAGGCTTCCACGCAGGTCATTTCCGCACGCTTGCAACCGGCGTCGGCGGCGGTGTGCGCGTGGTTGCAGTTGCCGGCGTTGTCGAGCGTGATCCAGATTTGCCGGGGCCGCAGGATTGACGGACGCCTGGTGTTGTACGTGGAGCACTACCTGAACCCGCAGTATTTTCCGGGGATCCTGGCGTGTGATTTGAATCAGTCGATGACTGAGCTGTATGCCAGCAAATATGACTTGCACTACGGGCGGGTGCGTTTCGAGATTGTGCCGACCTCACTGCCGGTGGAAGCGGCCGCTGCGCTGCGCGTCTCGGTGGGCAGCCCGGGCTTGCGCATCGCCCGGGTCAACTATGACCAGCACCAGCGTTTGATCGACTGCGACCTGGAGTTCTGGCGCCATGATGCGATTCATGTGGGGGTAGACGTTATGGCGTCAGCGCCTTGATCACCTGATCCACATTGGTTTGCAACTCTGTCACCGGTTCGGCGCCGTCCACATTCAACACCAGCAGTGTGGAGCCACCTGCAGTGACAGCTGCTTTTACCACTTCACTCGGCTGACGATGGTGCAACACCACCGCCACTTCGTTGTCCTTGAGCTGCGCACTGAGTTTTTGCAGCGCTTCAGGCGTCCAGTCTGCGTCTGGGCGAGCATCGGTGCTGACCAGTTCCAGGTTCAAGCTGCTGATCAAATAGGCAAAGTGATCGCTCAAGCTGACCACACTCAGGTTATCGGCCTTGGCCAGGCGCGCCTCGCTGTCGGCGGTGAGCTTGAGCAAACGCTGTTTGAGCGCGGCCAGGTTAGCGTCGATCTTGGGTTTGACAGCCGGCGCCAGGCGGCTCAGGTCGGCGGCCAATACATCGGCCATACGGCCCAGATTGTTGCTCGATTGCCAGGGTTGGCTGTTGAGGCCATCGGTGACACCCGGTTGTACCGCAATGCCCGGCAAGCCACCGTCCACCGGGCGTGCAGCGTCCACTTCAACGATGCGGATATTGCTGCGCCGTGCCACGGGGTACAGCGGATCATCGGCCCACAGCGAGCGCAAGCCGATGGCGGCGTCGGCGTCCTGCGCCAAGGTGTTGAGTGCCGCCGCGCCGCGGCCGGTGAAGTAGGACACCTGCCGCGAGCCAGGTAGGTTGGCTGGCGCGGCGCGTTCAAGTTGCACGTCGGTATCCTTGAGCAGCACTTCGGCCAAACCGTAGGTAATGGGCAGCGAGGCCAGCACCTTGACCGGTTTTACCGACTTGGCCTTGGTCAGCGCGGCATGGCCGAGGCCGTGATTGGCCTTGAATTCCTTCGGGTCAAAACCATCAACGGCAGCCAGTGCCGATGTACTGATCAAGCAAGCGATGGCCAGGGCCATTGGGCGAAAGACAGGGCGCATTATCCAAGATTCCCTTTGAGGCTGGGCACGGTGCCGCGAGCGATGGCGGCGAAGGCGAAGGCGATACCGGCAACCAGAATGATTGCAGCGCCGGACGGGATCGGCAGGTCGAAGATGATCGGCAGCAGGATGCCGCACAGGGTACTCACAGTGGCGATCAGCACCGAGACCCAGAAAAAGCCCTTGAGCGATTGACTCAACAGGCGCGCCGCGGCGGCAGGGATCACCAGCAGCGCACCGACCAGGATCGCGCCGATCACCTTGACCGCAGCCACGGTGATCAGCGTCACCAGGATTACGAACAGGTAGTCCAACGTCTTCACCGCCACACCGCGCACCGCCGCCAGTTGCGGGTTGAAGCTGGCGAGCATGATGCGGTTGTACAGCGGCAATGCCAGGGCCATGACCAGCGAACCGACGATTGCCAGTACCAGCAAGTCATTGCCGTTGACCGTCAGTACCGAGCCAAACAAAACGTTTTCGAGGATATGCACGTTGATCTTGCCGGCCAGGATCAGCAGCAGGCTGGCGCCCAGCGCCAGCGACACCGACAGGAACACGCCGATCAAGGTATCCGGCGCCAGGCCGGTACGATTGCGCAGATAGTTGAGCAGGATGCCGAACAGCAGGCAGTAGCCGAACAGGCTGCCATAGGGCCCGGTGTAGGGTTCGCCCAGCAGGATGCCCACGGCCACGCCGGTCAGCGCAGCATGGCCGACCGCTTCGGAGAAAAACGCAAAGCGCTTGACCACCACCAGCGTGCCCAGGCCGCCCAGCACCGGGCCGATCAGCAAGCCAGCGAGCAGGGCGTTGACCACAAACCCGTAGGCCAGGGCTTCCGGCAGGTAACCGGAAGACGCCCAGCCCTGGACCATCAAGCGAAAGGCTTCATAACTCATTGTGCCGGGCTCCGCGGGTGAGTGGAGAACAGGGTCAGCAGGCGGTCCGGGGTCAGCGCCTCTTTTGGCGTGGCGTCGAACAGCACGCGACGGTTCAGGCCGGTGACACGGTCAGCCAGGCGGCCGACGGCTTCCAGGTCGTGCTCGATCCACAGCACGGTGATCCCGGCCAGGCGCCAATCATTGAGCAGCCGTTCGAACACCTGGATGCCGGCTTCATCAAGGGCCGACATGGGTTCGTCCAGCACCAGCAATTGCGGTGCAGGGATCAGGCCCTGGGCCAGCAGCACGCGCTGGCGTTCACCGCCGGACAACGCGCCCATGCGACGCTTGCGTTTGTCGTGCATGCCGACGCGCTCAAGTGCGTCACCGATCGCCGCTGCGTAATGCCGGGACAGGCCAAGGAACGCAGGCCGCCGTTGGCACATGGCAGCCATGAAATCGTCGACGGTCATCGGCAGGCCGCGGTCGAACTCCAGCGCCTGAGGCACGTAGCCAATGGTGCCGGGCGCGGCCGGCCACTCCAGGCTTAAACGGCCCTGGTGGGGCGTTTGGCCGAGCAGGGTCTTGATCAGCGAGCTTTTGCCGCCGCCATTCGGACCGACCAGCGCATGGATGCTGCCTGGCTGTACCTGGAAACTCACGTCGTCGAGGATCACGGTGCGCCCCAGGGTCAGCGAGACCTGGTCGAAGTTCAGGGTCGGGCCGACGCTGACGGCGTTCAGTTGTTGGGCGGCGGTCATGCCCCTGACTCCTGGATTGCGCGGACCACAGTGTTGAGGTTACCGGTCATTTCCACTTCGTATTTTTCAGCGCTGTAGTCGCCATAGGAAATATGCGACAGCGGGTACAGCTTGACCCCGGATTCACGCTGGATGGTCTCGACGTAGGTGGACGGGAAATCCATCTCCGAAAAGATCACCTTCACATCCAGGGCGCGCAGTTCATCGATGGTTTTCTTCAACTGGCTGGGGCTTGGCTCGATACCGTGGGCCGGTTCTACCACTGCGGTGACTTCCAGGCCGAACTCGCGCAACAGATAGTCGTAGGCTGCGTGCACCGTGGCAACGCGCAGGTCCGGGTTGGGGGCGCTGGTCAACTTGGCCAGGGCGTCGGCGCGCATCTGGCGCAGGCGCTTGCCATAGGTGCGGGCGTTCTGGGTGTAGGTTTTGGCGTTGTCCGGGTCGAGCTTGCCCAACTCGCGGGCGATGTTGTTGACCTGGGCAATCGATGCACTGATCGACAGGAAGGTGTGCGGGTTGACCACCTTGCCCGCACCGCGCGCGGCATTGCCGGTGGCCGCCAGCAGCGGCACGTTGGCGTTGGCCTCGATCACCTTGATGTCCGGGCGCTCGCTGGTGGCGATCATGCGGTCGGCGAAGTCGTCATGGCCAACCCCATTGAGCACGATCACGTCCAGAGTGCCGATGCGCTTGATGTCGTCGGCGCGGGGCTCGTAGGCGTGTGGATTGAAGCCGGCCGGGATCAGCGGTACCACTTCAGCCTTGTCGCCGACGATATTGGCCACGTAGCTGTAGTAGGGGTGGAGGGTGATGCCGATACGCAGGCGTTTAGCTGCTTCGGCATTCGCCAGGGGAGCGAGCAGCAGGCTGAGAAAGCTGACCAGTAACAGGCGCAACAGGGGCGATGAAATAGACATGGGCAATCGGTCTTCTCGTTCAGTGACGATGCTGGCGGGTCACGCCGGCATCGAATTGCGCAACCACTTGCTGCCAGCCGGCTGCGATCAGTGCCTGGTCAGTGAGGTCGGAGGGGGCGGCAAGATTGACGCTGCGGTTGAGCCAGATATCCGGCTCGTCGCCCTGCACGCGCATCAGCAGCGAGCCGCTGGTGGCCGGTGCCTGGCTCAAGCCCAGGTAGGCGGCCGAGGGGAGTAACTGCCAGCGATGGCCACCACGGCTGACCGAGCTGGCATCCTGGGCAAAGGGGGCGAAGCCTTCGTCGGCCAGTTGCTCAGGTGTCGGCAGGGCGCTTTGCTCCTGCTGCAACAAGTGGATTTCATCCAGAGTCACCCGCAGGTCGGCGTAGATGCCTTGCTCGGCGGCGCTCAGGTCACGGCGGGCGTCCAACTGGTGGCTTGGCACCGCCGCAATTTCCTGGGTTTCACCGTGCAGCGCCACGACCGTGCCCGCCACCGCCAGGATGATCAGGCACAGCAGCAGCACATAGAGCGTTTCATGGCCGGCACCGGCGGGGCGTACAACCTGTGTAGTACTCATTGCGCCTGGATATCCGCTTGGTCGATTTCCACCACGTGGCCGGGGCCTGCATCAAACAGCACATAGAACTCGGCTGCGGGCTTCTTGAAGGTCAGGGTCGAATCTTCACCGAGCTTGCCGGGCACCAGGATGGTTTCGTCGTAGCCGATCACATCCAGCGTCACGCCGGGTGCGCCACTGCCGTCGGAAAAGCCGCCTTTGCACTGGATCTGCTCGCCGGGGATTTCCTTGCATTCGCACATCGGGTTGTGGGCAAAGGCGGTGGTACTCAAGCCGGCGCACAGTAACAGTGCGGCGCGGGTCAGGCGCTTGAACGTCATGGTTTGACTCCTTGCTTGTTCAGCCAGGCGATGGTGGCAGGCGAAGCCTGGTTCAGCGGGATGGAACCCTGGTGCATGCTGCCGTCCCAGCCTTCCATGGTCACCCAGACTTCGGCGTCCACTGGTGTGCGTTCTGGCACCGGCAGGGCGGCGCCCATACGGTATGGCGTACCGAAGAAGATCACCCCGGCGGCCCGCAGGCTGCGGGGTTTACCGATACGCAGGTAGGTGGCCTTGACTTCGTTGGCGCAGGTGTCACACAGGGCGGCGTTGAAGAATTTCATCGGCCCGGCCGGGTTCGGGCTCGGGCCTTCATTGCGGAACTCGGCCAGGGTCAGGCTCCAGGGTCCGACTTGCACTTGCCCGGCTACGCGCTCGCCGATGCCGGCATCCCCGCGAAACAGCGCGGCGTCGGCGAAGTACTTGGGCATGAACCCCAGCGGTATCAGCAACAGCAGAACATTGATGTGAAAACGCCATTTCAGCCAGAAGGCGCGCAGGGGGGATGGCGGTACGGTCGCGACCTTGCTCATCGCTGTGCCTCCGAGGTTTTGGCGTGCATGGCCGGGATAGAAGCGGGCTGACGTTGCGTCTTGGCTTCGCGCTTGAGGGCATTGAGGGTGGCCAGGGCCGTGCGCTTGGTCCAGATCAGCAAGCCGCTCAATACCATCATGCTCAGCACCAGGCCGAAGAAGGCCCAGATCAACTTGATCCACAAACCGCCGAAGTCACCTGTGTGCAGCGGGCGCATCGACTCGGTGACGAACTCCAGGGGGGTGCGGTCGGACAACAGGTTCGAGACAGCAATTTCACCGTCATAGGGGTTCAGTTGCGCGGTCTGGAACATCAACGGGTACCAGCCGCGCCCGCCGATTTGCAGGTGGCTGTACGCGTTGCTTGGCATGAACACAAAGCTGGCGTCCAGCCCCGGGATTTTTTCGGCGGCGATGTCGATGGCCTTATCGATAGGGATCATCGGTGCCGGGACGCCCGACGCCGACAATGGCACCTTTTCACGGGCAATCACCGGCACGATGGGCTCACTGGAAATGGATATCTGGTTGTCGCTCAAGGCCGCCTCGATCAGGAACCAGGTGCCGGTGATTGAAATGACCGCGATAAACCAGATGGACCAGATGCCGCTCAGGCGGTGAAAGTCGCCCCAGAAGATCCGCGCACCGTGTCGGATACGCAGGGTAGGGCGCAGGAAACCTTTCCAGAAGCGTTTGTACACCACCAGCCCGGTGATCAGCGAGGCAAGCAGTGGCAAGCCCAGCGCGGATACCAGGTACCAGCCCCAGCTGTACCCATTGGTGAACGGCACCAGCCACCAGCCATGCAGCGCGCGGGTAAATTGCTGGAAGTTGAACGAGGGGCTGATGCCCTGGATCGCTCCGGTATAGGGGTTGGCGTAGACGTCCACCGAGCGCCCATCCGGGTAGCTGAGGCCGACGCTCAGGGCGAAGTGCGACTCATCCGGGCGAATGATGGACTGGACGATTGCCTTGGGCTCATCGCGCTTGATGGCCGCGATCACCTGGTCAAAGCTCAGTGGCTGGGCGTCATCCGACGGCTTGCTCGCACGGATATCCGGGTTGGCCAGCCACACGATTTCCTGGCTCACCACGGCCAGGGTGCCGGTGACACAGACGATCAGTACAAAGAACCAGATGGGCAACGCCAGCCAGCTATGTACGAGAAACCAGAGTTTGGAGCGTGACTTCTTCGACATATGAATGAGGGTCTTGAGCGAAGGGGGCAATGAAAGCCCGGAAAAGGCCAGTCGTAGCTTTTGCTGACGCGACGGGCTGTATCTAAATTAAGACGAATGAGAATGAGAAATCCCTAAGGCGCATATGAAAGAAAATGTTTCAGGTTCACATTCAGGCCGCATTTGAGAGCTGATCGAACACGCAATACACCAGCCTGCAAGCGTTCAGCGGCTTGCGTGAGGCCGGGCCTGACCTCCAGGGACGTGATCATGCCGCTGGGTGATTTCGTCATCAGCCATGCATTTGAGCGCCACTGCCTCGCGCCCAACCCCTGGCTCAGCGGAAGTGCGGCTACGTAGTTATATAAGTAGAAATAACGCTCTCTATAACAGCGGCGCGCGTTGCTTTCAGTATTATTTGTTTTTCAAATAGCTTGGCTTGAACGAAAGCCCCCCCCTTGTCATTAAAGGGTGTTGGCGCGGGGGCAGGTTAATTCCAGACAAATTACAAGTTTATTGTATTGACACATTGGCGGGTATCGGCTTTAGTGGGTGCGGACTTGGAAGTCGAAATATTATAAAAAGGAAGTTGATTGCATGACCGTGCTAGTCGTTTATTCGCGCCATCACGTGGCGAACTGTTTTATCTCTCTGGTGCCGGTGATCAAATTAGTTACTTGATCGTGGTCTGTCGCCTGCCCGTCGGTTGTCATTGTTGCGAATAATACTTTTCCTGCGCTGGAAAAGTACGCGTCCCTATGCCTTAACAGAGAGTTCAAACTCATGTCGATTTTTGATCAAGCCATGCATCGTTCAGTTCAGTGGCAAGACTGGCGTTGGCAGCAGAAGAATGCCATCCGCGATGAACCTGCACTGCGCAATGCCTGCGGTGGATGGGGCGAGGCCACAACGGCGCATATCGAGCACAACTTGCAAGATCGCAAGATGCAGATCACGCCTTACTACATTGATTTGATCAAGCGTTCACTCACCACCGGCGAGGTGATGGACCACCCACTGTGGCGCCAGGTAGTACCGTATTGGAGCGAACAGGTGCAGGGCGACTACGACGGCAGTTCCGAAAACTGGGAACTCAATCATGAGATGAAGACGCCCATCTGCCAGCACAAGTACGACAACCGCGTGATCCTGCGCACCACCAACACCTGCAATGCCTATTGCCAGTTCTGTTTCGAGGCGCTGCGCACGCTGCAGGTGGGCACCGACAAAGCTAACGCCAACACCGACTCGTTCAAGGATTCGGTGGAGTACATTCGCGCTAACCCGGCGATTGAAGAGGTGATTCTCAGTGGCGGTGACCCACTGATGCTGGCCGACCGCAAGCTTGAGGAGATGTTGGCCGTATTGCGCGGCATTCGTGATGACCTGCTGATACGCATTCATTCGCGGGCGTTGAGTTTCAACCCGTTTCGCGTGACCGATGAGTTGGTGGCGATGCTGCACAAGTACAAAGTCAATGCATTTGGTGTGCATGTCTGCCACCCGCTTGAACTCAGTGCTGATTTTGCCCTCGCGGTTAAACGGATTCAGGGCGTGGTGCCGATAGTATTCTCTAACATGCCGCTGTTGCGTGGCGTGAATGATGATGAAGCGACGTTGCATAAATTATTCATTGATCTTTATCGTCTGGGCGTAAAGCCCTATTACTTATATCACTTCATGCCGTTTTCACCCGGTGCTTCAGAGTATAAGGCCTCGATCAGCCAAGCCATCGTCATAATGGATCGGCTCAAACGCCGCGTATCCAATATTGCCCTGCCCGAATATGTACTTCCTCACGCACAAGGCAAGTTCACCGTGCCGTTGTTGGACTTTGAAAAACCTGAAGACTTACCGCATTTTGAAGTTCGCGATGGGCAGCGTACTTACCGTTTTCGCAACTGGGAGGGCCAATGGTGCAGTTGGCAGGATGCGGTATGAAACAGGGTGCGATTCTGTTTATTGATGTGGATGACAGCGCTTGCGCTCGCTACCGCTACCGGGAACCGCATTTCACGGTGGCCCGCGCCCACGGCTTGGCGTGTTTGACGGCCGCCGTGGCGGGGCGCAAGCACCTGCAACGACTCAGGGACGACAGTGACGAAGTGTTCCTGCTCGAAACGCTCAGTGAGCAGTCCATCCTGGAGTTGGTCGGACAGTTGGACGGGCGTTATCAGGTGCGGGGGATTTTCTGCCAGGCCGGGCACCCGTCCGCACAAGGGGAGGTGGGCTGTATCGTTGCGCAGGCGTGTCAGCGGTTGGGCTTGGTCTACAGCCACCCAGAGGCGATTGCGGCGTGCAATAACAAGTTCTTGATGCGCCGCGTGTTGAAACAGCATGAGTTGCGTTCGGTACCGTTCGTGCTGTGCAACAACGAACAGGAACTCCAGCAAAGCGCCGAGCGCGTGGGCTATCCACTGATCGCCAAACCGCCCTTTGGCGGGGCTTCGGCGTTTATCAAAAAATGCTCGAACTGGGAGGAGCTACGTAGCCACTATCGGCATTTCGTGAGTGATCATGGCGCCGCCGCTTATGCGGACTTCTACGGCTGTGCGCACGCCCTGCCGCCTGAGGGTGGGCTGCGGCGTGAATACCTGCCAGGGCGCAGCATTCTGTTGGAAGGTTATATTCCTGGCATCGAAGGCAGTGTGGAATGTGTGATTGCCGGCGAGCGTGTCCATCCGCTGCTGATCAATGAAAAACTGCTACTGACCGAGCGCAGCGGCACCGTCCTTGAGAACCTGCTGATTTCCCCGCCGACGTCGTTCAGCCAGGCCCAGTGTGAGCAGATCCGCCAGTACGCGGTGGACTGCCTGCACGCGGTGGGCCTGACCAACGCTGTGGTGCATTTCGAGTTTCGCATGACGGACGCAGGGCCGGTGGTCATCGAGATCAACCCGCGCCTGGGCGGACTGTATGTGAACTCGGCGTTCCGCGACTTGGCCGGTGTCGATCCTTATCAGTTGTACATGGGATTGTTGTTGGGCGAGAAGGGCATCAATGCACAGTTGGAGGCCGGCGCACATAAGATCGCCGAGGCGGGGCAACACTACGCGATGCTGGCGATTTATCCGCAGCACAGTGGCCTTTTCAGGGGCATTGACGGCCTGCAGTTCCTGGACCAACACCGCTCGGTGCTGGAATATGCCCCGCAGGACCCCGGCCACTACATTGACGCGGATATCGAGGAGCATTATTTGCTCAAATGCTGGGCCCAGGTTGGCAATGCCGCCGACGCTCATGCCTTGCACGATGCGTTGCAGCAACACCTGCGCATCCTCATCGATCCACCGGTTGCAGGATAGCGATATGGACATCCCTCAGATTTCGGCGCTTTTGCGCGAACATCACTTCTGTCATCGCCCGGACTTTCGCGAACTGGTCAAAGTTGAACCGGGTGAGGAGCAAAGCTTTCGCGCGTATTGGGATAACCTGGTGCGCGACGAGGCGTTCAGGACTTACACCCACCGCGAACGGCGCATCTTGCGCTATCGTCTGTTACCGTCACGGCAATTGCAGATCGACAGGAATACGGCGTTCAAATCGCCGGTCACCTACGCGGTGAACTATCGCCAGGGCGTGAACCACCTGAGCTATAGCGAGGAGGGCTTTATCGAGCACCCACTCATGCAGAAGCTGCTGGCGACGGACCTTGCAGTGATTGCCCCGCACCTGGGCGAACAGACTTATACGATCGATATCCATCAGTTCCGGGTGCGGGCGGATGGGCCATCAAGCAGCCCGACCACTTCGGGGATTCACCAGGACGGCCTGGATTGGGTGTTCATGCACTTTATTGGCGAATGCAACACGGTGCCGGTGGTGTCGGAGGTGTTTGCCGACGAAACGGAGCACAGCCGGCTGCTGCAACTGCCGATGGAGAAATTTCTGGAGACTATCGTGATCAACGACCGTGGGTTCTACCATCGGGCCGGGGAGGTGCGACCGCGGGTGGAGACGGCACCGGCCTGGCGCGATGTGCTCTTGGTAAGCCTGCGCAGTGTCGAGGAGGCACAGCCTGCATGAGCCACGATCAACAACTGAATCTGTCGACCCGCAACGCTCGCCTGATCATCTTTGCTCGCGGTGTGTCGGATTTTGGCGCGTTCCTCAACATGGTGGCGTTGTCCACTTATGTGTACTGGCTCAGCCAGAGCGTAGTGTTTGTCAGCATTTTCCTGGCGTGCCGGGTCACCGGCGGGATTGTCGCCAGCCTGTTTGGCATCCCGTTTTTTCGGCGGTTTGCCGGGCGTGGGACGTTGGCGGGGTTGGACCTGGCCCGGGCGCTGTTGCTGACGCCGCTGCTGGTGTTGTTACCGGCCCATCAACTCACCCTTCTTCCCTTTATCGCCTTCGGTATCGGCCTGTGCAATTCGCTGTTTGCCATTGGCCTCAACAGTCAGTTGCCCACCTGGGTCGCGCTGGAGCAGCGGGTGAATACCAATGCATGGATCACCTCGGCGGCCGCCACCGGCGCGGTCTTCGGCAGTTTGCTCTCCGGCTTGCTGATCGCCACGGGCGGATTTGAAGCGGTGTTTGCCGTCAACATCGGCACCTATGTGATTGCCGCTTGCCTGGTCTTGCCCTTGCGCGCGTTGTTTAGCGTTGCTGTTGCCGCGCATCGCGGGCTGGCCGCCGAATGGCACGAGCTGACCAAGGGGTTGCGCGGTGCGCCGGTGCTGGCCGCGATGTTGCTGATCAGCATGCTCGACACCCTTGGCAGCGCGGCCCATAACGTCGGCTGGCCAGTGCTGTCGCAGTACATTTCACCGGACACGGCCAAGACGGTCATGGGCTATCTGCTGGCCGTGTGGGCCTGTGGCAAGTTTGTTGGCGCGCGCATCGCCAGTGCAGTGTTGAAAGGTCGTGGCACCCAAGGCATGGAGCGCTTGTTCATGCTCGGTGTGGCGTTGATGTCCAGCGGCTTTATCCTGACATTCCAGCAGACCGAACTGTGGCTGGCGCTGTTGCTGGTGGTGTGGGCAGGGCTGGGCGATGGATTGTCCGAGGTGGCGTTGATCTCCCGTGCGCAAAGCGAGCCCGATAGCTTGCGCTTGCCGCTGTTCAGCCTCTTGACCCTGATCCAGATGGCCGGTTTTGGCGTGGGCATGCTGGTGGTCGGGCCGTTCTATGTGACGTGGACGCCGGCCCAGGTGATCGTGTTGTTCCATGGGCTGCCATTGACCGCCTTGTTGGTCATGACGATATGGCTGGGGCGCAATGCGTACCGGGGTGTCAGATCGACAAACCCTTGAAGTGTTCCAGACTCCACACAGGCCTTTAGCTTGCCGGAGCAGGCCACGCGTGTTGGCCGGCTGGAACCTGGGGCAAGGCGTGGCGTGTTGCAGGCGCGAGCAAGCTCACGCCCACAGGGTTAATTTTGCTTGAACATCTGCATGGCACGCTGGCGGATTTGCTCCTCGGTCAGGTCCTCCTTATGGGTGGCCAGGAACCAGAGGTGACCGAACGGATCCTTCACACTCGCCGAGCGATCCCCATAGAACTGATCCTGCGGCTCGGACACTACGCTGGCGCCGGCATCAACCGCCTGTTTGAATTGTGCGTCCACGTCATTCACATACAGGTGCAAACCGACACTGGGATGTGAGTCGGGATTGCGCAGGGCCGTTTCGTCACAGGGCGTGCCCAGCATGATCACCGCTTCGCCAATACGCAGCTCCGCATGGCCGACCCTGCCGTCGGGCATGTCCAGGCGCATGAACACCGAGGCGCCAAAGGCCTTTTTGTAGAAATCTATCGCCTTTGCGGCCTCGTTGATGCCCAGGTAGGGAGTAATGCCGTGGTAACCCTCGGGAATAGGTTTAACGCTCATAACGTTCTCCTTTGATTGTGGTTATGGAGTTACAGCCTTTTCACTATAGGTCACGTTGCATTGCGCAACCGGCTTTACCGATCGGAATCAAGCGTGGGCTCCAGCAGTTGCGCACCAGGGCCACGCTCACCCAACTGGTCATCGTGATTGCGCAACGGGCACGCCTCCATCGACAGGCACCCGCACCCGATACAACCATTGAGCTTGTCGCGCAGCAGCGTCAGCTTGTTGATGCGCTCATCCAGATCTTGACGCCACAAGGCCGACAGCCGTTCCCAGTCGTGAGCGTTCGGTGTGCGCCCATCGGGCAGGGCCCGCAATGCCTCGCCAATGGTCGCCAGCGGAATGCCCAGGCGTTGGGCAATTTTGATCAGCACCACCCGGCGCAGTACGTCCCGTGGATATCGCCGTTGATTGCCGGCATTGCGATTGCTCTTGATCAGCCCTTTGGATTCGTAGAAGTGCAGGGCGGTGACCGCTACGCCGCTGCGGGCGGCCAACTGACCGACGCTGAGTTCGTTGCTGAGCATGTAAGACTCCCAAACAGTGCTTGACCTCGACTTAACTAGAGGTTTTACCCTGCGTGACATCGAATCGCAAGATTCTGCCTACAGAGAAAGGGGAGTGCTCATGCAGGTATCAGAGAAAAATCGCAGCTTCACTCAATTGATCGAATTTCAGATCGAGCCCCGCCAGCAATCAGCCCTGGTGGCGGCCTTGACCACCCAGAGCGAGCGCCTCGCGGCAAGCCATGGTGGCTTTCTGAGTGCCAGTGTGCAGGTCAGCGATGATGGGCGGCGGGTGCTCAATTACCTGCAATGGCAATCCCGCGAGGACGGAGAAGCAGCCTTCAAGCGTTTCGAGCACGGCGACGAAGATTTCTGGACACTGATCCGCGCGCATCAAGCGACGGCTGTAACCTTCGGATCATTCCAGGTGTTGCGCAGTTTTGAGCGCAGTCAGGACGATGCTTTGCACTGCCGCTTAAATGGATAAATGCAGCATCCGTTCGCCCAGCAGCGTTTGCCCGGGCCGGCGTTTGTTTACCGCCAGCTCGCCGATCTTGATCAGGCGCGTGCGCGTAACGTTGCGGCTCAGGCCCAGCAGGTTGGCGGTGTGTACTTGGTTGTAATGGCTGAAGCGGTAAGCGGCGCGTAATAAAGCGTCCTCGACTTTTTCATGCAGGGCGCCGGCCTGTTCCTCGAAGAGCTTTTGAAACGCCCGCGCAAGCAAGGCTTCGGCGCTGTTGTCGGTGGCGTGCTGGCTGTCGTCCTGGCGCTCGATGCGCATATTCGACAGGCGCAGATCGTCGCGCTCGATCACGCCGTTGCGGCAGATCAGCAAGGTGTGGTGAATCACGTTTTCCAGCTCGCGAATATTGCCCGGCCAACTGTAGCGCTTGAGTTTGTGCTCGGCCTCGCTGCTGATGGTGATCGGGACGTAGCCCAGACGCTGGCTGTAGGCTTGGATAAAGTGGCGGGTCAGCGGCAGGATATCGCCGGGGCGCTCGCGCAGCGGGCTCAGCTCCAGGCTGACCACATCGAGGCGGTAGTACAGATCTTCGCGAAAATGCCCGGCGTTGATGGCCTTTTCCAGTTGTACGTTGGTGGCGGCCAGGACTCTTACATCAATAGGTATGCTTTTGCGTGAGCCCAGGCGCACCACTTCGCGCTCCTGCAACACCCGCAGCAGTTTGACCTGGATGGCCATCGGCAGGTCGCCGATCTCATCGAGAAACAAGGTGCCGCCGTCTGCCTCTTCGAACCAGCCGGCCTTGGCGCTGAGGGCGCCGGTAAACGCGCCTTTCTCGTGGCCGAACAACTCGGCTTCCACCAGGGATTCAGAGAACGCCCCGCAGTTCACCGCTACGAACGGCCGGTTGCGCCGAGCGCTGAGGTTGTGGATATGCCGCGCCACCAGCTCTTTGCCGGTGCCGGTCTCGCCGATGATCAGCACGCTGGCTTCGCTGGGCGCCACTTGTTGGATATGGTCGAGCAGTGCCTGGGATTTGGGGTCTTCGAAGACCTGGGCCGTGGCGCGGATCGAGGTCGCAAGGGCGGGCGAGGGCGGTAGGGTCAAAAGCTGCATGGGCACCTCTCTCAGGAGTAGAACGTCGGGATCGGCAAGTACTGGCTCAATGCCCCAGCGGCCCCGTCAGGCTGGTAACCCCGTACCCGGCCAGGCTGGCATACAGCTGCGGCAGCAACGGGAACACTAGTTAACAGCTCCTTTAACGGCGGGTACTGAGCAACAGAGGTGAAGTAGGTTGAACAAGGGCTGTACCAACGGGTTCAGGCTTTGATCTGTATGGGTATGGCGCTCGCTGCCGAGAAAGGGAGTTGTTGTCTGACCCCAGTTTTGGGGTTGGCTGTTGCCACTGCACAGTTGCTGACGTGTGAAGCTATTTATAGAGAAAATGATTTATTCCGTAAATGGATGTGTTTGCATATTTATAGATCTTTAAGGAATATTAGCAGCTGATTGTTGAAGGTGGCGTGCCGGTTGATAGCGACTATCACGGGCGATGATTTTTCACCGAGAAGGACCGGGAGTAGCCTGTGTTCATTGACTTGAACCCCCTCTCGCAGAGCCGCCGCCATGAACCGTTTCCTCGCTGTTTCGCTGCTACTTGTTACCTCTGTCCTTGCCGGATGTGCGTCCCATCCAGCCCCGGAATTGCGTCCATACACCGCCGAGGAGACCAGGCAATTGGCCCTGGAGGCGCTGAGCCGTCGCGGCTTGTCGTTTGACGAATATCAGCAGCAGCGCGCTGCGTTGCTTGGCCAGCCACAGAAGCCTTTCTCTTTTGATCGCCAGGGTGAAATGAACGCCGAGCGCAGCGTAGTCCTGCATGGTCGCCCCAGTTGAGCCGGCCTCTTGCGATAAAAAGCCCGAGGATTCCCTTAAGGAACCTCGGGCTTTTTGTTTGCCATGGAGCTACTTCAGCCTGTTAAGCTCAATTCCAGGAGCGTTCCTACGCACATTTAAATAAAGTTACCTTCTTTAATGGCATTCGATCGGTTAAACCTGACGACCTCTGTTCCGGTCGATGCCCCCCCGAGACGCTGCGTTCGGGAGCACGCTCTGCGAGTTTTAACGTCATGAATAAACGTCCGTTGTATTTTGACTACGCCGCTACCACGCCGGTGGATGAGCGGGTTATCCAGGTGATGGTCGAGTGCCTGGGCTTCAATGCCAATTTTGGTAACCCGGCGTCCAGTTCCCATGCATTCGGCCAGGCGGCCCGGCACACGGTTGAACAGGCGCGTCGCCAGGTCGCTGAACTGGTCGGCGCCCAGCCGGAGCAGATCGTCTGGACCTCCGGCGCCACGGAGTCCAACAACCTGGCGCTCAAGGGAGTGACCCAGGCCCGGGGTGTGGCGGGTGGGCATATCATCACCAGCCAGATCGAGCACAAGGCCACACTGGATACTGCGCGGCAACTGCAGGAAGCCGGCGTGGCGGTGACCTACCTGGTGCCGGATGCGGACGGCTTGATCAGCGTCGAAGCGGTCAGCGAAGCCCTGCGCGAGGACACCTTCCTGGTCTCGCTGATGCTGGTCAATAACGAGCTGGGCACCCTGAATGACATCCCGGCCATCGGTGCGCGGGTACGTGAGCATGGCGCGTTGTTTCATGTGGACGCGGCGCAAGGGGCTGGCAAGGTAGCCATCGACCTGGGCCTGTGGCCGGTGGATTTGATGTCATTCTCCGCGCACAAGCTGTACGGCCCCAAAGGTATCGGCGCGTTGTATGTCGGGCCTTTGGCGCAGCAGAAAGTGCTGGCGCAGATTCATGGCGGTGGACACGAAGGGGGCTTGCGTTCTGGCACCCTGGCGACCCATCAGATTGCCGGCATGGGGACGGCGTTTGCCTTGGCGGCAGCGTCCTTTGCTGATGAGAAGGCTCGGATTGCAGCGTTGCGCCAGCGCCTGCTGGATCACCTGACGTCAGTTACCGGCTTGCGCCTCAATGGCAGCCCAACTCAGCGTATTCCACATACCCTGAGCCTGACGTTCAGCGAGGGTGAGTTCAACTCTGCCACACTGAGCGCGGGCATTGCCTTTTCCGCGACTTCGGCGTGCAATTCGGCAAGCAACGCACCGTCCCATGTGCTTCTGGCCCTGGGGCATGATGCTCGCACCGCCGGTCGTACCATTCGCTTGAGCCTGGGCCGGTTTACCACCGAACAGGACATCGACGAAGCCGCACAGTTGATCAAGGCAGCATTGGCCAGCGCCCCGGCGTTTTGGGCGGTCTGATTTATCATTGGCAACATATAACAATTATTCGTGGTTAGCAGGAGACACAATGAGTACGCAGCCTTTGACCCATGGAACGGTTCCCCAGCGCCTGGCGCATACCCGTGAACTGATGCGCCGCGAGGGCATTCACGCCCTGCTGGTGCCATCGGCTGACCCGCACTTGTCCGAATACTTGCCGGGCTACTGGCAGGGGCGCCAATGGTTGTCGGGGTTCCATGGTTCGGTGGGGACACTGATCGTCACGGCGGATTTTGCCGGGGTCTGGGCCGATAGCCGTTACTGGGAGCAGGCGACCAAGGAACTCAAGGGCAGTGGCATTGAGTTGGTAAAGCTGCAACCGGGCCAGCCTGGGCCGTTGGAATGGCTGGCCGAGCAAACCCCTGAAGGTGGCGTAGTGGCTGTGGACGGTGCGGTCATGGCCGTGGCTTCGGCACGTACTCTGGGGGGCAAGCTGGCCGAGCGCGGCGCCCGCTTGCGCACTGATATCGACCTGCTCGATGAAGTCTGGCAAGACCGCCCAACGCTACCAAACCAGCCGATCTACCAGCATCTGCCGCCTCAAGCCACCGTCAGCCGTGGCGAGAAACTCGCCGCACTGCGCGCCAGCTTGAAAGACAAGGGCGCCGATTGGCATTTCATCGCGACGCTGGACGACATCGCCTGGTTGTTCAACCTGCGTGGCGGTGATGTGTCCTTCAACCCGGTATTTGTATCTTTTGCGTTGATCAACCAACAGCAGGCTACGTTGTTTGTCGCGCTGGGCAAGGTCGATGCCGAGTTGCGGGTGATGCTCGAGCAGGATGGCGTGACGTTGCGCGACTACAGCGAAGTGGCCGATGCACTGCGTGCCGTACCGTCGGGGGCCAGTTTGCAAGTGGACCCCGCACGCGTGACGGCCGGCTTGCTGGAAAATCTCGATGCCGGCGTCAAGCTGGTTGAAGGACTCAACCCGACTACGCTCGCAAAATCCCGCAAGAGCCTGGCGGACGCGGAACATATTCGTCAGGCCATGGAGCAGGATGGCGCTGCGTTGTGCGAATTTTTTGCCTGGCTCGACAGCGCCCTGGGCCGCGAGCGCATTACCGAACTGACGATCGACGAACACTTGACTGCGGCGCGTACCCGCCGCCCTGGCTATGTGTCGCTGAGCTTCAACACCATTGCTGCGTTCAACGCCAACGGCGCCATGCCGCATTACCACGCGACTGAACAAGAGCATGCCCTGATCGAAGGCGATGGCTTGCTATTGATCGATTCCGGTGGCCAGTACCTGGGCGGCACCACGGACATCACGCGGATGGTGCCCATCGGTACCCCGAGTGATGAGCAGAAGCGCGATTGCACGCGGGTACTCAAGGGGGTGATTGCCCTGTCCCGTGCACACTTCCCCAAAGGTATTCTCTCACCGTTGCTGGATGCGATTGCCCGTGCGCCGATCTGGGCCGAAGGGGTGGACTACGGTCACGGTACAGGTCATGGCGTAGGTTATTTCCTCAATGTGCATGAGGGGCCGCAGGTTATTGCCTACCAGGCCGCTGCCGCGCCACAAACAGCGATGCAACCTGGGATGATTACTTCCATCGAGCCGGGGACTTATCGCCCTGGTCGTTGGGGTGTACGCATCGAAAACCTGGTGTTGAACCGTGAAGCGGGCAAGACCGAGTTTGGGGAGTTCCTCAAGTTCGAAACCCTGACCTTGTGCCCGATTGACACCCGTTGCCTGGAACCGTCGTTGCTGACGGCGGATGAGCGCGAATGGTTCAACGCCTATCACGCCGAGGTGCGTGAGCGCTTGAGCCCGCTGCTCAGTGGTGCGGCGCTTGAGTGGTTGCAGGTGCGTACCACAGCTATTTGATTGGCTGCAGCCGGCCTGCGCCGGCTGCAAGCGATATTTAGCTGAGGGCTTCGCGCACGAAGTCCAGTCGGTCCTGACCAAAGAACAGCTGATTGCCTACAAAAAAGCTGGGGGCACCGAACACGCCGCGTTTAACGGCTTGTTCGGTTTTGTCCTTGAGCGCGTTTTTGACGGCTTCATCATTGGACAGGGCCAATACCTGCTCTGGGTCGAACCCATGCTCGGTCAGCACGTGGGCCACGACCTCCGGATCGCCCAGGTGTCGGCCTTCCACCCAGAGGGCGCGGAACAGGCAGTCGATAAAGTCGGAGAAGCGCTCAGGCTCATGGATTTGTATGCCGGTGATTGCGCGCATCAGTACCAGTGTATTGATGGGAAAGTGCGGGTTGAAACTGAGCGGTACATTGTAGCGTTTGGCGTAGCGCGCCAAGTCATCCAGCATGTAGCGACCCTTGGCCGGCACAGTGATCGGTGAGGCGTTGCCAGTAGCCTTGAATACGCCGCCCAACAGCATCGGTTGATAGACCAGATGCGCGCCGGTCTCGGTGCAGAGTGCCGGTAGTTGGGTATAGGCCAGGTAAGTCGCGGGGCTACCGAGATCAAAGAAAAATTCCAGGGTTTTACTCATGGTCGATACTCGCTGCTTATTGTTATAGGGGCGTGTTACCAGGGTTCGTTCCAGGGGCGCAGGTCCAGCTCGAACGTCCAGGCGTCCCGGGGCTGGCTGTGCAGGTACCAGTAGTTTTCGGCGATGTGGTCAGGGTTGAGGAGGCCGTCCTGATCCTTGAGGGCATATTTTTGCGGGAAATTTTCGCGAATGAACTCGGTATCAATGGCGCCATCGACTACTACATGGGCGACGTGGATGTTCATCGGGCCTAATTCCCGCGCCATGCTTTGGGCCAGGGCGCGGATACCATGTTTGGCCCCGGCGAATGCGGCAAATCCCGCGGCCCCACGCAAGCCGGCAGTGGCGCCGGTGAACAGGATGGTGCCGCGTTTACGGGTGGCCATACGCTTGGCGACTTCGCGCGCGTTCAAGAAGCCGGAGAAACACGCCATCTCCCAAATCTTGAAGTACTTGCGTGCGGTTTCTTCCAGAATGCTGCAAGGCACGTTCGCACCGATGTTGAAGACGAACGCTTCAATGGGCCCCAGCTCCGTTTCGATTTGCTCTACCAGTGCGATCACGTCTTCTTCTTTACGTGCATCACAGGCAAAGCCATGGGCTTGCCCGCCCGCCAATTGAATGCTGTCTACCAGTGGTTGCAGTTTGTCGGCACTACGACGGGTAACGCAGGCGATGTAACCTTCTCGGGCAAAGCGCTTGGCTATGGCGCCGCCGGTTGCGTCACCGGCGCCTACCACCAATACGATTTTGTTGTTGTGCGTCATGGGAACTCCATTGGCTCGATGATCGAGCAGGAGTTTAGTCGCCATGTCGTAAATGGCCTGGCCTGTGTGGAAATTTAAGATGAGCAGTCAGGGAGACTGCTCGGGCAGCTATTTGCAGATGACGATCATGCTGCGGCTGGTATAGCCGGCAGGGTTGAGACCGAAGGGATAGTCCCCTGGCTCTTCGGAGTTGTCGCCGGACTTGGCAATCACTCGATAACCCTTGGCGCCGCATGAATTGGCGGCACTGGTGTAGCACTGGTCCCAGGAGGAGGACAGGCCCGAACAGTTGATATGCAGTCCTTTTTTACCGCGTTTCACTTCTGTTTTAGTGGTGGCGGCACACCCCGCGATGCCCACAACCAGCAACAGTATCAAAATTCGTTTCATTCCCATCCTTAATAGCCGCCCTGCAAAGAACAGGGCTGCTTTACTCGCTCTCGAGCGAAGCGTTCATGCAGTCCGTGTCGAAATTCTCCATGAATGACATTCGGTTACGGCCTAAACATGGCCTAAATGAGCGGCAAATACCAGAGCTGGGGTTAAAGATGATCAGTCGGCGGGTACCAGTGGTTTGGATTCGTGGCGCATCGTCAAAGTGGCACCGACCGAGGCCAGGATAATGCAGGTGATGGCCAGCCACTGGGCGAGCGATAGATGCTCGTGCAGGAAAAACAGGCCGGAGAGGGCGCCGAACGCCGGCTCGATACTCATCAGTGTGCCGAAAGTACGGGCGGGAAGGCGTGTTAGTGCGACCATCTCAAGGGTGTAGGGCAGGGCAGTGGACAGAATCGCCACGCCGATGGCGACAGGGATCAGTGCCGGCGTCAGCAGCGCGGCGCCGGCATGCACGATGCCGATCGGTGCAACGAAGAGGGCGGCAATCATTACCCCGAGCGCGGCGGTCTGGACGCCATTGTCATTTCCCGCCTTTTGGCCGAACAAAATGTAGAGCGCCCAGCATACGCCGGCGCCCAGCGCGTAAGCGGCCCCTATCAGATCAATGCCGCTACTGGCCTTGTCCGTCGGAATCAACAGAAGCAGGCCAATGATCGCCAGAGCAATCCACACGAAGTCGACAGCTCGGCGCGAGGCATAGATAGCTACAGCAAGCGGGCCTGTGAATTCGAGCGCTACGGCAATTCCCAGGGGGACAGTGCGCAGTGACATATAGAAGAGGAAGTTCATGCCACCTAGCGCCATCCCGTAGATGATCACTGTGCGCAGTGACTTGGCCGTCAGCTTGGCGCGCCATGGTCGCAATATGAGCAGCATGATCACACTGGCAAAAATCAAACGCAGGGCGGTGGTGCCTTGTGCGCCGACAACGGGAAACATGCTCTTGGCCAATGATGCCCCGGATTGAATGGAGGCCATGGCGATCAACAGCAGGCCTACGGGAAACAGTGCCGAGGCCAGGCTGCGGGGTGAAGTGGTCATTGAGAGGGCTCTTCTGAGGTCGTAGTCAATAAGCAGAAGACGCTATGATGCTTAACTGTCAAGCGATGAGCAATATATTGCTCAAATCGCACGCAGTGGTTGTCTATATAGTGTAATTCTTGAGTTTGCCGCGGATTTAATAGAAAACCCAAATTAAGAGTTGACGGCAGATTCTGGAAGCCTATAATTCGCCCCACTTCCGGCGCAGTC
>NZ_JXSI01000018.1:0-84259 GCF_002916705.1 Pseudomonas sp. GZJR-8 | reverse complement strand
TCCGGCAAGGCGGCACGTTGCGTCCGGCATTGGGCGAGTTTTTCGCAGATGGACACGCGCTATGCCTGGGACGATGACGGCCACGTCACCGTGCATAACGCCGATGGCAGCCAGGAAGTGTATGTCCACGACGACCGGGCGCGGTTGGTGCAGCGCATCGATCCGGACGGCGCGCAGCATTTTAAATCCTACGATGCCGAGGGGCGGCTGACCGTCGAGCAAGACCCAATGGGCGCGGTGACGGCCTACCAGTACGACGAAGCTGGGCGCCTGGTGGCTTTGTTTCCGGGAGATGACGAGCCGACGTCCTACGAGCATGACAACGGTTTTGTTCGGGTTGTGAGGCGTGGGGAGGCGGTCTGGAAATACGAGCGTAATAAGCAAGGCGATGTTACGCGTAGGACCGATCCTGACGGCGAGGTTACCGATTACAGCTACAACAAACACGGGCAACTGACCGGGGTTTGGTACCCGGATCATAGTTGCCATCGGCTGGTGTGGAATGAGCGGGGGCAGTTGCTGGAAGAGCAATTGCCCAATGGTGGGATCAAGCGTTATCGCTATGACGACCTGGGGCGGCAAGTTGCCCGTGAGGATGAGCATGGCGCACTGACCGGTTATGAATGGGACGCTGCCGGTCGCCTGCTGAAACTGATCCAGCCCGGCGGTTCTTGCCGGGAATTGAGCTACAACCCCTACGGCAAAATCATCGCCGAACGCGACGAACTCGGCCACGTCACCCGCTACGAATACGCCGATGGCCTGCACCTGATCAGCCGCCGTATCAACGCCGACGGCACCCAGGTCAAATACCGCTACGACAACGTTCGCTTACTGCTGACCGAAATCGAGAACGAAGTCGGCGAAACCTACCAACTCGACTACCACCCCAACGGCCTGATCCAACAGGAAACCGGCTTCGACGGCCAACGCACCGCCTACGTCTACGACCTCAACGGCAACCTGCTGGAAAAGGCCGAACACGGCGACGACGGCAGTCAGCTCATCACCCGCTACGAGCGCGACCACGCCGGTCGCCTCGTACGAAAAACCCTGCCCGATGCCAGCGTTGTCGACTATGCCTACGACCGCCAAGGCAACCTCCTCAGCGTCGAAGACGGTCACTGGGCGTTGGCCTACGAATACGACCGCCAAAACCGCCTCACTGCCGAGCACCAAGGCTGGGGCACCCTGCGCTACGGCTACGACGCCTGCGGCCAGCTGAAAAACCTGCGCCTGCCGGACAACAACCGCCTCGTCTTCAACCACAACAAAGGCGGCCACCTCGCCACCGTCGAGCTCAATGGTGAGGTGCTCACCTCGCATCTCTTCAAGAGCGGTCGCGAGCACCAACGCCAACAAGGTCAACTGCTCAGCCATTACCACTACGACGACCAGAACCGCCTGCACGCCCATGCCGTTACGCAGCAGCAAAACTACCTCTACCAACGCCAATACGACTACGACAAAAGCGGCACCCTCACCCGTCTGCTCGACACCCGAAAGGGCCAACACGACTACCGCTACGACCCGCTTAATCGCCTGACCCGCGCCGATCATTCCCAAGACGTCCAGGAACGCTTCGCCCACGACCCAGCGGGCAACCTGCTGATGCAAGACCGCCCCGGCCCGGACATCGTTGCCGGCAACCGCCTGATGATCCAGGGCGACCGCCATTACGACTACGACGCCTTCGGCAACCTTATCCGCGAACGGCGCGGCAAAGGCCAGCAACTCGTCACGGAATACCGCTACGACTGCCAGCATCGGTTAATCACCATCACAAAGCCGAACGGCGAAACCGCTAGTTATCGCTATGACCCGTTTGGCCGGCGTGTCAGCAAGACCGTGGATGACATAACCACGGAGTTTTTTTGGCAAGGCGACAAGCTGATTGCCGAGCACCATGCGGACTGTCATCGCAGTTATATCTACGAGCCCAACAGCTTCCGCCCGCTGGCACTGCTGGAAGGCTACGGACCACAAGCCACAACGCCCTACAACTACCAACTCGACCACCTCGGCACACCGCAGGAACTGACCAGCCCCGAGGGCGAAATCGTCTGGTCCGCCCACTACCGCGCCTACGGCCAGATCGCCCGGTTCGACGTAAGCAAAATCGACAATCCGCTGAGTTTTCAAGGTCAGTATTTCGACGCGGAAAGCGGCCTGCATTACAACCACCATCGCTACTACAATCCGGATATCGGTCGTTATCTGACGCCGGACCCGGTGAAGTTGGCGGGCGGGATCAACGCGTACCAGTACGTGCCCAATCCCACAGGGTGGGTGGATCCGCTGGGACTAAGCTGTAAAAAAACAAGCTGCCCTGAAGGGCCTTATAGCGTAATCGTTCCAGGAGGAGGTTTAGCCGCACATGAGGCGGCAGGAGGACATCTTATGGAAAAGCATGTCGGTAGAACGGATCAACAATTGCTTGACCGCTTGAGGCGGGAACCACATATCCCGGCAGCCTCTACTTTTCATGATCGCGCAACAGCTGAACTCGCCATTTCAAAGGTATTGGATAACAATCAAGACAAAATCAAAGACTTCCTACAAGGAAACAACCAGCAGATAGTCATCACTCAACCATCCCAAGAGCCAATAGGCACAAGTTTCAGAAAGAACACTACGACATCTGTACCCGGAAAAGAAATTTACTTAATTATTCGCAGAGACCAAAAAATGCATACTGGATATCGAATTCACACAGGCTTTCCAAACCCATGAACAAAGACTACCCCGAGCTACAGCAATTTCTTGCTGGGTACTTCAATCAAGATTGGGTTGATGATCACAAAAGCGCAAACGACGTAATTGATTTTTTTATCTCGGAATCGTCTGAAGATACGATAGTAATAGTGCTATTAGAGCTAGAAAAACTGGTATCAGCCAAAAAAACAGAGCAAGAGCTTCAAGACTTTTTACTCTCTGATATCGGCTGTTATTACTATTACCCTAATGAATGGAATGATGGGGAAACGTGGTTAAACCATGTTGCCTTAGCATTAAAGAACGCCATTAAATAATTTTCTGGCCGAGATACGGGGCTGCTAGGCAGCCCCGCGCGAGCAAGCTCGCTCGCCACAGGTTCAGAGATGCCTTTAGATCCCCGCCAACGCCAAATCCATCGCAAAGTAGGTAAAAATCAAATCCGCCCCCGCCCGCTTGATCGACCCCAATGTCTCGCGCACCACGCGATCCTCATCAATCGCCCCCGCCTGTGCGCCAAACTTGATCATCGCGTACTCACCGCTCACCTGATACGCCGCGACGGGCAAGCGTGACGCCTCGCGGATGTCGCGGATGATGTCGAGGTAAGCGCCGGCTGGCTTGACCATCAGCGCATCGGCACCTTCCTGTTCGTCCAGCAGCGATTCGCGCACGGCTTCGCGGCGGTTCATCGGGTTCATCTGGTAGCTTTTGCGGTCGCCCTTGAGGGCGCTGCCGCCCGCTTCGCGGAAGGGGCCGTAAAGGGCCGAGGCGAATTTGGTCGAGTAGGCCATGATCGGGATGTGGGTGAAACCGGCGTCGTCGAGGGCGCGGCGGATGGCCTGGACCTGGCCGTCCATGGCGGCGGACGGAGCGATCACGTCGGCGCCGGCGCGGGCAGCGGCCACAGCTTGTTTGCCGAGGTTGACCAGGGTTGCGTCGTTGTCGACATGGGCACCGTGCATCACGCCGCAATGGCCGTGGTCGGTGTATTCGCAGAAGCAGGTGTCAGACATCACAATCATTTCCGGCACTGCGTCCTTGATGATCGAGGACATGCGCGAAACCAGGCCGCGCTCTTTCCAGGTATCGCTGCCGTTGGCGTCGAGGTGGTGGGATACGCCGAAGGTCATCACCGACTTGATGCCGGCACGGGCGTAACGCTCGATCTCGCCGGCCAGTTTCTTCTCCGGGATACGCAGCACGCCCGGCATACTGGTAATCGGCACGAAATCGTCAATTTCTTCTTCAACGAAGATCGGCAACACCAGATCGTTAAGGGTGAATTCGCTTTCCTGGAACAAGCCACGCAGTTGCGGGGAGCGGCGCAGGCGACGTGGGCGGGCTTGGGGGAACTGACTGGTCATGGCTTTCCTGAAAAATGGCTGAAATCTTTGGGGCCAAAGCTTATGCCCCCAAGTCCCGGCAACACAAATGCCAAGGGGCCAATAGTGTATTGCCAGGCGCGTAACAATTTATTGATCTAGAGCTGTAGCTGCCCTTGGATACACAGCACTACGGCGCCGCCGACCCACACCTCATCGCCCTGGCGCTCGATGTGAATACGCCCTGCTCGCCCCATCGCCGTGCCCTGGCTGACCACATAACGGCTGGGCGCCAAGCCCTCGGCGAGCAGCCATTGGGCAACACCTGCGTTCAAACTGCCGGTGGCCGGGTCTTCAGGGGCGCCGTCGCCAGCGATAAAGGCGCGCACTTCAAATTGCGCGTCTACCGCGTCACGCACTGGATCACAGGGGGCGATCACCCCCACGGCCAGGCCCAGCAGTTGCGCATAGTCCGGTTGCAACGCGAGCACCGCGTCACGATCAGCCAGCATCACCGCCAGCCACCCCGCACCATTGTCGACCCACTGACTGCGCACAATCGCCTCGGGCGCCAGCTTCAATGCCAGACGCACGCGTTCCAGCAACGGCGCCTCCACGGCCCCTGCACGCAACAACGGCGGCGCGATAAACGCCAGTTCATCACCTTGGCGGCGGATGCGCACCAGACCGATTTCGCACTCCTGAACAATCTCCTCGCCTCGGGGTACGCCACCGGCCTGCAACCAGGCGTGGCAACTGCCCAACGTCGGGTGGCCGGCAAACGGCAGTTCCGTGAGGGTGGTGAAAATGCGTACGCGGTAGTCGGCCCGTGGATCCCTGGGTGTCAGCAAAAACGTGGTTTCGCTGAGATTGGTCCAGTTGGCAAAGTCGGCCATCTGTTGGTCAGTGAGGCTATCGGCGCCGAGCACCACGGCCAACGGGTTACCTTTAAGCGGTACGCGGCTGAATACATCCAGTTGTTGGAACTCGAAAGTCGGCATGCTTCAGCTCGGAATATTCAGGCCACGGATGACCGCCGGACGTGCGACAAAGCCGTCCAATGCGCGCAGTACGTTAGGGAAATCGGCAATGCCCACCAGGTCGCCGGATTCGTAGAAACCGATCAGGTTGCGAATCCAGGGGAAAGTGGCGATGTCGGCAATGCTGTACTCGTCCCCCATGATCCAGGTGCGACCCAGCAGGCGTTTTTCCAGAACGCCCAGCAAGCGCCGGGCTTCAGCGGCGTAGCGGTCACGCGGGCGCTTGTCTTCATAAGCCTTGCCGGCGAACTTGTTGAAGAACCCCACCTGGCCGAACATCGGGCCGATCCCGGCCATCTGGAACATCAGCCACTGCAGGGTTTCATAGCGGGTGGCCGGGTCTTCGGAAAGCAACTGGCTGGTCTTTTCCGCCAGGTAGATCAGGATCGCGCCGGACTCGAACAGCGCCAGCGGCTGCCCGCTCGGGCCGTTAGGATCAATGATCGCGGGGATCTTGTTGTTGGGGTTCAGGGACATGAACTCCGGGGACATCTGATCCTGAGTGTCGAAACTGACCTTGTGCGCTTCATAGGGCAGCCCCAGTTCTTCGAGCATGATCGACACCTTGACGCCGTTGGGCGTGGGCAACGAATACAACTGCAGGCGATCCGGGTGCTGGGCAGGCCATTTGCTGTTGATCGGGAAAGCGGCGAGTGCGTTCATCGAGAACCCCCTGGACGGAAAGCCCTCATGATAGTCATCTGCCCGCCACCGTGCATGGGTCATCGTTGCGCAACATTTGCCCACTAGTATCCCCTCTGGGCGAACCAAAACGCCCGATTGCACTCTTAAGAGCGCCCGAAGGGTGAATGGAGGCACCTTGCTATATCGACAGGGAATACCGCAGGACGCTTGCCGCGTCACTGGGGCCGGGCCTGTCCGCCTTAACCCGACGCACGAAGACTCGAACCTATAATGAAGATCAAGCCTCTGCGCCTTGTGCAACGATTCAAACGTTATTCATACATGATGTTGCCGCTGCTGCTGGTCAGCGCGGCCATCGTCACCGCTCTCGACGCCCGTGAAAGCCGTGCCCAACCCGTGGACGGCGTGCAAACCCTGGTATTCCTGCGCCACGGCGAAAAACCGGCCGGTGGCCTGGGCCAGCTCAATTGCCAGGGCCTGAACCGTGCCATGAACCTGGCTACTGTCCTGCCGGAGAAGTTTGGCAAGGCCAACTACGTGTTTGCCGCCAACCCGACACGCAATGTCGAGGAAGGCGAACTGGACAATTCCTACAGCTACATTCGCCCACTGATTACCATCAGCCCCAGCGCGATCAAGCTTGGCCTGCCGGTGAACATCGAATTCTCAGCGAATGACACCAGCGCCCTGGCCGAAGAACTGGTCGAGGACAAGTACCGCAACGCGACGATCTACACGGCCTGGTCCCATGGTTACCTGCCGGAGCTGATCAACAAAGTCGCCAGCGAAGCGTCCGGCGAAAAGCACACCCTCACCGATGACTGGTCTGGCAATGACTATGACTCCCTGTACGTATTGACGCTGACCTGGCACAACGGCAAGGCCTCACTGCTCAGTCGCAACTATAAGCAGGGGCTGAATAACGGCGATGAAACCTGCCCGGATCCGACCCAGGTCAGTGCAGATATCTGAAGCGTGAGCCGCAGGGGCGTATGATGCCCGGCTATCGACTCACCTGCGGATCCTCTTCATGTCCAACCTCGCGTCCTCCCAGCCCAATCGGGGCTGGTCGTTCTGGTACAAGCCTGCCCTGTTTCTGCTGGTGGCCTGCATCGGCCTCTACTATGTGAAATGGTCGCCCTACTACCTCAAGGCGTTTGTAGCGGCGGACAACCACAGCATTGGCGCCTCGATTCTCAATGACCAGCAAAGCTCGCCCCTGACAGCGGCGCTGGCCTACGCCCAAGTGTATTTCCTGGCGATCTGGAAAGCCGCAGTGCTGGCGGTGATCCTCGGTTCATTACTGCAAGTACTGATCCCTCGCGACTGGCTGCTGCGCCTGTTTGGCCGCGCCGGGCTGGGCTCGACCCTGCGCGGCGGGCTATTTGCCTTGCCGGGGATGATGTGCAGTTGCTGTGCAGCGCCAGTGGCGGCGGGCATGCGCCGTCAGCAGGTGTCGGTGGGCGCGGCGCTGGCGTTCTGGATTGCCAACCCGGTGTTGAACCCGGCCACGCTGGTGTTCATGGGGTTTGTGCTGGGCTGGGACTTTACCGCGCTGCGGCTGGTGGCCGGGATTGTGTTGGTGGTGGGGGTGTCTCTGGTAGCGCAGCGTATCGCGCGCCCTGATCAAGTGCCGGAAGCGGCGCTGGAGGCTGTCGCCGAAGTAAGCACCCTGGAGTCGCAACCCTTCCTGAGCCGTTGGTTGCGCACCTTGTGGCAACTGTTCTGGAGCACCATCCCGGTGTACATTCTGGCGGTATTGATCCTCGGTGCAGCAAGGGTGTGGCTGTTCCCCCATGTGGACGGGGCGATGGCCAACAGCCTGGTGTGGCTGGTGCCGCTGGCGATCGTCGGTACGTTATTCGTGATTCCTACAGCGGCAGAAATACCCATCGTACAAACCATGATGACCCTGGGCATGGGCACCGGCCCGGCCGTTGCCCTGCTGATGACCCTGCCGAGCGTGAGCCTGCCGTCGCTGCTGATGCTGCGCAAGGATTTCGATGCACGGGTACTGGTGACGGTGGCCGGGTTGACCATGCTGGTGGGAGTGGTGTGTGGGTTGATTGGGGCGGTGATTCTTTAGATTTTCAGTGGGGCTGATGGCCTCATCGCAGGCAAGCCAGCTCCCACCTTTGTATGTATTCACACTTCAAAAGGTGGGAGCTGGCTTGCCTGCGATGGCGTCCGAAAGATCACCCCACCCGAGCTGCTCGTTCACGCAAATATTCCACCACCGCCTCTTGCTCCCCGGCAAACTCGATCCGAGCGCCTTTGCTCTCGCGCTGGAACGCATACATCGGGTCGTAATACTCGCGCAACAAGCCTTCGATCCACACGTGGTGCAGGTCCACTGCACCGCTGCGCGCCTGTTCTGCCAGGGCGTCCTGCAAAATCGCCTGCAGCCGCTGGAAACGTTCACCGCCCAGACGCTTGTGAATATTGGCCAGGCTTTGGGTCAGGCGCTCGGCAAATAATAGCTGGCCGCTTTCACCAAACACGTCAATGAACTCGGCGCACAGGTCGACCACGTAATCCTTCAGGATACGCTCGACGCGGCCCTCAACGCTGTCTTCCAGCCACACCATTGGAAACGTCTGCATCCCCTTGTGCAATGGCAGTGGCAGCGCACAGCTGCCGATCATGCGGCTCTCGTCCTCGACCACGAACTGGCCAATGCCCGCTGCGCGTTTCTTCAACAGGTCCACCGCCAGGCGGTTCTCGAAGTCGATATTGGACGGCTGCGCGGTGGCACGCTTGCCGAAGCTGGAACCCCGATGGTTGGCATGGCCCTCCAGGTCCAGGGCGTTGCGCAGTTGACCCAATACCTCGGTCTTGCCGGTACCGGTCATACCGCCAAGCAGCACGAAATCGCATTCAGCGGTCGTCTGTTCCAGGGTCTCCAGCAGGAACGTACGCATTGCCTTGTAGCCACCGCCGACACGCGGATACTCGATGCCCGCTTCGGTTTTCAACCATTGCTGCACGATCTGCGAACGCAGCCCACCACGAAAGCAGTACAGGTAGCCATCCGGATTAGCCTGGGCAAACTGCGCCCATTGCTCGATGCGCTCGGCCTTGATCGATCCAGAGACCAGCTCATGGCCCAGGACGATTGCAGCTTGCTGGCCTTGCTGCTTGTAACAGGTGCCCACCCGCTGGCGCTCGTCGTCGGTCATCAGCGGCAGGTTGACCACGCCGGGGAACGCGCCCTTGACGAATTCGACCGGCGCGCGGGTATCCATCATCGGCCTGTCATTAAGGAAGATGTCGCGGTAATCGGTGATGTCAGTTGCCATCAAATCACCTCTACCGCGTTGGTCTGTCGCTCAAGCAGTTCGCCGATTGGCTCAAGGTTCAGGCCCAGTTCGGCGGCTACCGCGTGAAACTCGCTATCGCCTTCGGGGGTGACGGCGATCAGCAGGCCACCGCTGGTCTGTGGGTCGCACAGTACGCGCTTGTGCAACTCCTGCACGCGCCCGAGCTTGCTGGCGTAGCTGTCGAAGTTGCGCAAAGTACCGCCCGGGACGCAGCCCTGGTCCAGGTAGTACTCAACCCCTGGCAGACGTGGGACTTTTGCATACTCGATGCGGGCCGTCAGGCCACTGCCGTCAGCCATTTCCACCAAGTGGCCGAGCAGGCCGAAACCGGTAACGTCTGTCATCGCAGTGACACCGGCCAACTTGCCGAAACGGCTGCCAGGCTTGTTGAGGGTGCACATCCAGTCACGGGCCAGGCCGACGTCGGCCTCGCGCAACTTGCCCTTCTTTTCGGCGGTGGTGAGGATACCGATGCCCAAAGGCTTGGTCAGGTACAGCTTGCAGCCGGCAGTGGCAGTGTCGTTGCGCTTCATGTGGCGCTTTTGCACGATCCCGGTAACGGCCAGGCCAAAGATCGGCTCCGGGGCGTCAATGGAATGCCCACCCGCCAGCGGGATACCGGCAGCGTCGCACACCGAACGGCCCCCGCGGATGACTTCGCGGGCAATCTCCGGCGCCAGCACGTTGACCGGCCAGCCAAGAATAGCGATGGCCATCAAGGGGTCGCCGCCCATGGCATAAATGTCGCTGATGGCATTGGTGGCAGCGATGCGGCCGAAGTCGAAGGGATCGTCGACTATCGGCATGAAAAAGTCCGTGGTGGAGACCACGCCGCGCTCGTCGTCAATGGCGTATACCGCCGCATCATCGCGTGAAGCGTTGCCCACCCACAGGTTGGGGTCCAGGTTCTGTGCGCCGCTGCCGGCAAGGATCACCTCCAACACCTGGGGCGAAATCTTGCAGCCGCAACCCGCACCGTGGCTGTACTGGGTAAGGCGAATCGGCTCGTTCATGGAAGACCTCAAGCTATCAAGTGGGCCGATTCTAACAGACAGCAAAAGGCCGGCTGGGCTCTTGTGAGCGCAGCCGGCCTTTTGGGTCAGCGGTTACTCGCGGGCAGCGAGCAAACGCTTGTGGCGATTACGCCGTGCGATGTTCAGGCATTCGATAGCCGCCGAGAACGCCATGGCCGCATACACGTAGCCTTTTGGCACGTGGGCGCCGAAGCCTTCGGCGATCAGCGTCATGCCGATCATGATCAAAAAGCCCAGGGCCAGCATCACCACGGTCGGGTTGTCATTGATGAACTTGGCCAACGGTTCGGCCGCCACCAGCATCACAATCACCGAGGTCACTACGGCAATGATCATGATCGGCAAGTGCTCGGTCATGCCCACGGCCGTGATGATGCTGTCGATGGAGAACACCAGGTCGAGCAACAGGATCTGCCCGATGGCCGCCGCGAAGCCGATGGCCACGGTGTTGCCAACCGTTGCTTTCTCTTCAGGCTCCGGGTCCATGCTGTGATGGATTTCGGTGGTTGCCTTCCACACCAGGAACAGGCCACCGGCGATCAGGATCATGTCCTTCCAGGAGAACGCCTGGCCGAACACTTCAAACACCGGCGCCGTCAACTGCACGATGAAGGCGATGGTGCTCAACAGGCCCAGGCGCAATACCAGCGCCATGCTGATACCGATGCGCCGCGCCTTGGCCCGGTGCTGCTCGGGTAGTTTGTTGGTGAGGATCGAGATAAAGATCAGGTTATCGATGCCCAGCACGATTTCCATGACGATCAAGGTAGCCAGTGCGACCCAGGCGGTGGGGCTGGCGGCCAGTTGTAAAAGGTAATCCATAGGTCAGTCCTGACGTGGTAGTGCTTGGAAATTAGGTTTCTTGGGTGTTCGATTCAGCGTCTTTTTCTTCCTGATCATCTTTCTTCTGCGGATTGATCAAGCCCTGGGTCGCTTCACTCAATGCCTGTTCGGCAGCCTTCTGGGTGTCATCGATCGCTTGCTTGGCCGATTCGCTGGCTTTGCCCAACACTTGCTGCGCGCTTTTCTCGACCTGATCACAACCGCCGATCATCACCAATGAAAGCGCAAGCAGCGACGCCGCGCCCAGGGAATTGAGTTTCATGCTGTATTCCTCATTAGAACCATTGGGTCCAAATAGTGGCCCCGCGATAGCGATGCATTCTATGCAGGGGAACAGTTCAGGAAAATTCGTATTTTTCTCGCGTATACTTCGATTTTTACGAAGTGTAGACCCCGATGCTCAATTATCGACAACTGCATTACTTCTGGGTGGTGGCCAAGACTGGGAGCATCGTGCGTGCCTGCGAACAGCTGAACCTCACGCCCCAGACCATCAGCGGGCAGATCAGCCTATTGGAGCAAACCTTTGGCATTGCTCTGTTTCAGCGGGTGGGGCGCCAGCTTGAGCTGACCGAAGCCGGGCGCCAGGCGCTGCCCTACGCCGAGCAGATGTTCCAGACGGGCAACGAACTTGAGACGATGCTGCGCGCCCAGCCCGATGAGCAGCAGATCCCGTTCAGGGTCGGCGTGGCGGATGTGGTGCCAAAATCCATCGTCTACCGCCTGATCGCCCCCACCATGGAGCTGAGCGAACCGCTGCGCATCACCTGCCGCGAAGACAAACTCGAACGTTTACTCGCCGACCTGGCGATCCAGCGCCTGGACCTGGTGATTTCCGACAGCCCGATGCCGAGCCATCTGGACATCAAGGGCTACAGCCAGAAACTGGGGGAATGCGGCATCAGTTTTTTCGCCACCCAGGCGTTGGCTGACCAGCATGGCGGCGATTTCCCACAGTGTTTGCACGGTGCGCCGTTATTGATTCCGGGGGCAGAGACCGTAGTGCGCAGCCGGTTGCAGCGCTGGTTTGCCGAGCAGCAGATTCAACCGCGGATCATCGGTGAATTCGACGACAGTGCGTTGATGCAAGCGTTTGGGCAATCCGGCAGCGGAATTTTCATCGCCCCCAGCGTGATTGCCGATGAGGTGGTGCGCCAATACGGCGTGGCGCTGATCGGCCAGACCGACGCGGTGACCGAGTCGTTCTATGCGATCTCGGTGGAGCGCAAGGTCAAGCACCCCGGCATCGTGGCGATTACCGAAGGGGCAAGACGCGAGTTGTTTACCGCCCTGCCCTGAAAAAACTGCGCGCCCCTTTGATCAGGCGCTGGCCGCGCGAGGTTTGGCGCTCATCAGCCACAGTGCGAGCAGGATCGACACCAGGATGAACCCTGAGGCGGCAAAGCCCAGGCTGCCCAGGCCCAGGGTGTCAATCACATGCCCACCCACCATTGCACCCAGGCCAATGCCGAGATTGGCCCCGGCGATATTCAGCGAGGCGGCAAACGCCGGCGCGTGGGGCGCCGCCTTCATCAATCGCACATGGCTGACCAGGAACATCGCCGCCTGGGTCACGCCCCATACCGCCATCGCTGCCGCCAGGCCAATGGTGGAATGAATCGCCGGCACCACTGCCACCATGCCCGCGATCATAAACCCGCAGAACACTATGGACGCAATCAAGGGGTGACGATCCACCGCGCGCCCGCCGAGGGAATTGCCGATCAGCCCGACCGCGCCGAAGCCCATCAGGCACCACCCCACCAGCGTGCCGTCGAACCCTGCCAAGCGCTCAAGGATATCCGCCAGGTAGGTATAGGCGGTGAACATGCCGCTGAAGACCAGAATCGACAGCAGGATGTGGCCCTGCATCACCGGGCTGCGCAGGATCTTGAATTGCGAGCGCAAGGTGACTTGCTCGTTCTTTGCCTGGGTCACCGGCAGGTAGATGTACAGCAATAACGCTTTGGCCAGAGCAATCACCGCAAGCACTGCAAAGGCGGTGCGCCAACCGAACATATCGGCAATCAGCGTGCCTACCGGAATCCCGAACACGGTGGCGCAGACGATGCCGAAGCCGATTTTTTCAATGGCACGCCCGGCGAATTCAGGGCCGACAATGTCCACCGCCGTTTCGCTGGCCAAGGCCCAAAACACCGGCAAGCCCAACGCCGGAATCAAGCGAGCCAGGGACATTATCCAAATATTGGGCGCCAATGCCGCCACGGTATTGGCCACCGCAAACATGATCAGGATGCTGATAAACAGACGCTTGCGCTGGAACCGCGCGCAATAGGCGGTCAGGAAGGGGCCGAACGCCGCCACGGTAAACGCGAAGAGCGTCACCAGCAGCCCGGCCTGGGGCACACTGACATTCAGGTCCCGGGCGATCGAGGGCAACAAGCCGACGATCACGAATTCTGTGGTCAGCACGGTAAAACCGGCTGCCGACAGCAGCAAGATAGGGAACAACATGCAAACTCCAGAAACAGCGACATCAACGACAGCCCGAAGGGCTCGCTGATAGAGAGGAAAGATGAGAGGGGTGAATCTTAACAGAACATGTCGGGGCTTGACCAAATCCGACGTAAACGGGTGACGGAATGCCGCAGCGAACGAGACGCGTCCTACAGCATGCTAGACTTCGCGCCTGCTTCCTACAGTACTTTCTGCCTGCAATGCTGTGCCCTACTAAAAAAACTAGAGACAACTCTTTATGACTGCTGCCCCTTCCCTGTTGCAACGTTTAATGCGCGTCAGCCTGGTCACCCAAATTGTCATCGGCCTGATCGCCGGGATCGTGCTGGCCTTGCTGTTCCCCGAGGCCGCACGCGCCACGGGCTTTATCGGCAAGGTGTTTGTCACGGCGCTGAAGGCCGTCGCGCCGATCCTGGTGTTTGTGCTGGTCATGGCCTCGATTGCCAACCATAAGCATGGCCAGGAAACCCATATCCGCCCGATCCTGTTCCTGTACCTGCTCGGCACCTTTTCCGCCGCCGTGGTCGCAGTGGTCGCCAGCACGTTGTTCCCCTCCTCTCTGGTACTGGCCACCCATGACGCCACGGTGAGCGCTCCCGGCGGCATTGGCGAGGTACTGCAAAGCCTGTTGCTCAGTGTGGTGGATAACCCGGTCAGCGCACTGATGAATGCCAACTTCATCGGTATCCTGGCCTGGGCCATCGGCATGGGCGTTGCCATTCGCCATGCCGGTGAAACCACCCGCACGGTGCTGGACGACCTGTCCAACGGCGTGACCCTGATCGTACGCGTGGTCATCCGCTTCGCCCCGCTGGGCATCTTCGGCCTGGTGGCCTCGACCCTGGCCACCTCCGGTTTCGGCGCCTTGCTCGGCTATGCGCACCTGCTGGTGGTGTTAATCGGCTGCATGGTGTTCGTGGCGCTGGTGATCAATCCCGCCATCGTGTTCTGGAAACTGCGCCGCAACCCGTACCCATTGGTGCTGATGTGCCTGCGTGAAAGCGGTATTACTGCATTTTTCACCCGCAGCTCGGCGGCCAACATTCCGGTCAACCTGGCGTTGAGCAAGCGCCTGGGCCTGCATGAAGACACCTATTCGGTGTCGATCCCGCTCGGTGCCACCATTAATATGGCCGGTGCGGCAATCACCATCACCGTGCTAAGCCTGGCGGCCGTGCACACCCTCGGGATTGCCGTGGACCTGCCGACCGCGGTGCTGCTCAGCGTGGTCGCGGCCATTTGCGCCTGTGGGGCCTCCGGTGTAGCGGGCGGCTCGCTGCTGCTGATTCCACTGGCGTGCAGCCTGTTCGGCATTCCAAGTGAAATCGCCATGCAGGTGGTGGCCGTCGGTTTCATCATCGGCGTATTGCAGGATTCGGCGGAAACGGCGCTGAATTCGTCTACCGATGTGTTGTTTACAGCGGCGGCCTGCCTGGGCAAGGAAGAACAGGCAGCTTAAACGCCTCGCAAAAAAAGCCCGGTGCCGTTCAATCACGAACGACACCGGGCTTTTTTATGCTTGCCGGTTTAGAACGCGCCCATGTAATCGCGCTTGCCCACTTCCACACCGTTATGACGCAGCAGAGCGTAAGCGGTGGTGACGTGGAAGAAGAACTGCGGCAGGCCGTAGGTCAGCAGGTAGGACTGGCCGCTGAAGCGCTTCTCTTTCGGGGTGCCTGGGCGGGTGACGATCTCGATACCTTCCTTGCCGTCAATCTGCTCGGGCTTGATGGTGTCGACAAACGCCAGGACCTTGGCGATCAACGCTTGCAGGTCGGCGAAGGTGACTTCAGTGTCTTCGTATTTGGGCACTTCGATTTCGGCCAGGCGTGCCGACACGCCTTTGGCGAAGTCGACGGCGATCTGTACCTGGCGCACCAGTGGGAACATATCCGGGAACAGGCGCGCTTGCAGCAGGGCATTGGGCTCGATGTTCTTTGCAGTAGCGTGGGCTTCGGCTTTGTTCAGCACATCGCTCAATGCGTTGAGCATTTGCTTGAAGACTGGGATAGAAGCGGCGTACAGGGAAATAGTCATGTCAGTCTCACGATAATGGCAGGGTTGGAACCAGCGGCGATTATAGCCATGCCCGGCGCTTGTCTTTTATTTTTTGAGGATTACGCTGGTGACCTTCACTGCATAGGGAACGCGCGATGACCGCCGAACATGACACCGACACCCCTGAGCCGCGCCTGAACAGCACGGAAATCCGCATCCTTGGCTGCCTGATCGAAAAACAGGCGACCCACCCCGAAACCTACCCCCTGACGCTCAACGCCCTGGTGCTGGCCTGCAATCAGAAAACCAGCCGTGAGCCAGTGATGAACCTCAGCCAGGGCCAGGTCGGCCAAAGCCTGCGCGCGCTGGAGGGCCAAGGCTTTACCCGCCTGGTGATGGGTAGCCGTGCCGACCGCTGGGAACACCGTGTGGACAAGGCGTTGGAACTGGTGCCGGCCCAAGTGATCTTGACCGGGTTGCTGTTTCTGCGGGGGCCGCAGACGGTCAACGAGTTGCTGACCCGTAGCGGGCGTATGCATGACTTTGAAGATGCCGAGCAGGTCGTTCACCAGCTGGAACGCCTGATTGCCCGAGGGTTGGCGGTATTGGTGCCGCGCCAGGCGGGCCAGCGGGAAGATCGGTATACCCACGCGCTGGGGGATCCGGCGGATATTGAAGCGATCATGACCGCGCGAGGCAATCCAGTAGAGCGTAGCGCGGGGGCTGTTTCGGTGGAACGGATCGAAGAGCTGGAAGCGCGGATTGCCGCACTGGAAGAACGGCTGGCGCAGTTGGAGCAGACCTGACACAGATAATAATCTGTAGGAGCGAGCTTGCTCGCGAAAAACGTCAACACTAACGCGTGTTTCCTGAATAAACGCGCCGAGTATGGTTTTTTCGCGAGCAAGCTCGCTCCTACAGGCATTAGGGCTTGCCCCCTCCCACCGTTAGCTTCGAGCGAAGGCTACTGCCGCCTCGAACTGCTCCTGCGTCGGGCGCACGCCTGTATAAAGCACAAACTGCTCCAATGCCTGGATCGCGATGACCTCCAACCCGGTAATCACACGCTTGCCCTTGGCACGGCCACGCACGATCAACGGTGTTTCAGCCGGAATTGCCACCACATCAAAAACAGTTTCTGCCTGATCAATCGCGTCGGCATCGAACGCCAATGCATCCGCCTCGGCCCCGCCTGTCATACCAATGGGCGTCACATTGATCAGCATTTGTGGACGCAGGTCGCCCAGGTCCGCCTGCCACTCATACCCCAGGTTGCTGGCCAATGCCCGGCCCGCCACCTCATTGCGCGCTACGATCACACCGTTGGCATAACCGCCATCACGCAAGGCGCTGGCCACCGCCTTGGCCATGCCGCCGCTGCCACGCAGGGCGAAGGTGGAATCTTTCGGCACGGCGTGCTTCTTCAGCAGTTGCTCGACAGCAATGTAATCGGTGTTGTAAGCCTTGAGATGACCGTTGGTGTTGACGATGGTGTTCAGCGAGTCAATGGCTTGAACCGAATCGTCGAGTTCGTCCACCAGCGCGATGGCCGCCTCCTTGAACGGCATGGAAACCCCACAACCCCGCACGCCCAAGGCTCGGATGCCACCGATCGCGCCGGCTAAATCCTGGCTGCTGAAGGCTTTATAGTAGAAATTCAGCCCCAGCTGTTCATACAGATGGTTATGAAAACGCAGGCCAAAGTTCCCAGGGCGCGCCGACAGCGACATGCACAGCTGGGTGTCCTTGTTGGGATGCATCTGCATGGGTAACTCCTTGAAGTAAGCAAATCGGTACAGACCTTACACAACCTTTACCTACTGGCCGTGCTGTTTTTTTTAAATACGTTGTCTTAAAAGTATCCCCGCGACAATCCTTGGGTCATTGATTGCAGACCACAAGCGCAGGGGCTAACCGAGGAATGACCATGATGCGTAAAATCCCCAGAATCGCCTTGCTTATCGGCGCACTTGCGATGGCCGGCCAAGCCTCCGCCCACGGTGGTGGTTGGGGTGGCCCGGCAGTGTTGGGTGCACTTGTGGGCGCGGCAGTCGTCGGCTCCGTGGTTGCCAGCCAGCCTCGTGAGGTCTATGTGCAACAGCCGGTGTATGTGCAACCGCAGCCAGTGTATGCCGCCCCACCGCCGGTCTATTACGCGCCGCCACCACCGGTGTACGTGCAGCAGCAGGTTTACTATCGCCCGGCGCCGGTCTACTACGGGCCTCCCCGTGGCTATTATGGCCCGCCTCGCGGCTACTACGGCCCTCCCCACGGCTACTACCGGCACGGTTGGTAAGTTTCAATTGACTTGAGTGGAACAGGCCTCGCCCACATGCGGGGCCTTTTTTTGCCTGGAACGTCCGGTTTAATCCTGCCAATGTCGCTATGACGACAATCCCACAGTACAAGAGTCGCATATCCTCTTGATCGGCCCAGGCGTGCGCTGTCATGGTTGCGTCATAAAACAGTCTCACTATCGACCCGGTCCACCAATAACAATTAAGGACGAACGAACATGCCCACCCAGAATCCGCACCGCACCGCCGGCCTCTGCACGTCCAGCAAGGTCTACAGCGCCTTGACCGAGCTCAAGCACCTTGAAGGCCATCGCAGCGCGAAGTTCCTGGCGCTGTTGGCTGAAAACCTGGTGCGCAAGGGACTGCTGAGTGAACACGAAGTGGTGAACATGCTCGACCAGGTGGTGGATTAACGCCTGGCGTTGATGTCGACTATCGAGCCAGGTGATTTTTCCTGGATAGCGACACCCCTTAAGGTGGCCTCCATAGCGATTGGAGGTCCTTATGCCCACTGTTCAAATCATGTCTGTCATCGGTAGCGCCGTTCCCACCCCTCTGCGCAAGCTCGGCTTACTTGCCTGCTGGTACGTGGTACGTGATGGCGAGCCTATCAGCGGCCCGCTCACTTCGTTGTCTGACGCCGAAACACAACGCCGGCTGGCGGCCGACTTCAGGCTCCAGGCCTGAGACCTAAGGCAAGGGCAACTTGACCCGCGGCTTGGTTTCGGCGAACAACGCCCAGCACGACATGAACAAGGCCGCCACCAGCGGCCCGATCACGAAGCCGTTGAGGCCAAACACCGACAAGCCGCCCAGGGTCGAGATCAGGATCAGGTAGTCCGGCATCTTGGTATCTTTGCCCACCAGGACCGGACGCAGCACGTTGTCCACCAGGCCAATCACGAATACGCCAAAAAGCCCCAGCACCACGCCTTGCCAGATGGCGCCGCTCAACAGGAAATAAACGGCCACTGGCGCCCAGACAATCCCTGCGCCCACCGCCGGCAGCAAGGACAGGAACGCCATCAGTACCGCCCAGAGCAACGCACTGGGGATATCCAGGAACCAGAAGATCAAACCACCCAGCGCACCCTGGGTCACGGCCACCAGTACGTTGCCCTTGACCGTGGCCCGCACCACCCGGTTGAACTTGAGTTGCAGGCGGCGCTTTTGCGGCTCGGCCAATGGCACCGCCGTGCGCACCTTGCGCACCAGCTCGGGGCCATCGCGCAGCAGGAAGAACAGCAGGTACAGCATGATGAAAAAGCTCACCAGGAAATCAAAGGTGCCCTGGCCGAAGCTGAACGCCTGGGAAGCGAAGAACTGACTGCCCTGCATCGCCCCCTTGACCACCTTTTCGCGCAGCCCTTCCAGGTTGCCCATGCCAAAGCGATCGAGCAGTTGCTGGAAGTACGGCGGCAGGAAGTTCTTGAATTGCTCGATATAACCGGCCACGTCGAGCTTGCCGCTTTCGACGTTTTTATACAGCGTGGCCCCCTCTTGAACCAGCAACGCACTGGTAATGATCACGGGCAGAATCGCGATCACCAGGCACACCATCAAAGTGGTCAGGGAGGTCAGGTTGCGGTTCCAACTGAAGCGCTGCTGCAGGCGGCGCTGCATCGGCGCGAAGATGATGCCGAGGATCACTGCCCAGAACACCGCGCCATAGAACGGCAGCAATATCCAGATAAAGGCGATGGTCACCAGCGCCAGCAATAGCAGCAGGGTTTTGAATTGCAGGTTGGTTTGATTCATGTCCGGTCCATATGAGAAAGCCGGGCCGGTGTCAGCCCTGTTGCTTAGTCCGCGGCGAAACCTGGGAGTGCCCTTGTTTATCGAACAAGCATAGATCGGCTTGTTTAGACCTGGGTCAATAAACTGTGACCGCCCGTGCACTACCCTCGCGCCTTTTTGCGACCCACGCCCATGCTTCCGATGATTGCCCCCGAACTGCTCGCTCCCGCCGGCACCCTGAAAAACATGCGCTACGCCTTCGCCTACGGTGCCGATGCGGTTTACGCCGGCCAGCCACGCTACAGCCTGCGCGTGCGCAACAACGAATTCGACCACGTCAACCTCGCCCTCGGCATCCAGGAAGCCCATGGGCAAGGCAAGCGTTTCTATGTGGTGGTGAACATTGCGCCACACAACGCCAAGCTCAAGACCTTCCTCAAGGACCTGGCGCCGGTGATCGCCATGGGCCCGGATGCGCTGATCATGTCCGACCCTGGGCTAATCATGCTGGTGCGCCAGCATTTCGCGCAGATGCCGATTCATCTGTCGGTACAAGCCAACACGGTGAACTGGGCCAGCGTGCAATTCTGGCAGCAGCAAGGCATTGGCCGGGTGATCCTGTCGCGGGAACTGTCCCTGGAAGAAATCGGCGAGATCCGCCAGCACGTACCGACCATGGAACTGGAGGTGTTCGTACATGGCGCCCTGTGCATGGCCTATTCCGGGCGCTGCCTGCTGTCGGGCTACATGAACAAGCGCGACGCCAACCAAGGCACCTGCACCAATGCCTGTCGCTGGAAATACCAGGCCACGCCGGCAGTGGAGAACGCGACCGGCGACATCGTCCAGCACCATCAGCCGACGCTGGGGGTCGGCACACCCACCGACCAGGTATTCCTGTTACAGGAAGCCAACCGTCCCGATGAGCAAATGCCGGCCTTTGAAGACGAACATGGCACGTACATCATGAACGCCAAAGACTTGCGCGCCGTGCAGCACGTGGAGCGCCTGGCGCAGATGGGCGTGCACTCATTGAAGATCGAGGGCCGCACCAAATCCCATTTCTATTGCGCACGCACCACCCAGGTGTATCGCCAGGCGATCGACGACGCGGTGGCCGGGCGCGCATTTGATCGCGGCTTGATGACCAATCTGGAGTCCCTGGCCCAGCGTGGCTACACCGAAGGTTTCCTGCGTCGGCATGTGCACGACGAATACCAGAACTACCAGAACGGCAGCTCGGTGTCCGAGCGCCAGCAGTTTGTTGGGGAATTGACCGGCGAACGTCGCGGGGAGTTGGCCGAGGTCAAGGTAAAGAATCGCTTTGCCGTGGGCGATCATCTGGAATTGATGACGCCCGCCGGCAACTTTCACTTTGACTTGGCCACCTTGCACAACGCCAAGGGGCAAGCCATTGAGGTGGCGCCGGGAGATGGGCACACAGTGTATGTGCCCTTGCCGGTCGAGATGGACCTGCGTTTTGGCCTACTGATGCGCGATTTGTAGAACCTCAGATCCTGAATTGACCGACCAATTGCCCCAACCGCTGGCCAAGGTCCGCGAGGCTGCGCGAGGTCTGGGCGCCGAGCTGGGTTTCATCCGCTACGCTGTCCACCGCCACGGCAATCTGATGCACGCTGCGGTTGATCTCTTCGGCCACAGCGGTCTGCTCTTCGGCGGCGCTGGCGATCTGCGCGTTCATCGAGTTAATGGTACCGATCAGCTGGGCCATGGTATCGAGGGACGCCCCGGCTTCGTTGGCTTGGGCCGAGGTGCCTTCGCCCGCATCGCTGGAGCGGCGCATCGCGTCAACGGCGGCTTCGGTGCCCTTTTGCAGGCGATCGATCATGCCCTGGATTTCCTGGGTGCTGCTTTGCGTACGGCTGGCCAGGGCGCGCACTTCATCGGCGACCACGGCAAACCCGCGGCCGGCCTCCCCGGCCCGCGCAGCCTCGATGGCCGCATTGAGCGCCAGCAGGTTGGTTTGTTCGGCAATCGAGCGAATCACACCGAGCACACTGACAATCGACGACACATCCTGCTGCAGGCTGTCCAGGGACACACCGCTGCTGCGGATATCGTTCACCAGCGCGTGAATCTGCGCGATGCTACCGTCCACCACGCGTTTGGCGGCCTGGCCCTCGGCGTCGGTCTGTTGCGCGGCGACCGCAGCGCCCTGGGCACTGCGCGCAACTTCATGGGCCGCGGACGACATCTGGTTGATCGCGGTGGCCACCTGGTCGGTCTCGTGACGCTGGCGTTCCATGGCCTGCTCGGAGCGCTGGGCCTGGTCGGACACCTGGCTCACCAGCCCGGTGAGCTGGGCGGTCATTTCGGTGATCTGGCGCACCAGGCCGTGGATTTTATCGACAAATCGGTTGAACGCGCCGGCCAGGTCGCCCAGTTCATCCTGGCTGGTGATGGCCAGGCGGCGGGTCAGGTCGCCTTCACCGGCAGCGATGTCGTCGAGGTTGGCTTTCATCAGGTTCAGCGGGCGCAGGATGGTATTGGCGACTAACATGCCCACCGCCGCAATCACCAGCAACACCACCACAGCCACGCCAAGGATGCTCAGCAGCACGCCTTGCATACGCTGCTCGACCTTGTCCTGGACCACCGCCACCTGGGCCTCGATGCCGTCCAGGTTCACAGAGGTGCCGATAACCATGTCCCATTTGGGCAGGTATTCGGTGTAGCCGAGCTTGGGTACCAGTTCGGTCTGGCCGGGTTGGGTCGAGCTGTATTGCAAGTAGTGGCTGCCGTCCTTGCCGACCTTGACCAGGTCGCGATTGACGTAGACACCGTTGGGGTCACGGTTGTCCTTGAAGCTTTTGCCTACGCCGTCCGGGCTGTTGCCCTTGAACAGGCGGATGGTTTCGGAGTCGTAGCCGAAGAAATAACCGTCTTTGCCGTAGCGGGTGTTGGACAGCAACTTGACCACCTGCGCCCGCGCCGTGCTATCGCCGGGAGCGGCTGCGTCGTAGAGCGGCTTGATGGTGGTCATGGCCACCTCGACATAGCCTTGCAAAGTGGCCTTGGCGTCGTCGAGCAGGCGCTGGCGGGTTTCATCCACTTCGTTGCGGGCCTGGCCCTGCAGAATCCACACGGTGGTGAGGCTGATGACCACGGCAAACAGCAACACCGGCACAACGGCAAGGGCCAGGACTTTGGCCTTCAAACTCAGACGCATGGCTTTTCTCTCTTGTTAGTGGCGACTTGAGAGGTTAACGGCCAGGTAAGTGATTTCTGTAGGAGCGAGCTTGTGTGGCGAGGGAGCAAGCTCCCTCGCCACCGTAGAGGTGCAGTGCTTGCGTCAGAGCGTCATCGCAGCCAGCCAGCCAAACGCCAGCAACGGGATGTTGTAGTGCAGGAAGGTCGGCACCACGGTGTCCCAGATATGGTGGTGCTGACCGTCGATATTCAGGCCGGAGGTGGGGCCGAGGGTGGAGTCCGAGGCGGGCGAGCCGGCATCGCCCAATGCACCGGCGGTGCCGACGATGCACACGATGGCCAACGGGCTGAAGCCCAGTTGTACGCACAGCGGCACGAAAATCGCGGCAAGGATCGGCACCGTGGAAAACGACGAGCCGATGCCCATGGTGACCAACAGCCCCACCAACAACATCAGCAACGCCCCTACCCCGCGGCTATGACCGATAAACGCCGCCGAGGCTTCCACCAGTGAGCGTACGTCACCGGTGGCCTTGAGCACTTCGGCAAAGCCCGACGAGGCGATCATGATGAAGCCGATCATCGCCATCATCTTCATGCCTTCGGTGAACAGGTCATCGGTGTCGCTCCAGCGCACGATGCCCGACACCGAGAAGATCAGGAACCCGGCCAGGGCGCCTATGATCATCGAGTCCAGCCACAACTGGATGATAAACGCCGAGGCGATCGCCAGGCCGGCCACCAGCAGGGTCAGAGGGTTGTACTGCACCGCCACTTGCTCGACACGCTCGATTTTCTTCAGATCGTACACGCGCTTTTTGCGGTAGCTGATCAGCACCGCCACCAGCAGGCCGACCACCATGCCCAGTGCCGGCAGGCCCATGGCATGAGTGACGTTGACCTGGCTGATATCCACGCCGCTCTTGGCCACGTTGGCCAACAGGATCTGGTTGAGGAAGATATTGCCGAAGCCCACCGGCAGGAACATGTACGGCGTGATCAGGCCGAAGGTCATCACGCAGGCAATCAGGCGGCGGTCCAGTTGCAGCTTGGTCAGCACGTACAAGAGCGGCGGTACCAGCAACGGAATGAACGCAATATGGATCGGCAGGATGTTCTGCGAGGCAATCGCCACCACCCACAACAGGCCGATCAACAGCCATTTGACATGGCTGCCGCCGCTGGCTTCCTGGCGGTCCACCAGCAGCAAGGCTTTGTCTGCCAGCGCATGGGCCAGGCCGGACTTGGCAATGGCCACCGCGAAAGCGCCCAGTAGTGCGTAAGACAAGGCGACGGTTGCACCACCGCCCAGACCGCCGTTGAAGGCTTTGAGCGTGGCGTCGATCCCCAGGCCACCGGTCAAGCCGCCCACCAGGGCACCAACGATGATGGCGATGACCACATGCACGCGGGACAGGCTGAGCACGAGCATGGTGCCGACCGCGGCGATGACTGCGTTAATCATGGTTACCTCAAGCAAAAACATAAAAGACAGGCATGCCCGCGCACGGCCCATGGGAACAGCTGCCGGCGTGCAGGCTTGAAAGAGGTCTTATTAGAGGGCGCGCACTTTGCAGCAGGCAGGCGCTCATGTCAAAAAACGACGCCGCTTTGAGGTTTAAATGGGGCGTTTGAATAAAGAACCACGGGCGCCGGCCGATAAACTGTTTCCATGTGCTTTCAGGTAAGGATGTCCCGATGTCGCTCAGGCAGCTCTCCATTCAATGGAAAATCACCCTGCTGGCGGGCCTGTGCCTGCTTGGGATCGTGACCCTGCTGGTGGGTCTGTCGCTGTATCGCATGGCGCAGAGCTCGGAGCAGGTCAAGGCGTCCAGCATGAAGATGCTCGACGAAGCCGCCCAGGCGCGCATTGAGGCCCAAGGTGAAGTGCAGGCGCTGGGCATTCGCCAGCAGTTCATGGATGCCTACCAATACGGCCATGGGTTTTCCCGCCAGGTACTGTTTTTGCGCGAACAGGCGGAGAAACGCTTTCTCGATGCCTTCGACACCCGTGAAGACCTGACCCGCCAGGTCAAGGCCGCCTTACAGGCCAACCCCGACCTGCTGGGTTTGTCCCTGGTATTCGAAGCCAATGCGCTGGATGGCAAAGACGAGCTATTCGCCAACCAGGCGGAACTGGGCAGTAATGACAAAGGCCGGTTCGCCCTGTATTGGTCGCAACCAACGCCGGGCAAGATCACCTCAATGGCGCTGCCTGAAAGCGACATGACCGACACCTCCATTAGCCCAAGCGGTGAAAAAGCCAACGCCTGGTTCACCTGCCCGCGCACGACCCTCAAGCCGTGTGTGATCGAACCCTATTTCTATGTGATCGACGGCCAGAACGTGCTGATGACCAGCATCGTGTTCCCGCTGATGGTCAATGGCAAAGTCATTGCGTCACTGTCGGTGGACATCAACCTCAACAGCTTGCAGGCCGTGAGCCAACAGGCCAGCCAGAAGCTGTACGACGGCCAGACCCAAGTCAGCATCCTCAGCCCCACCGGCTTGCTGGCCGGCTACAGCCCGGATGCCAGCAAACTCAGCCAGCGCCTGGAGCAGGTCGACACCGCCAGCGGTGCGCAGTTGGTCAGTGCCTTGGCCGACAGCACCCAGACCCACAGCCTGCGCACCGACCAGCAACTCAAGGTGCTGGCGCCGTTTGCGCCGATCCCAGGGGGCAAGTCGTGGGGCGTATTGCTGGATGTACCGGGAAAAGTTCTGGTAGCCCCCGCCGAGGCGCTGAAAACCCAGCTGGACGCTGACAATGCCAAGGGCACCCTGCTGGAACTGGGCCTGGGCCTGCTGGCCGCTGTGGTTGGCTTGGTGCTGGTGTGGCTGATGGCGCGCAGTGTGACTCGGCCGATCCTTGGCGTGGCGCATATGCTCGAAGACATCGCCAGCGGCGAAGGCGACCTGACCCGGCGCCTGGCTTACAGCAAACAGGACGAACTGGGCCAATTGGCTGGCTGGTTCAACCGTTTCCTCGACAAGCTGCAACCGATCATTGCCGAGGTAAAGCGCTCGGTGCAGGACGCCCGCGGCACCGCCGACCAGTCCGCCGAGATTGCTACGCAGACCAGTGCCGGCATGGAACAGCAGTATCGCCAGGTGGATCAGGTGGCCACCGCGTCCCATGAAATGAGTGCCACCGCCCAGGACGTCGCCCGCAGTGCCGCTCAGGCGGCCCAAGCTGCGAAGGATGCCGACCAGGCGACGCGCGAAGGCTTGACCGTCATAGACCGCACCACCGCCAACATTGGTGACCTGGCCGCCGATATGAGCACCGCCATGACCCAGGTGGAAGGCTTGGCCGCTAACAGCGAGAAGATCGGCTCGGTGCTCGAAGTGATTCGTGGCATCGCCGAGCAGACCAACCTGTTGGCGCTTAACGCCGCTATCGAAGCCGCCCGTGCCGGCGAGGCCGGGCGAGGTTTTGCGGTGGTCGCTGACGAAGTGCGCAACCTGGCACGACGCACCCAGGAGTCGGTGGAAGAAACCCGCCTGGTGATCGAACAATTGCAAAACGGTACTACCGACGTGGTCAGCTCCATGGGCAACAGCTATCGCCAGGCCCAAGGCAGCGTCGAACAAGTCGGCCAGGCCGTCACGGCCTTGCGCCAGATTGGCGACGCCGTCACGGTGATCAGCGACATGAACCTGCAAATCGCCAGCGCCGCCGAAGAGCAAAGCGCGGTGGCCGAAGAGATCAACAACAACGTGGCGACCATTCGCGATGTAACCGAGTCGCTGTCGGAACAGGCCAATGAATCGGCGCGGGTCAGCCAGGCGTTGAACAGCCTGGCCAACCAGCAGCAGGGGTTGATGGATCAGTTTCGGGTCTGAATGCAGCCAGGCTTTTCTGTGGGAGCCGGGCTTGCCCGCGATGCAACACCTCGGTATTTCAGGCAAACCGAGTCGATGCTATCGCAGGCAAGCCAGCTCCCACATTTTTGAACTGGGGTGGGTCAGTGCTAGCGGCGTGGTAGCTCGATCAATACCTTGAGCCCACCCAGCTCACTTTCCTGCAACTGCAACACCCCGCCCCACACCTCAACGATGTCCCGCACGATCCCCAATCCCAGGCCATGGCCGACCCTCTGCTCATCCAGGCGTGCGCCGCGACTGAATACCTGGTCGCGCTGGGCCTGAGGAATGCCCGGACCGTCGTCCTCCACCGCTAACACGTAGCCCCGGGGCGTCTCGCTGACGCTCAAGCGCACCTCGGCATCCGCCCACTTGCAGGCGTTGTCCAACAGGTTGCCCAGCAGTTCCAACAGGTCTTCACGGTCCCAGGGCAAATGCAGACCCGGCGCGACATGATAGGCGAGGTCCAAGTGCTCACCATGGATCATGCGCAGGGTGGCCAACAAACCGGGTAGTTCTTTTTCACAGTCAAACAGTGCACCCGGCAGCGCATCGCCCGCCAGGCGGGCACGGTTAAGCTCGCGATTGAGGCGCTGCTGCACCTGTTCCAGCTGCTCGCGCAACAACTGGCTCAACTGCGGATGATCCTTGAGCGCATCACTGGAGGCTGCGCTCAACAGCACCGCCATAGGGGTTTTCAGCGCATGGCCCAGGTTGCCGAGGGCATTGCGTGAGCGCTTGAGGCTGTCTTCAGTGTGGGCCAGCAAATGGTTGATTTGCGCTACCAGCGGTTCCAGTTCCTGCGGCACCTGAGTGTCGAGTTGGGAGCGCTGGCCTTGCTGCAGTTGGGCGATCTGGTTGCGCGCCGTCTCCAGCGGGCGCAAGGCGCGACGCACGGTGACCCGTTGCAGCACCAGCACCAGCAGCAGCGCCACCACCCCCACCACCAGGCCCACCTGACGCATCAGGCGAAAGCTTTCCCGCACGGGTGTGTAGTCCTGCGCCACGCTGATGGAAATCAACTTGCCAAAGCGCTTGTAGTCCGAGCGCAACACCAACAACTGCTGACCTTCCGGGCCCAATTGCAGGTTGCCCTTGAGCCCCGCCTCCGGGAGCCTGGGCAGCTCCTGATCCCACAGTGAACGGGAGCGCCAATGGACATCGGCAAAGTCGATACGAAAATAATGCCCGGAGAACGGCCGCTGATAAGCCGGCGACAGGCGCTGTTCATCCAACTGGACGCCGTTGGGCCCGCGCACCAGCGCCACCAGCAGGTTCTCGCTGTCGTTGCGCAAGCCCGCCTCCAGGTAGCGCTGCAAGCCTGCTTCGAACAGCAAGAGGCTGGTCTGCGCCAGTACCACGCCGACGATCACCATCACGCTGATCAACCCCAGGCTCAGGCGCCGCTGGATCGACTTCATGCCGGGGTGGCGCCAAATCGGTAGCCCTGGCCGCGCCGGGTTTCGATGACGCTGCGCCCCAGTTTGCGGCGCAGATGGTTGACATGGACCTCCAGTACATTGGAGTCACGCTCGGTCTCGCCGTCATATAAATGCTCGGCCAGATGGCTTTTGGACAGAATCTGTTCGGGGTGCAGCATGAAATAGCGCAGCAAGCGAAACTCGGCGGCCGTCAGTTGGATCTCGGCGCCATCGCGCAGTACACACTGGCGACCTTCATCCAGATGCAGGCCGGCGGCTTGCAGCGTTGGCTGGTTGGCTTGGCCGTGGGAGCGGCGTAACAGCGCCTGGATGCGCAGGTACAGTTCTTCGGGGTGAAAGGGTTTGCTCAGGTAATCATCGGCTCCGGCCTTGAGCCCTTCGATACGCTCGGCCCAGGAATCGCGGGCGGTGAGGATCAGTACCGGGATGGCCAGCGCGGCGGCGCGCCATTGCGCCAGCACCTCAAGCCCGGGCAAGCCAGGCAGGCCAAGGTCGAGGATGATCAGGTCATACGGCTCGCTGCGCCCTTGATACACGGCGTCGCGGCCATCGGCCAGCCAGTCGACCGCATAGCCCTGGCGCTGCAGGCCGGCCAGCAGTTCGTCGGCCAGGGGTACGTTGTCTTCCACCAGAAGCAGGCGCATCAGTCTTCCTCATCTTTGATCAACACACCATTGGTCGCGTCCAGCTTGATCTCGCGTACCACGCCTTCGGTAGTCACCAATTCCACTTCATAGGCGTATTGCCCGTGTTTCTTTTCCAGCTCGGCCTCCAGCAGCCGCGAGCCGGGATAACGCGCCATGGCTTGGTGCAGCAGCTGTTCCAGCGGCAGAATCACGCCCTGCTGGCGCAGGGCCAGGGCTTCATCCTGGTTGAGGTCGCGGGCCGCCAGGCTGGAGCAAAAAATCATGAGCAACAGCGCCACTCGACTGCCGACGCGTAAATTTACCTTCATTACGTATCCTGATGATTCTTGAGAACCTGCCCGGTGAGCGCGTTCAATTCAACGTCCCATTCAATGCCGTCGGCATCTTGCAGCTCCACTTCGTAGACGTACTTGCCGTATTCCTCATCCAGGTCGGTGTCCAGTAGCGTCGAACCGGGGTGAAGGGCCAGGGCCGTGGCTTCCAATTGATCGAAAGCGACAATAGTAACAGTGGCGGGCACGATCAGTGGCTTGTCAGGGTCCGCCGCGGCGGCCTGGGTCGCCGTAACGATGATGATAGCGGCGGCGCCCAGAACAGTGAGGCGCTTCATGATAAGTCTCCGTTACATGATGTTTTCCTACGCCGGTCACGGTACCTGTCGCAACTTAACTGAAACTGAATTGCCACCATGGCAATTTCCAAGCGGACCGTTTTCCCCACTGCCAGCGAGATTTTCTATAATGCTCCGCTTGCCTCAACAGAGACCGGTATGACTGCCATCCACATCAAGTTCCCTGCCTTGACCCTCAAGGCAGGCAAACGCGCGTTCAGCCGTATTCGCGAGCAGGGACTTGCGCCTGCCGACGTGGGCATCCTCCCCGGTGCGGCCGGTGGCCCCAAGGCACTGGGTATCCAGGGGCTGGACTTGGCGCTGTTCGGTGACTGGTTGCCGCGCGCACCAAGGGAACGCGCGCTGATCGGCGCCTCCATTGGTTCGTGGCGGTTTGCCAGCGCCTGCCTGCCCGACCCGGTGCAGGGCTTGCTGGACCTGGGCCGCTTGTATAACGAGCAGCACTTTGCCAAGGGCGTGACCATGGCCGAAGTCAGTCAGAGCTGCCAACGGATGCTCGATGACCTGCTGGCTGGCCGTGATGCGCGGGTGCTGGACAACCCTGACTACCGGCTGAACATCATGGTGGTCAAGAGCCACGGGCTGCTTGCCGATGACCACCGTGGCCGGCTGGGGCTGGGCTTGTCGTCGGTAATTGCCGATAACCTGCGGGGCCGCGCCCGGCTGTCGCGGCATTTCGAGCGGCTGATCATCCACGACCCGCGCCAGGCGCCGCCGGTACATCCGCTCAAGGACTTTGCCTCGCGCTTCATCGACCTGGAACTGGGCAACCTGCGCCAGGCGCTACTGGCATCCGGCTCAATCCCCATGGTCATGCAAGGCGTGCGCGACCTGCCCGGCGCCGGGGCCGGCACCTACCGCGACGGCGGCCTGCTGGACTACCACCTCGACCTGCCCTATCACGGCGATGACATCGTGCTGTACCCGCACTTCACCGACCGAGTCATCCCCGGCTGGTTTGATAAGGGCCTGCCGTGGCGACGCAGCAACCCGCAAGGCTTGCAGGATGTATTGTTGCTGGCGCCATCCAGGGACTATCTGGCCCGCCTGCCCCACGGCAAACTGCCAGACCGCAGTGACTTCAAGCGCTTTATGGGCGACGACCTGAGCCGCAACAAATATTGGCAAACCGCGATGAGCGAGAGCCGGCGGCTGGGGGATGAGTTCCTGGCATTGGCAGATAACGGTAAATTGGGCGAACACTTGCAAGCCCTTTGACCCCATGGGGCCTGCTGGCGAGGGGCGGTATGCGCAAGGGTTGATCAAACTGTTAAACTCGCCGCCTGCCAGACACCTGACCGAGCTGAAAACACTGTGGAAATCTTCAAGGAATTTACATTCGAATCCGCCCACCGCCTGCCCCACGTACCGGAAGGCCATAAATGCGGGCGCCTGCATGGGCATTCGTTCAAGGTGGCCATCCACCTGAGCGGCGACCTGGATCCCCATACCGGCTGGATTCGCGACTTCTCGGAGATCAAGGCGATTTTCAAGCCGCTCTATGAGCGCCTCGACCACAACTACCTCAATGACATCCCCGGCCTGGAAAACCCCACCAGCGAAGTGCTGGCCAAGTGGATCTGGAATGAATTGAAACCTCTGCTGCCGGAGCTCAGTGCAATCCGCATCCATGAGACTTGCACCAGCGGCTGCATCTATCGCGGCGAGTAAGCGGTAGCGTGTCGAAAACCATCTACGGGTGGTTTTTTTTGGAAATGCCTACAGGAGAACGTGATGGAAAACACCTGGCTGGCCCACGCCAAGCGCTTGCAGGCACTGGCTTCCACGGGACTGCATTTCTGCACCGATGATTTCGAGCGCGAACGTCTGGAAGAAATTGCCCTGATCGCCCACACCATGCTGGCGCAATTGGGCAACGTGCCGCTGGAGCGTATCAACGGCCTAGTCTCGGATTTTGCCCAGAGATATTCGACGCCAATGATCGATGTACGCGGTGCAGTGATCGAAGGTGAGCGGATTTTGCTGGTACGGGAGTCGACGGATGGCTGCTGGGCATTACCGGGTGGTTATGCCGACATCGGTTTGTCGGCGGCCGAGAACATTGTCAAGGAAATCCGCGAAGAAGCCGGGCTGACGGTCACCGCAAGGACGTTATACAGCGTGACGCACAAAGCCAAGGGCTTGTACCGACCGGATGTGAGGGATTTCTACAAGTTGTACTTCCTGTGTGACCGGGTGGACCAACTCGCGCCCATGGCAGGTTTTGAAACCACCGAAGTCGGTTTTTTCACACTGGATGATCTGCCGCCCCTGTCTCGCGGGCGCACGATTGAAAGTGATCTTGAGGCGGCCTTTGCGTTTCATCGGGGTGAGACCACGCAGACGCTGTTCGACTGAGCCAGTTTGGCTCACCGCTGCACTGCTTCTGCACCGGATTGGGCTGGGTAACTTGAAGGGGCTTGCTTGCGCTAGCTGATATCTACCCGCCTCTGCGTTGGCACGCACGATGCAAACGAGCTGCGTCACTACTCAGGGAGCAGCCCCCATGACGCAGCAACCACCTGGCAACGATTACCCCCTCAGCGAAGTCCCCCTGCATGCGCGCAAAGGCCTTGCGTCCACGGCCATGGTGTTGCTAGGTTTTACCTTTTTTACCGCAACCATGTTTGCCGGCGGCAAGCTGGGGGTGGCGTTCAGTTTCATCGACATGCTCGGCGTCGTGGCCCTGGGTAACCTGTTGTTGGGTATCTATGCCGCAGGCCTGGGTTACATCGCGTTCAAGAGTGGCCTGAATTCGGTGTTGATGGGGCGTTTCTGTTTTGGCGAAGTGGGCAGCAAGCTCAGCGACTTGATCCTCGGTTTTACCCAGATCGGCTGGTATGCCTGGGGCACTGCCACGGCGGCCGTAGTATTGGGCAAGTATTTCCAGCTGAGCCCAGGCAGTGTGCTGGGGTTGATGATGGTGTTTGGCTTATTGTTCTGCGCCACCGCCTATGTGGGGTATCGCGGGCTGGAAATCCTGTCCTGGATCGCAGTGCCTGCAATGGGGTTATTGTTGATCCTGTCGATGTGGGTCGCCACGGTGAAGGTCGGCGGGCTACCGGGGCTGCTGGCGGTGGTGCCGACCGCAGAGCTGGACTTGTCCACGGCGATTACCCTGGTGTTCGGCACCTTCGTCAGCGGTGCGACCCAGGCCACCAACTGGACGCGGTTTTCGCGCTCGGCCAAGGTCGCGGTGCTGGCCAGCCTGATCGGCTTTTTTATCGGCAATGGCCTGATGGTGCTGATCGGCGCCTATGGCGCCATCGTCTATCAGCAACCGGATGTGGTAGAGGTTTTACTGCTGCAAGGTTTCGCCATGGCCGCGATGGCGATGTTGCTGCTCAATATCTGGAGCACCCAGGACAACACCATCTACAACTTCGCCGTCGCCGGTTGCAACCTGCTGCGCACCCAGCGCCGCAAAACGGTGACCCTGGCCGGTGCAGTAATCGGCACCCTGCTCGCCTTGCTTGGCATGTACGACCTGCTGGTGCCGTACCTGATCCTGCTGGGCACCGTGATCCCGCCCATTGGCGGGGTGATCATGGCGGACTTCTTCTATCGTTATGGCGGCCAATACCCGCGCCTGGCGGATGCTCGCCTGCCGGCATTCAACTGGCCGGGTCTGGTAGCGTATGGGGTGGGTACCGTACTGGCGTTCAATTCACCATGGGTCGCGCCGCTGGTGGGAATTGTTGCCGCATCGCTGACCTACGTGTTGCTCAGCGCCATACTACGCATCATGACCGCCGGGGCATCGATATCGCCTTGAGGATCCGGCGGCTGCCTGCCTGATTGTTTTTAGCCAAGAGGAACTTGACCATGCACATCATCAATGCCCGCCTGCGCAACCGTGAAGGCTTGCATGATCTGCACCTGGAACACGGCCGGATCGCCAGTATTACTGCGCAAACCAGCGTTCCCACGCTCGCGGCCGGCGATCTGGACGCCGCCGGCAACCTGGTGATACCGCCTTTCGTCGAACCCCACATCCACCTTGATGCCACGCTCACTGCCGGCGAACCGCGCTGGAACATGAGCGGTACGCTGTTCGAGGGGATCGAGTGCTGGGGGGAACGCAAGGCCACCATTACCCAGGAAGACACCAAGGCCCGGGCCAAAAAAACCATCCAGGCCCTCGCCGCCCACGGTATCCAGCATGTGCGCACGCATGTCGACGTCACCGACCCGGACCTCACCGCGCTCAAAGCCATGCTGCAAGTGCGTGAAGAAAGCACGCACCTGATCGACCTGCAAATTGTTGCGTTCCCCCAGGAGGGCATCGAGTCGTTCCGCAATGGCCGCGAGTTGATGGAGGAAGCCATTCGCCTGGGCGCCGACGTAATCGGCGGCATCCCCCACTTCGAATACACCCGCGATCAAGGGGTCAGTTCGGTGAAGTTCCTCATGGACCTGGCCGAACGCACCGGTTGCCTGGTGGACGTGCATTGTGACGAAACCGATGACCCTCACTCACGCTTTCTCGAAGTACTTGCCGAAGAAGCCCGCAGCCGCGACATGGGCACCCGCGTCACCGCCAGCCACACCACGGCCATGGGCTCCTACGACAACGCGTACTGCGCCAAACTGTTTCGCCTGCTGGGGCATTCCGGCATCAGCTTTGTGTCTTGCCCCACCGAAAGCATCCACCTGCAAGGCCGCTTCGACAGCTTCCCGAAACGCCGCGGCGTCACCCGTGTCAACGAGTTGCTCGAAGCCGGCATGAACGTGTGTTTCGGCCAGGACTCCATCGTCGACCCCTGGTACCCGCTGGGTAATGGCAACATCCTGCGCGTGCTGGAAGCCGGCCTGCACATCTGCCATATGCTCGGCTACCGCAACCTGCAAAGCGCGCTGGACCTGGTCACCGACAACAGTGCCAAGGCCATGGCCCTGGGTGACCGCTACGGTCTGGAAGCCGGCCGCCCTGCCAACCTGCTGATCCTGTCGGCCGACAGCGACTACGAAGTCATTCGTAGCCAGGGCCTGCCGCTGTACTCGATCCGCAATGGCAAGGTGCTGATGAAGCGGCAACCGGCACAGGTGGAGTTTATGTAACCCGGTGGCTAGACGATGGAGTCGATATCCAGTGTTTGCGCCCTTGCCAGATCATCGTGGGAAGGCGGTGGGATGCTGGCAAATTGAGCAGGCTCGCGATTCTCACGGTGGCTGAACCAGCGTTTGAGGCTGGCGTGCAGGTGCGCAGCCCCCGCATGACTGCCGTAGACATCGCGGGCTTGAAGGCGACGCCAGCGCAGGCTGGCCAGACGCTCACGGCTGGTGTGCAAACGGTCGATCTCGGCGTTCAAGGCATCGTTGGTTTCATGGCTGCGATCATTGGCAGGGCGTAGACGGGCGAGGTCACGCCGTTTGGCCCGCAGTTGCGCGCGCATGTCCTCAAGAGCCTGGTCGAGCAGCTCAAACTCCCTTGGAGTCACCAAGGGGCCTTGGCTATCCAGGGTTTGTTGCCAGCGCCGCAATGTAGCCCAGGCCGCAGGGATGTAGCTGGTGGTCATGAAGTGTTGACCGGCCTGAAAAAGCTGCCTCAATAGATTGTCGCGGTCGGGCATGTCGCCCTGCAGTTGCAATGCGCGATTACAACCCGCCTCTTCGATGGACTCACAGCCCGGCTTCCATAACACCGAAGAATGGGTGCCATCCGGGAGCGTGATCGGCATGAAGTGATGTTGTTCACCATGATGTTGATAGGGGTTGCCCCCCATGCGCACCAACCCGGCGGCGAACAACAGGCCACCGGGTACAGGAGTACTGAATAAGGTGATGGCACCGGGTATCCAGAGTTTGGCGGTGGTGTTCATCCACGGGGCGGGGACACTAGGCACGGGGTCGTTGTGATTGACGATGCGGTGGTGGACCAGTGATGAAGCGCCGGCAGTGAATTCGGAGTCAGCGGCACGGGGCGCCCCATAGGTGTAAAGGAGGATGTTGTAGTGGGCGTCCGGCGTTCGGCGCAGTCCTTCGGCCAACAGCAATGCAATGGCGCCGCCGAGGCTGTGGCCGCAAATTACAATGCGTTGGCCGGTGTGAAACTGATCAAGGTATCGCAATACGAAATCACGCATAGCCCGGTAGGCTTGATAAAATCCGTCATGCACTTTTCCAACGCCTTCGGCAAACGCTACCTGATGGGCGTCTGCGTCACGTAGCACATCGGCACGGCTGACGGTTCCTCGCACAGCGATCAGGATTACCTCATCGTGGTGAGTGATGAAAGCCTGGGTGTCGGTGCCGAATTTTTCGTCATCGAAAAAGTGCAAGCGCGCAGGGTGCTCCTGTTCTTCCTTCAGTTCCGGTCGGTTTTGGGGATACAACTCAGGATCGAATGGCAGGATTTCGAAACGGCTGGAATAAGGGACCTCTTCATAGAGCGGATAAAAACGCTGCACTTGCTTCGGGTCAATTCGCCAGGCTTCGTGATACAACGAAAGCTGTTCAGCGAATAAATTTCCAACGCTTGGATCCAGCGGAAACCGGACTTCATGCAAAGGCCTTTCTGAGGGTTCCTGCCCAAAATCGCAATAACTCAACGCGGCAAACAATGCGAGCTGGTACAGGTTCAGGGCACTGAATCTGTCTTCAATACATAGCATTGGGCGCAACGCCCGTAGTGGTCGTACTTCGAGGACAGTGTGGTTGTTGGGGAACAGTACGATACCTGACAACGTTGGCTCGGGTGGGCCGAATCCAAGGTCGGCCATCATTTTCAGTACATGACGTTTGGGACTATGGGCACGAGGCGTTATCGCAGGTAAGTGGGCAACATGGCGTACTAGATCCCTGACTTCGACTTGGTAGAATTGGTTGGCTTGTTGTTGTGCAGGATTAGCCTCAACGCGACGCCCATCGGCCATAGCAAATCCAGTCTGCTCAGCACGAACTTGAAGCTCGGTAACTGGAAGCTGATAGGTCGGTCGCATCATTAACCGACGATATGGCTGCCCTGCTCCTGAATACAGGTCATCAAAAACAAGGATGACGGGGCCGCTATTAATATTTTCCAGCTTGGCAAAGCCTTCTCCATTCAATCTACCCTTGTACTGCTGTCCTACACTGTCGCGGACGGTATATGGCAGGCCGCCATACGTCGCGCCAACCCCGAGCTCATCGACCAGGCAAAAGCTGACCCAGTGCCCTCGCAATGAACAAGCTGGCGCACTGTCGCTGAAAAAGGATCGCTTCCTTGCGTCCAAATACATGGCTTAACTCCTTATCACTCACACGTTGGATAAATATTGCAGATGCGGCCATCCGGCATTTTTATTGGCTTGAAATCGGTGTTATTGCCATTGCAGTAAGCATCCAGATCGGCAAAATCTATACCCTTGCAGCGTTTCCACCCTCCTGGAACAGCGACCCAGTTATCGCCAAAAGCGGGGCGTTCCTCATCAGTCATCTTTAGCATCACCCTGAGGGTTCTCCCCCGCAGTTGATCGCGCTGTGCAGTTCCACCAACGCGTGTTGTCTGCAACTGTCCTAGCGAATTAACCGAACGGCACTGGAGGATTTTCCTGATTGCATGAAAGGGACCTACTGTCCGAAACAACCATTGACACTGACCTGATAGCTCCTTCACTCCTTTCTCCTGCATCCCAGGTATATCCAGATGATCGCTAATAGAGATATAGGCATCATCCCCCCCCACATCTGTATCCCGCGCGCCCCACTTCGCATAAAAACCAAACTCCACACTGCGCAGTACCAACGGGCAACCCTCTACCGTTTCAGCCAGCGGCAGTTCATAGCTAATCCTGCTCGCTACCGGTTTGTATTCCGTGAAAAAGACTTTTCGCTCTGGTCTCTTACCTCGACGCCTGGGTAAAACGCAGCGTTCACCCGTCGCAGGTCGGTAATTGGCAGCAGTTTTAAGTTCAAACTGGGCCGGCAAATCCACCTCCAATGTAAAACTATCCACCACCCGCCCCGCGCACCCCGGAATCCCCGCGCCCCCAAGAACAAGCAACACCGCTGCCATCCACCTACTCACCGTTTCCCACCTCCCTGTGCCACTGCTCCACGACCCGGTCAAAATGCACTTCAGGTGTTTCCCCAGCCCGAGGCGGCCAATGAATAACGCTGCTTCGGATCGTCTCTTCCAACCGGCGCACCACCAGGAACGCCAACTGCTCGGGGCTGCGCCATTGCCAGGTCCGCGCCTGTTCCAGTATTTGGCTGAGCCAGACCTTGGGGTCCTGGAATTCGACCAATGCCGCCAGGTCCTCACTGTGCTCCGCGAGCAGATAACGCAGGATATTGGCGTGCAGGATGGCTTCGGCCTGTGGGTTTGGCGTATCCAGCCAGGGCGCTGGATCCGGTGCCGAATAATCGCCCGGAGCAGGGTTTTCGCTTTGGTGCCAGCGCCCTTCATGCCAATAGCACACGCTGACCAGCGGCCCGAGATAGACCGGCCAGTGCTCCTTTGATAGATGGAGCAAGGCGCGGGCCAGGGTGCGGTTGTCGTGAATACGATAGAGCGCCCGCTGCCCCGTCGGCCCCACCAGCAGCCTGTCGCGCCAATGTCGCGTTGCACCCGCCAAGTCGGCAGCGGATAGGCTAAAGAGCCATCCCCAGTTCGACTCGGGATGTTGCAGCAGGTCGATCAGTGCAGGCTCATTCATTTGTTCCAGCAATAGGATCAGCGGGCCAGAACTCGCCAACTGCGCCGCATCGGTCTCGCTGTAGAGCTTGCAATAACGCGACAGGTCGCGCCCTGCCAGCAGCGGTTGGCTAGCCTCATGACTCCCCTCAAGCATCAGGCACAGGTGGTAGCCTTGTTGCTGTTGTCGGGCCATCCATCGAGTGACCAGGCTGTCCATCAAGCTGCCCTCCCCGCAATATCGCACTGACCTTCGCGGCAGCATTCGCACAGGGGGCAAAAGTCCGCCCCCAGTTTTTTAGCCAAATCCATGATGACGCCTTGCGCTGCAGAAACTTGCGCGCGGGCAACTGGCGGGGGCGTTACCGAGCGCGTTGCGGACGGTGAACCGCCCAGGATGATGGGCCGGCTGCTGAAAATACCTCCGGCCTGAATCAGCAGGTGCTCTCCGCCAGCCTTCAGGCTCAGTTGCGCACCCGCATCAATCACCAGGTTGGCACCAGCCTTGAGATGAACCTGTTGCCCGGCTTCGATCACCAGGGTCTGAGCAACACGGGTCAGGCTATCGCCCTGTACGTCGAGGTGGTCATGCGCCTCGAGCACGACCTTGCGAGCACCGAGAATATGGCGACGCTCCTCACTCTCCAACCGAACCGTACTGGTTCCCCGAATGACTTCATGCCGTTCCCCTGCCACTTCCAGGCGGCTGTCATGCCCCACCCGTTGTTCCAGGTCACGCTGGGCGCGCAGGTAGATGAGCTCTTCGCCACTGCGGTCTTCCAGATGCAGCTCATTGCCACCGCTACCGCCTGGGGAGCTGCGGCTGCGCAGTACCGTGCGTGTCTTGTGCTGTGGCAAGGGGTAAGCCGGCAAGTGCGACGCATTGGGCAGGCAGCCGTTGACCAAAGGTTGGTCCGGGTCGCCTTCCAGGAAGCTCACCAGCACTTCCATGCCTACCCGGGGAATGACCAGCGCGCCAAATCCGTCACCGGCCCAGCCCGACGCCACCCGCAGCCAACAGCTGCTCGTATCGTCGTTTTTGTCCAGGCGATCCCAATGAAAGCGCACCTTCACCCGGCCATAGGCATCGCAATGCACGTCCTCTCCAACGGGCCCGGTTACCGTTGCGGTCTGGCTGCTACTGATCGTCGGCTTGGGGTGCTTGAGGGCCGGGCGATGCACTGCGCGCCAGGGGGTTGCAGTGAATCGGTTGCGATAGCCCTGAAACCCGCCGGCCTCGAATGCCGACTCTTCCAACACCTGCGGCTGGTAGCCCTCATGACGCACCGACGTCAGCAACCATAAGTCATTGCACGCTGGATCCGGGTGACCGCACAGTTCAAGAAAGTGACCACTGCGTAACGCGGGTTGATCGCTTTTGCCCAACACCCGATGGCGATCACGCTGATGGCGCTCCAGGCCACGCCGCGCCAGTTGCGCCCCCCGGGCACGGCCGGTGAAACCACCGGGGCATTCATAGTCTTCCCATGGTTCTGCCGTTTTGGCACCGGCCTGTTCTTGCAGGCAAAACGAAGGATGCTCAAAGTCATAGTCTCGACGCACGGTTCGCTGACTGCGTGTTTGCAAACGCCGATCGAAGCGCTGGACAACCCGGGTCTCGAGCGCCGGATCGCCCGACGAGCAATAACGCTGCACCGCCAGCCGTCGAAATACCGTCTGGTCGTCACCGAATACCAGCAGATGGTTATCCACGCTGTGGCGAAAATGGTAGTGAATACCCTCCTCTTCACACAGCCGCTGGATAAAGTGCAGGTCGGATTCCCTGTACTGCACGCAAAACACCCGCGGTGGATACACCACCGGTCCAAGCTCGAAGGCATAGGCGTCGGCAAGGATCCCGTGGTGTTCAAGGACCGTTGCAATGATCTGCGGCACGCTGCGTTGCTGGAATATCCGCTGGTCGCGACGATGGGCAAGGCAGGCCAGGCGCGGGGCGAGGGTCAGGTGATAACGGGTGAGCCGCACGCCAGGGTCACCTCGACCGATGGCGTAGACCTGCCCATGCAGCCCCTGCTCCGCTTCGCCAAAGTCCAGATAGGCGGGTTGATGAAGCAGCGCCTCCAAATCGAAGGAAGGGTCTTCGCTGACCAGTTGCACATGTATGAAGTAAGGCTGATCGAGGGCTTCAGTGCCTTTGAATGCCACTACCTGAAAGTCTGTAGTTATGCCTGAAAGAACTAATTTGAAACGTGACGAAACAAACGCGTTAACCATCCTTTGTTACCCGCCATCAACTTTTCAACTGAACGACTCTCCCTCGCCAATACCGGGTGGATTGCGAAAAAAAGCACCTGAACAGACTAAAGCTTAGCGATTTCCCGCGCTTTTCGGCGCTTACCCAATAAAAAAGAAGTTTCGTACATCGAAGATGGAAGTGTCGCTTATAAAGCAAGACATACAGCCAATAAGACATCTAAGAACAACAAGAAAATTCTTACGCGATTTTATATCTGAATAACCAAGTTCCGAAGAAACAGCTGACATCTGCCCACCAACGTTATCGGACAGGGGAAGCGTATTACAGAACCTCCAACCTGTGGGAGGTGGTCTGGAAGGTGGTAATCCGTCGCAAGAAACCTGGGGTTCAGCCACCCTCACGAGGATTACACACCTTCCAGACCACCGCCTACAGGCTCGATCACTCCTGTGTGGTTATCAGCCACCAAAGCGTTCCGGCTTTGTAAAAATAATTTTCTCGATCCGTATTTTTGATTCCGAACGCGAAGGGAACCCGGCTCGCTCCAGAGGGCCTGATGTGCAAGGATGTGACACTGAACATCGCTCGATGAACGCAAAACCAAGGACTTTTCATGACTGCCATCCCCACCCCTGCGCCCGTAATTCCCGGGCGGCTGGAGCAGATGTCGACGCGCATCGCTTTCTTTATCGCCGGCTTCGGTATCGCCGCCTGGGCGCCCTTGGTGCCGTATGCCAAAGCGCGCGCAGATCTGAATGAAGGCACGCTTGGCCTGCTGCTGTTGTGCCTGGGAGTTGGCTCGATCATCGCGATGCCGGCAGCAGGCGCCTTGGCATCGCGCTACGGCTGCCGTCGCGTACTGACCGCAGGGACGCTCATGATCTGCCTGGCCCTGCCGATGCTGGCCACTGTCAGTTCGATCCCGTTGTTGATCGCAGGGTTGTTCCTGTTCGGCGCGGGCCTGGGCACCGTGGATTCCACCGTCAATCTGCAAGCGGTGATTGTCGAGCGCGCCAGTGGTAAAACCATGATGTCGGGCTTCCATGGTTTATTCAGCCTGGGGGGCATCGTCGGCGCAGCGGGGGTTGCCGGGTTGCTGGGCCTGGGCCTGTCGCCACTGCAGGCGACGCTGGTAGTGGTGGCTATCATGGTTGTGGCGCTGCTCAAGGCCGCACCGAACCTCCTGCCTTATGGCAGTGAAAGCTCCGGCCCGGCGTTTGCGGTGCCCCATGGTGTGGTGTTGTTCATCGGTTGCCTGTGTTTCATCGTGTTCCTGGCCGAAGGTGCCGTGCTGGATTGGAGTGCGGTATTCCTCAGTGCCGAGCGCGGCCTGGATGAAGCTTACGCCGGCCTTGGCTACGCGGCATTTGCCTTGACCATGACCGCTGGGCGTTTGACCGGTGATGCCATTGTCCGACGCCTGGGGGCAACGCGAGTGATCGTGATCGGGGGCACCTTGGCGTGTGTCGGCCTGCTCATCGCGACGCTATTACCCGCCTGGGAAACTGCATTGCTTGGATACGCATTGGTGGGTGCCGGGTGTTCGAATATCGTGCCGGTGCTGTACACCGCCGTCGGCAAACAAAAGGTCATGCCGGAGCATATTGCGGTGCCGGCCATCACCACGCTCGGTTATGCCGGCATTCTCGCCGGCCCTGCGGTGATCGGTTTTATCGCCCATGGCAGCAGCCTGAGTACCGCCTTTGTATTGATTGCGGTGTTGCTGGCGGCCGTGGCCATCAGCGGCAAAATCCTCAAGGTATAGGCCCGACAGTCAGCGCGCTTTGCGAGCATCGTCCTGCTCCCGCCAGCGCTCGAGGCTTTTGTTGCTCAACCACCCCTCTTTGTGGGGTGGGCCAAACAGTCGTGTGCCGTTGGCACGTTCCAATGAAGGCAGCAAACCTGGGCGTTCGATAATGTTCTTCGCCGTGTAGACACACAACTCACTGTATTGGGGCCTGGGCATGCCGGTAGACGTGTCCAGTACAGGGCTGCCCTTCTGATCAACTTCGTAAGGGTCCTGCATGACCGCCTTGAGCTTGGCAATCTCAACGTACTGGTGTTGTTCGAACAGGAAGGTGCGGTCCATTGTCTTGTCTCTCAACTGTTCAAACTGGCTTTGCAGCGCTTGCACCACTTGCGCGTTGCCATGGGTATGAAACGGATCCTGGCTGAACACACTCGCCGAGCTGTTGCCATGCAAAGCCTGGGCTGCCGCACTGAGGCTGTCACGCGTGATATCGCCGTCGCGGCTGAAGATGGTGTCGCTTAACCGCGCACGCTTGAGAATTTCCCTGACGACCTGAATGGCGCCGTCCAGTGCCTCGTTTTCACCCATGGGTTGAGCGGCGATCCGCTGCAATGACATCCAGGTCAAGCGCCCCTCATTAAGGAAGGGGTGCAACAGGCCAAAGGCTTTTTCAAGGGCCTTTGCCAATTGCTTGTCCGTTGAAGTTTCACCCGGCAGGGAACTGCTCGCCCGTTCAGCGGGGAAGTTCTGTAGGTCTCGATGACTTAGAGCGGATAACGTTCCGCGCAAAAAAGTGGGCTGGCGAGAGATCCCTCGCTCCGGCACGGAAGAAGCTTCCTGCCAAGTGACCGGTGATAGCGTCGTTGCTCGCGCAGCTGACCCGCCAGGGGCGAGAGGCCGACCGGGAGGTAGTACACCCTCGATTTTCATGGGTTTTCTCCAACTCTATTCAGATGCATATCCGCTTGGTGACCTGTGTCGGAATGACAAGATCAACGAATGGATTCCACTCGGACAAGCACCTCATGTGTGGTTGGAGGGAGACGGCAGTTCCGGATGAGCAGCGAATACCAATGACAATATGTAAAAGCCCAGGCAAGGCAGCATCAACCTGACTTTCGACTACGCCACCACGTCGCCAGGCTATTGATCAGCCCGGTGCTTTTCAGTGAATCAGCGCGGGCCACTGGGACCTGGCGGTCAGCCAACATGCCCCGGGAAAAATCATCCGCAACGGGCGCCTGAAATTTTCGCTCGCCGGCAAACGCTTTCATGCGGCGGGCTTGGGCCACATATTCCTGCGCGGCAGTGGGCATACCTTCTGATACTCCGCCCTTCTCGGACAGCGCAGGGTTTACTTGCTGGGTGTTTTGCAGAAGTTCAAGGCGGCAGGATTGGGAGGAATTAAACGAAGTTGAAGTCATGTGTTTTCCCTCAGGCGAAATCTGAAAAGCAGTGGGCCAATGCACCACCGCAGTTACCACCTATGTGGCAAATAAGCGTAAGCCGTTCCTTAAATGATTGAATCAGGCGCCGTTTTCGCAGCACAGCGCCTGAAGGCGGGTTATTGCGACAGTAAGGCCAATGCTTTGCGACGGATCTTTCCATCACCGTCGGCACTGACGAGGTTATCCAACAGTTTGAGCAGGTCGCCCCGTTTCATGACTGCCTGGGCCAATTGGATCAGGTGATCCTTGGCTGCATCGCCGGTGAGCTCCTGACTTGCGAGTTTCCTCAAGTCTTTGAATTTCAGGTGTGGCCCGCCGCTCCCATCCTTGAGTTCATCGAAATGCTCGAGCATTTCAGCGGCCAATTCCTTGTCAGTCTTGTACTTGAAGTAGTTATCTCCCTGGATAACCGCGTTCAGGCTTTTCCAATCAATAAGATCATTCAACGCACCGGTGCGACCGTCCCGGTCAAGCGCCGCCATCAGCTCCGGACGTCGCAGCAGCTCATTGGCCAAGCGGGCGTTTTCCCTCATGACCGGGTTAGGTGACCATCCTCGTTTCGCCATCGCAAGAATGCTGTCAACGCTGATAGACCCAGGGTTATTTGGATCTCTAAACGCGTTGAAGCTATCGCGCAATTGCTGCGCCAACTCTTCGTTACTCTTTAATGAGTATTGCGGATCCGGCCTGCCGGGGGCGACCGGATAAGGCCTACCCCCTGCAGTAGGGTCGGGGCGCGGCGGTGGATTGCTTGCCCCGGGGTTGGGCCTTGGCGGCGGGTTGCTGCAGCCCGGATGCACGGGCGGCCGATGCCCCAGGAACCAATGACTGAGCCAGCGCTTGAGTTGGCTCAGTAAGTGATGCAGCCCGGGAGGGTTGTGTTGATGGCCAAGCACATCAGCCGCGGTTGTTGCCGGCTGATGGTGATCGAACACCGGCCCGGCCTTGTTTTGCGTGGTCGGGAAGTTGACATGGGCAGCACGCTGATCATTGAAAGAAGGCGCAGCAGGTGCCTCGCGAGTGTTTTTGACGACAGCCTTGCCAGTGACTTGTGAACGGTCTGGCGTTGTTGAAGCAGAGACGGATGTATCCATCGATACAGACATAGGTTTCTCCATTGCAGTAGGCGCGATTTCAGCTTGTCGCTCCAACGCAGTGTCGAAGCCCATCAGCTTTCCCATGTGTGGTTTTGTGTCGGAAACAGTTCCTGACGCAGCAACAATACGTGCTTTGACGGTGTAGGAAACAGATCAGGCAGGCTTGCATTACGCCTGGCGCGGGCAAAAAAAATCGCAACCCTTGGGCTGCGATTATTGCCATCAACCGAAGATCAGAATCCAACGCTTGCCTGTACGAAGAACGTGCGCGGCTCGCCCAGGTATATCCCGGCGTTATTGTCGCTGGAGCGTGTGTAATGTTGCTGGTCGAAGAGGTTTTTCACCCCCACGCCAAGTTTCAGGTTCGACAGTTGCGCACCGAAGTCATAACCGCTGCGCACGTTGACCGAAACATAACCCGGAATATCACCGTACTGGCCGTCAGCGGTGCCTTGGGTGATATAGGTGGTGCCGGTGCCTGGCGCACGCTGGCCAGACTGAGCATAGACGTCCAGGTTGTGCGTCCAGTGATTGACATCGTAACGCAGGCCCAGGGTCGCCACTTCACGGGAATACAGCGGCAGATCGCGGCCCTTGAACGGTACGTCGCCCTCGGAGGTGGCCTTGGTGTAGGTAAAGCCGGCGTTGGCGGTCAGACCGTCGAGGCGCGGGTCAAGATTGGACAGGTCGTAGTGGGCCGACGCTTCGATACCGGCGTGCTTGGTGGCGCCGAGGTTGGTCCAGCCTACGTCATTGCTGACGTATTGCAGTTCATCCGAGAAGTCGATGTAGAACAGCGTCACTTCGCCGCCCCAGATGCTGTCGTTGTAGCGCGTCCCGATCTCGTAGGTCTTGGCTTTTTCCGGGTTCAGACCGTTGGCGGTCTGGTTGCCGGTACCACCCTGCCCCAACTGGAAATACTGCAAGCTGCCGAAGGAGGTTTCGTAGTTGGCGAACAGTTTCCATGCGTCGCTGACGTGGTACATCACGCTCAGGGCCGGTAGCGGTTCATTGTTGTGAATCTCGCGGCGTTTTTCCTCGGTACGCTTGCCGTTCAGGGCCACTACCGGGCGGTCATGCCATTCGGTGCGGATGTCTTCAAAGCGGATGCCCGGCGTGATGGTCCACTGGCCGATGTCGATTTTGTTGTCGATGTAGAAAGCGCTGGCTTCGGTGCCGCCGGTGCGGTCTTGATAAACGTGGCCGTCGCTCTGCCCACCTGGCGTGGGTACGTTGTTGACCAGGTTAAGGCTGGTGGCCTGCTCGTGCATGCCTTCCTTCAAGTAGCGGTAGCCAACGCTGACTTCCTGCGTGCTGGGGCCCACATCGAACACATGGGACACCCGTGGCTCGATGCCGAAGGTGTAGTAGGTGCGTGGGTAGGAACTGAGGGTTTTCAGATCGCGGTTGGCGATGTTGCTGCCTCGGAAGCTGTCGGAATAGTAGGTCAGCACTTCAGCCTGGGTACGGTCGTCAATCTGGCGGATGTACTTGAAGGACACGTCCTTGCGGCGACCGCTGAAGTTGTCCCAGTCGCGCACCGATTGATACGGGTTGGCGTCAAACTGCTTCTGGGTCAGGCCGCCGGGCATGTCGGCGCTGGCATCGTAATAGTGGAAGTTGAGCGAGAAGTCGTCTTGATCGGTCGGCGCCCAGTGGGTCTTGAAGATTACATCGTCAATGTCATTGGAGTTGTTGCTGTTGCGATAGCCGTTGCCATTGACCCCGGAGTACAGCAGCGCGGCGCCGATGCCGTTGTCGGCGGTGCCGCCGATAAACGCATTTTCGACGTGCTTCCAGCCACCGTGGGCGGACGTTTGCAGGGTAGTGCCGACTTCCCCGGAGAATTTCTCCGGGATGGCGCGGGTCACGAAATTGATCACACCGCCGACGTTCTGCGGGCCATAGCGCACGGACCCGGCACCACGCACGACGTCGATGCTGTCCAGGTTACCGGCGGAAATGGGCGCCATCGACAGTTGCGGCTGGCCGTACGGGGCGAAGGCTGCCGGTACGCCGTCAATCAGCACGGTGGAGCGTGGCGACAGGCGTGAGGTCAAGCCGCGTACGCCGACGTTGAGAGAAATATCGCTGCCCCCGGTGCCATTGGATTCCTGTACCTGCACGCCAGGCACGCGGCGCAATACGTCGCCGACGTTCATCGCGCCCTGCTCCACCATGGCTTCGCGGCGCACCACCGTGCGTGCACCCGCATGGTTTTGCACCACGGCGGCATCGGCATCGCCGAGCCAGTCGCCCACCACCTTGATGTCGGTGACGCCCAGTTCCAGCGGCGAGCCAGCTTCGCCAGTGCCGGAGCTCAGCGTGCGCAAGGTTACGGAGCCTGCGTCGATCTGGTAATCCAGCCCACTGCCTTCCAGCAATTGGCGCAGGGCTTGTTCAGGCGAGAGGTTGCCATCCACTGCTGGGGCTTGCTTGCCGGCGACCATGTCGGGGCTGAAGAACACTTGCAGGGAGGTCTGCTGGCCCAGTTGGCTCAAGGCTGCACCCAGGGGCTGGGCGCGAATATGAACGCCTTCGCCGGCCTGTGCGGCAGGCAGCGCGATGCTGACTGCGATAGCCAGGGCGAGAGGCGCCCAGCGGGAGGTTTTATTGTTGTGGAGGGCGAGTTTTTTCACGTCGAACCTAGTCCTGTGATCGCAAAAGTGTGCGGCTGTTAATGCAAACCAGTTGCAGTTGCAGGAGAAGACGAACAATGCGAAAAAAACCTGAATGTCAGCGTGAAATAATTTCCTGGCTGCCGTCCGGCAAGGTGCGCAAGGCAACCGGCAGAATATGTGGCAAGGCTTTGAGCAAGGCGTCGGTGTCACTGGCGTTGAACACGCTGGTCAGACGCAGGTTGCCCACCGCTGCCGTGGTGATGCGCAACGGTTGCTCGCGATAGCGCGACACTTCCCGCGCCACTTCGGCCAGACTAGCGTTGTTGAACACCAGTTTGCCGGTGCGCCATGCGGTCAGCTCTTCAGGGTTTACGGCATAGGCCGCAGCCACTTCGCCCTGAGTATCGACATGAGTGCCCCGGCCGGCGGTGAGCGTCACGACTTGAGCCGACGCTCGTCCCTGCACCTTGACGGTGCCGGTCTCGACCACCACGCGGGTGCGGTCGTCATCGCGACGCACATCGAAGCGTGTGCCGGTGACCGTTACCTGCCCTGCCCCGGCGGCCACCACGAACGGGCGACTGGCGTCGTGCTCGACACTGAACATCGCCTCACCCTGCTTGAGCTCAATGCCCCGCCGACCTTTTTCGTAGTGAACCGCAACCACACTGCGGCTGTTGAGGTCCATCACAGAGCCGTCTGGCAAGGCCACCTGGCGCTGCTCGCCCACCCGGGTAGTGAACTCGGCGCTGTAGGGCTTGGACTGGCCCAGCCCGCTGAACAAACCCAGGCCCACGGCAATGGCAACCACACCGGCCGCTACCGCGTAGCGCAACACCGCCCCACCCCTGGGGCGCTCGGCCGGCGCATCGCACAAAGCCTGCAAACGGGGTTGGGGCAGCAGATCCGTGGCGCTCCAAAGCCCTTGCAGCACATCGAATTCATATTGGTGTTCGGGCTGCTCGGCACGCCAGGCCTCGAAACGTTGCCGTTCTTCGGCGTTCAACGGGCCGTCTTGCAGGCGCACAAACCATTGCGCCGCTTCGTCACGGACACGCTTATCCATCGTGGAGGATCCTGTTTCAAAGCGGGTCATGGCGCCATTGCATCCAGGCGGTCACGCAGATGCCGCAGGGTGCGGATCATATACTTCTCCACCATGTTTTTAGACAGCCCCAGCCGCACGGCGATTTCCTGTTGGGTGAGCCCCTCGATTTTCTGCCAGATAAAAATCTTGCGACAGTTGAGCGGCAACTCGACCAGGGCCCGCTCGATGGAGTCGGCCAACTGAATCGCGTGCATGTAATGCTCCGGATCACCGCTGTGGGGGGCGTGATCAACGGCCTGCAACGTCAACGCCTCGCGGCGCTCTTCGCGCCGGTAGGCGTCCACCGCGATATTGCGCGCGGTTTGATGCAGGTAGGCGCGTGGTTGTGCAACCTCGCTGGCGTGGGACTCGAGCACTCGCACAAAAGTGTCGTGGGTCAGGTCCTCGGCTTGCTGGCGGTTCCTCAAGCGGCGCGTCCAGGTTCCGATCAACTCTTCGTAGTGCTCGAAAAAGCCTGTTCTGCGGGGCGGCTGAGGAATCATCGCGAAGGCACTGAGGATGCGGGGCGTGAATAGTAATGCTTCCTATTAAGCGGGGCAATTGCTGTCCATCACCGGTAAGCCCGCCGCACTCCCCCCTCAACTTTTTGAAATCACGCTACTCATGTATTGATGCAGATCGCGAAAGTCCTGAACGCTCCACGCGTGCGGCGCTATCTTCACACCGTTGTCCTTCAACGTCTTTGGAATCAGGTTGCCATTTGGGCGAAGTATTATCGACGAGACGATCACGCCCGGATAATCATGCAGCTTCTGTTTGAACGCGGCGGTTGTAAGGTCAGGCGTGGGGGGATTGCTTTTTTTAGCCAATGGCCCGGTGGCCTTTATATCGGGTCCATGGCACACGCCGCATCGCTGTAGATAAAGCGTTTTTCCATTGCTGTTTTCCGCAACAGCCAATGATGGCTGAGCCAGTGATAAAACGGCTGATAAGCCAATGAGTAAACTTTTCATCCTTGGGGTGCGTGTCGACATACACATTCCTTTGCTCCATCCCTTACCTTTTGTTTTCAGCATATTACGATAAACCTTGCCTTGCGCCCCGGCGCTACACCTGCGGCCCGCGGTCTAGGCGTACAAGCCGTGCGGTGAACTTCCGCTCCCCGCCGCCAGTCAGCTGAAAGGACTCTGATAAACACAGTGGGTGGGCGATGCAGATTTCCTTGCAGCAACAAGTAGCTCTGGTCACCGGCGCCAGTTCAGGCATCGGTGCTGGCGCAGCCAAAGCCCTGGCCGACGCGGGCGCGGCAGTGGTGCTTAACTACAACTCCCAGGCGGCCCCCGCCGAGGCCCTTGCCGCACAGATCAATGCCAACGGCGGTCGGGCGCTTGCCATCGGTGGCGATGTGTCCAAGGAGGCTGATGTCGAGCGCCTGTTCGCACAGACCCTCGATGCCTTCGGCCACCTGGATATTCTGGTGGCCAACTCAGGCCTGCAAAAAGACGCCAACCTGGTCGACATGAGCCTCGAGGACTGGAACACCGTGATCGGTGTCAACCTCACCGGGCAGTTCCTCTGTGCCCGAGCGGCAGTGCGTATCTTCAATCGTCAGGGCGTTCGTGAGGGCGTGTCACGAGCGGCCGGCAAAATCATCCATATGAGTTCGGTGCACCAAGTCATTCCGTGGGCCGGGCATGTGAATTATGCAGCGTCCAAGGGCGGCGTGGAGATGCTGATGCGCACCCTCGCCCAGGAAGTCAGCGAGCAACGTATCCGCATCAACGGCGTTGCGCCGGGGGCGATTCGCACGGCGATCAACCGTGCAGCCACTGAAGGCGCTGCGGAGAAAGAGTTGCTCAAATTGATTCCTTACGGTCGCGTCGGCGATGTAGAAGATGTGGCCAATGCAGTGGTGTGGCTGGCCAGTGATGCTTCTGATTACGTGGTCGGCAGCACGCTGTTCATCGATGGTGGCATGAGCCTTTACCCGGAGTTTCGCGGCAATGGTTGATCTGAAAAAAGAACCCCAAAGCGCCATCGATGCCCACGGCATCATCGGCGACATGCGCAGTGCCGCACTGGTAAACGACCGTGGCAGCATCGATTTTTTCTGCTGGCCGGAATTCGACAGCCCGTCGATCTTCTGCGCACTGCTCGACACGCCCGACGCCGGCACCTTCCAGCTTACCCCGGACCTGCCTAACGCCCGCCGCGAGCAGATCTACCTGCCTGACACCAACGTGCTGCAAACACGCTGGCTGAGTGACGAGGCGGTGGTAGAAGTCACCGACCTGCTGGCGGTCAGCGAAGAGGTCGACGAGCTGCCTTTGCTGATTCGCCGAGTACGGGTGGTCAGCGGCCAGGCCAACCTGCACCTGCGTTGCGCCGTGCGCCACGACTACGCACGTGCCAAGACCCACACCACAGCCGATGACAGCGGCGTGCTGTTCAGCGCCGAAGGTCAGCCCGGCCTTCGCCTGGTAGGCAGCCACCCGCTGACCCTCGAAGAAAATGCAGTCGTATCCCGCTTTACTCTGGCTCAGGACGAGGGCGCCGAATTTGTGCTCGGCGGCCAGGATGATCCGCGGGTGGTCAACGACTGCACGGACCTGTACCTGGAACGCACCCTCAAGTTCTGGCGCGGCTGGATCTCCCAGTCCAATTACCGTGGGCGCTGGCGCGAAATGGTCAACCGCTCGGCCTTGGCGTTGAAGCTTTTGACCTCGCGCAAGCACGGCGCAATCATCGCCGCTGCGACCTTCGGCCTGCCGGAAAGCCCCGGCGGCGAGCGTAACTGGGATTACCGCTATACCTGGATACGCGATGCGTCGTTTACCGTCTACGCGTTCATGCGTCTGGGGTTTGTCGAGGAAGCCAACGCCTATATGCGCTGGCTCAAAGGCAGAGTCAGCGACTGCTGCGGCCAGCCAACCAAAATCAATATTCTCTACGGCATCGACGGTCGCCAGGAGTTGCCGGAAACCACACTCGATCATTTGCGCGGCCACGGCGGCGCCCAACCGGTGCGGGTAGGCAATGAGGCGTTCGATCAGATCCAGCTGGATATCTACGGCGAACTGATGGACGCGGTTTACCTGGTCAACAAGTACGGCGAAGCCATTTCCCACGAAGGCTGGAAACACACGGTGGAAGTGGTCGACCAAGTGTGTGAGATCTGGAATCACAAAGACGTAGGCATCTGGGAAATGCGCGGCGAGCAACACCACTTTCTGCACTCGCGTCTGATGTGCTGGGTGGCCTTGGACCGTGCTATTCGCCTCGCCTCCAAACGCTCGCTGCCGGCCCCGTTCGCACGCTGGGACCAGACTCGCCAGGCTATCTACGCCGACATCTGGAGCAACTTCTGGAACGAAGAACGCGGGCATTTCGTCCAGCATATCGGCAGTACGGCGCTGGACGGCTCGATGCTGTTGATGCCGCTGGTGCGCTTCGTTGCAGCCACCGACCCGCGCTGGCTGGCGACGCTGGAAGCGATCCAGAAAAGCCTGGTGCGCGACGGCATGGTCTACCGCTACCGCAATGACGACAGCCAGATCGATGGGCTGCAAGGCACCGAAGGCGCATTTGCCGCCTGCTCGTTCTGGTACGTCGAATGCCTGGCCCGCGCCGGGCAAGTGGAGAAGGCCCACCTGGAATTCGAACAGCTGCTGCGCTACGCCAACCCGCTGGGACTGTACGCCGAAGAATTCGACAGCCAGGCTCGGCACTTGGGCAACACACCTCAGGCGTTGAGCCACTTGGCATTGATCAGTGCGGCAACGTTCCTGGACCGCAAACTCAGCGGGGAGAAGACTGTATGGCAACCCTGATGTCCCCTGCCCCGCTGTTGTATGTGCGCACGTCCATGCTAGACGTGGCTTATGAAACCCACGGCCCCATCGCAGGCGAGCCGGTGATCCTGCTGCATGGCTTCCCTTATGACCCTCGCGGTTATGACGAAATCGCGCCGGTGCTGGCCGAGCGTGGTTATCGGGTGTTGGTCCCCTATTTGCGCGGTTATGGCCCGACGCGGTTTATCAACGACCAGGTCATGCGCTCCGGCCAACAGGCGGCGTTGGCCAAGGACCTGCTGGATTTCATGGATGCGCTGTCCATTAAGCAGGCCACGCTCGCTGGGTATGACTGGGGTGGGCGCGCGGCGTGTATTGTCGCGGCGCTATGGCCCGAGCGGGTACGCGGCTTGGTGACGGGGGACGGTTACAACATCCAGGACATCGCCCAGTCCCTCGAGCCTCGGGCACCGGAAACCGAGCATCGATTATGGTACCAGTATTACTTCCACACCCAGCGTGGAGTCGACGGTTTGACCGCCAATCGACAAGAGCTGTGTGAGTTGTTATGGCGGCTTTGGTCGCCGACCTGGCGTGAAGGGCCAAGTCTGTATGGCAAGACTGCGCCGTCATTTGATAACCCGGACTTTGTCGAGGTGGTGATTCACTCTTACCGCCATCGTTTCATGTATGCGCCGGGTGATCCCGCGCTGGAATCCATTGAGCAGGCATTGGTGCAGCAACCGGCGATAACGGTGCCCAGCATTTCGTTATGCGGGGCCGACGACGGTGTGGGCCCGCCATCGCTTGAGGATGACGATGTGGATCACTTCAGCGGTTTTTATCGCCGACTGGTTTTGCCAGGCATTGGTCATAATGTTTTCCAGGAAGCGCCCCAGGTCACGCTTGAAGCATTGCTGGAACTACTGGAGCGGTGAAAAACGCTCCCGGTAAGCTTGAGGCGTCACTGACAAGGCCCGCACAAAGCTGCGGCGCAAAGTCTCCTCACAGCCAAAACCGCACTGCATGGCGATACGTTTGATGGAGGTCGTGCTGTCTGCCAATTGCCGGCGCGCGGTTTCGACACGGATCAGTTCCACGGCCCGTGCCGGGGTCTGGCCGGTCTCGGCGCGGTAATGGCGCACAAAGCTACGCTCGCTCATGCCAGCCTGGGCTGCCAGGGTGGCGATGTTCAGATCCAGCGTCAGATGGTCGGCGATCCAAGCGTGCAGGTCGGCAAAGCGGCTGTCGCTCTTTTGCAGGGATAACGTCACGCTAAATTGCGACTGACCGCCAGGGCGCTTGAGGAACACCACCAAGTGGCGGGCCACTTCCAAGGCAATGCCGCGACCCAGGTCATCCTCTACCAGGGCCAGGCACAGGTCGATCCCGGCGGTCACACCAGCAGACGTCCATACCGCGCCCTGCTGGATGAAAATCGGATTGGCCTCCACTGTGAGCGCGGGAAACTTGCGCGCCAGTTCTTCACACCGCGTCCAGTGCGTGGCCACGCGGCAACCATCGAGCAAACCGCTGGCGGCCAGCAGAAAGGCCCCGGTGCACACCGAAGCCATGCGCCGGGTGTGCCGGGATTTATCGCGCACCCATTGCACCAGTGTCGGGTCTTCGGCGGCAGCGTACACGCCCCAGCCACCGGCGATCACCAGGGTATCGCAAGGCGCGTCGATGGCGGGCAGCGGTTCAGCCAGCAGCGCCAGGCCGGCAGAAGTCCTCACCGGTTCAGGCTGAGCGGCGATCACGTTCACCGCGTAGGGCAACGGTAAACCACGTTGGCGCAACAGGTCATTAGCCGACGCAAACACTTGCATAGGCCCGGTGACATCGAGCACCTGGGCATCTTCAAAAGCGAGTACATGAATAATCTTAGGCATGATTGGCGTGATTAGTGGGCTCAATGGCGTACACGCCAAAGCCTAGGCTTCTACAGTGCGGTCGTCCATTTCTTTCGGAGCTTGCACCATGACCTTGCAGATCGGCTTTCTGTTGTTCCCCGGCATCCAGCAACTGGACCTGACCGGCCCCTATGATGTCCTCGGTTCGCTGCCAGACGTGAAGCTTCACCTTGTATGGAAAGACCTCGCGCCGATCACCTCCAGCACTGGCCTGGTGTTCACGCCGACCATTACTTACGCCGACTGCCCGAACCTGGATGTGCTCTGCGTACCCGGTGGCGCCGGTGTGGGCCCGTTGATGGAAGACCCGCAAACCCTGGATTTTCTCAAGGCCCAGGCACAGACAGTGCGCTACATGACCTCGGTGTGCACCGGCTCATTGGTATTGGGCGCGGCAGGGTTGCTGCGCGGTCGCAAGGCCACCACCCACTGGGCCTACCACCACCTGCTCGCCCCGCTCGGTGCTGTTCCCGTGCAGGAGCGCGTGGTGCGTGACGGCAACCTGTTTACCGGCGGCGGGATCACCGCCGGCATCGACTTTGCCCTGACCCTGGCCGCAGAGTTGTACAGCGAAGCGGCGGCGCAACTGGTGCAACTGCAGATCGAATATGCGCCGGCCCCACCGTTTGACTCCGGCCGCCCGGAGACTGCGCCCCGATATGTACTGGAGGAAGCCAACAAGCGCACGGTGGAGTCACGCAGAGTGCGTGGGGAGATTGTTGCGCGGGCGGCTGCGCGGTTGGGGTGAATGTTCATCCGTGGCGAGGGAGCAATCTCCCTCGCCACAGTACAGCGCTGTTTCTTAACTGACAGGCATCGCCGTTACTGCGCTCGCGTCTCGCCGCCTCCCTCTACTACCCGATCAACCAGCAACTGAACGCCCTCTACCATCCGGCAAATCCCCAACACCACACTGCGTTGCGAACCTTCAACCTGTACGGACCGGACACGCTGTTCAAAAGTGAGCCGCTGTCAGGGCGGAACCCTAAGTGGCCGTTACCGCAGGAATGGATATGTACTCGGTATGACTGTGTCGGCTGTCAGGCCGCCTTCGCGAGCAAGCCCGCTCCACATTTGGATCGCGGGGTGTCAGGTAGAGAAGCATCGCCTGTCAGGCCGCCATCGCAGGCAAGCCAGCTCCCACAATTGGATTGTGAGGTGTCAGATAAATGAGCATCGACTGGCAGGCCGTTACGGGAGCAAGCTCCCTCGCCACACAGAAACCTGCTTGGCTTCCCGCGTGTCGTCAGGCAGGACGCGACATCACCGCCAAGCGCACGGCCAACGCCATCAGCACCGCCGCCAAACCCCACTTCTGCAGCCAGGCGCTTTTGGTGCGTTTGGCGAAGAAGCGGCTGAGCACCCCGCCAAACATGCCCAGCAGCACGTGAAACACACTCGCGATCAGCGTCAGCACGGCGCTCGCAGGCTCTACAAAAATTGTGCTGGATACATTACTGACGCAGCAAACCAGTGATTGCTGAATGCCACAACCAACGTCTAGAATGCGAAACATTATCAATTAAGCCTGCTGCGCCAGGATGACCATGTCGAGCGATCACCCACTGGACCATGCCGCCATCGGCCAGCTATACCAAGCCCACCATTCCTGGCTGCGCGGCTGGTTGAGCCGACGCACCGGCTGCCGTGAACACGCCGCTGACCTGGCGCAGGAAACCTTTGTGCGCCTGCTCAACGCGCGCAAGCAACAAACCCTGCAGCAGCCGCGTGCTTACTTGAGCAGCATCGCGCGCAGTTTGATGATCGACCAATACCGACGCCGCGAACTGGAACGTGCCTACCTGGAAAGCCTGGCGCACTTTCCTCAAGTCGAGGTGCCGAGCGAAGAAACCCGCCTGCTGATCCTCGACAGCCTGGCGCGCATCGACCGCTTGCTCGACCAGCTCAAGCCACGGGTGCGCGAGGCGTTTCTGTTGGCCCAACTGGACGGCCTGACCTGCGCGCAAATCGCCCTGCGCCTGGACGTGTCCAAGGCCACGGTGGAGCGTGATCTGTCCAAGGCGCTGCACGCCTGCTATCGGTTACGTTATGCCGAATGCTGATCCGCGCCTGGTGGACCAGGCCATCCAGTGGATGATCAAGCTGCGCTTCAACACCGCTGACGACGCCAGCACGGCGGCCTTTGAGCAGTGGCTGCACACCAGCGCCGCGCATCAACTGGCGTGGCAGCGCGTGGCGACCATGAATGACGACTTCACCCAACTGCCGGCGCATGTCAGTCGCCATGCCCTCGATGGCGCGCGCCAACGTATCAGTCGGCGTGAAGGCTTGAAGCTGCTGGGCTTGTTTGCCGGCGCCGCCGGGTTGGCCTGGCTGGGTCGCGACTACACGCCCCTGCCCGCCCTGATGGCGGACTACCGCACGGCCACCGGCGAGCGGCGTTGGGTGGCGTTGAACGATGGCAGCAAGGTCCAGCTCAACAGCGCCAGTGCCATCGATATCACCCTGAATGCCGAGCGGCGTCTGGTGAACCTGCGTCAGGGTGAAGTGTTGGTCAATACCGGCGCTGACAACCGTCCGTTCTGGGTGCACACCCGCGATGGTTACCTGCGCACCCTCGGCACGCGCTTTGTGGTACGTGAAGAAGCCCAAGGCACGCTGCTGGCTGTGCAGCAGGGTGCGGTCGCGGTGTATGCCGACAGCCATGACGCCAGCGCACGCCAAATGATCAAGCCGGGCGAACAGGTGCTGTTCAACCGTAGCGGCATTCGCCCTTCTCCCACCAATGGCCTGGATCCCTGGGCCTGGAGCGACGGCGTCATCAGCGCCCACAATATGCGCCTTGACGACTTCCTGGCCGAACTGGGCCGCTACCGCAACGGCTTGCTCCGTTGCAGCGAAGCCGTCGCGGGGCTGCGGGTTTCGGGCACCTATCAACTGGAAGACACCGATCAGGTACTCAAGCTGGTGGCGCAATCGTTGTCGATCAATGTGACCTACCGCAGCCCCTATTGGGTGACCGTCTCCGCTCGGGTTTGAGCGGCCGAAAATAAATGAGGTGAATTCTCATTGCCATTCGACCTGTAAGGAAAGGCCGATCAACAGGCCGGTGTTGTCCACTTCCTTCAGGAGCATCCCGCGGTCATGCAAGCGTTCCCCTCCAAGCGTTCCCCCCTCAGACACGCCCTCAATGCCACTCTTCTTGGCGCGTGCGTGGCAGCCAGCGCTTTGCCGTATACCGCAACAGCCCAGGAACCCGGCAGCGAGCGCCAGGCCCGCGCCTGGAATATTGCGCCCGGGCCTCTGGCCGGCGCCCTTGATCAGTTTGCGCGGCAGGCCGGTATCAGCCTGTCGTATGACGCAGGCAGCGTGGCCGGCAAAAGCAGCCCGGGGCTGAGCGGCACCCTGGCCCCACAACAGGCCCTGAGCCAGTTGCTCCAGGGCCAGGGTTTGCAGGCGCAAAGCCAGGGCCAGAACGCCTGGTTACTGCTACCTCAGCAGCAAGCCGGCTCGGCGCTGAGCCTGGGCGCCACCACCATCACTGGTGATCGTCTGGGCGCCACCACCGAAGGCAGCGGTTCCTACACCACCGGTGCGGTGACCATCGGCAAGGGTGAACACAGCCTGCGACGCACGCCGCAATCGGTGAGCGTGATGACCCGCAAGCTGATGGATGACCAGAACATCACCACCATCGACCAATTGCTGGAGCGCACGCCGGGGATCACCAGCTACGAGTCGCCCATGGGCGGCAAGTATTTTTACTCCCGGGGCTTCAAGATGCTCGGTCAGTACCAGTTCGATGGTGTGCCGCTGGACATCGGCAAGGACTACATACAGGCCGACAGTTTCAGCGCGAATATGGCGATTTATGACCGGGTAGAGGTGCTAAAAGGCGCCGCCGGTATGCTCAAGGGCGCCGGCACCGCCAGCGGTGCAGTGAACTTCGTGCGCAAGCGGCCCCAAGCCACCCCGACCACCAGCCTCGGGCTGTCGGCGGGCACCTGGGATAACTACCACGCCGAACTCGACACCGGCGGCCCGTTGAACGACAGCGGCACGGTGCGCGGCCGTGCGTCGGTCAGCCAGCAGAATCGTGGCTCCTACATGGACCTTGCCAAGCGCCAGGACCAGGCGTTTTACGCGGCGCTGGACATGGATGTCAGCCCTGACACCACCCTAGGCTTCGGCGCCAGCTATGAGGATGTCGACGCCACACCGTGCTGGAGCGGCCTGCCGCGCTACCGCGACGGCAAAAGCCTCGGCCTGAGCCGCTCCACCTGCCTGGGCCAGGCCTGGAACGATTGGCAAAGCCAGCGCACCACGCTGTTCGCCGATCTGACCCATCACTTCAACGACGACTGGAAGCTCAAAGTCAGCGCCGTGCATAGCCGCAACCTGCAAGACATCAAATACGCCGCCAGCGAAAGCACCGTGGACTATGGCAACCCGGCCCCTACGCTCACCAGCTACGCCGCGCTGCTGGATTACGATCACAAGGACTACGGCCTGGATGCCTACATTGATGGTCAATTTGAAGCGTTTGGCCTGCAACATGAGTTGATCCTCGGCGCCAATGGCAGTCGTGGCACCCAGGACGATGTCTACGCGATCCGCAACCTGCCCCAGCGCCAAAGCGTTTTCAACCCCAACCACCACTTCCCGGAACCTGCCGACGATACCTTCTGGCCCAACATGTACCGTGGCGGCACGGTCAAGGAAACCGCCACCCAATACGGCGCCTACGCCACCTTACGCCTGCGCCTGGCCGAACCATTGATGCTGGTTCTCGGCAGTCGCGTCAGTTGGTATGAAAACCGCCGTGAGTCCTTGAACCTGGCTTGGGGCGAGTGGGCCGACCAGGATGCACGCACCAAGGAAACCGGCGTGGTCACGCCGTTTGCCGCGCTGATCTACGACCTCAATGACAACCTTTCGGTGTACGCCAGCTACGCCGATATCTTCCAGCCACAAAGCTCCTACGCCACGGTCAGCGGTTCGGCGCTCAAGCCGAAAATGGGTGAGAACTATGAGCTGGGTATCAAGGGCGAATGGTTTGACGGGCGCCTCAACAGCTCCCTGGCGCTGTTTCGCGCCATCGAAAAAAACGCCGCCCAAACCGATTTCGAGACCCGCTGCGGCAGTTCCTCTGACGGCTACTGCTACACCGACACGGGCAAAGTTCGCGCCCAAGGGGTCGAGGCCGAGCTGAGCGGCGAATTGCTTGAACGCCTGCAAGTGTTTGGCGGCTACACCTACACGCAAACCAAGAACCTGAAGAACATCGACAGCGCAGCCGAAGGCGCGGTGTCCAACACCTACGTACCAAGGCATATGCTGCGTTTGTGGGGCGACTACCAGTTGGACGGTGCACTGTCAAAATGGACAGTCGGCGCAGGGGTCAACGCCCAAAGCAGCAACTACCGGTTGCAAACTATCAAACTGGAACAGGCCGGGTATGCGTTGTGGAATGCGCGCATTGCGTATCAGGTGGACGACACCTGGACTGTGGCGCTCAACGGCAACAACCTGTTCGATAAAAACTACTACCAGACCGTGGGTACCTCAGGCTGGGGTAATCTTTATGGAGAGCCGCGCAACCTCACGCTGAGCCTCAAAGGCAACTTCTAAACATCAGCAGTCCTTGCACCAGAGCCGGCAAGCCGGCTCTGGTTCGACAACCCCCCTTCCCCCGCCCTGCTTCTGTCAAAAAAAGCTTTTTTCGCTGGCAGGCAAATCCCCACGTTTGTTCCTACACTCCAAAAAGCCATCATCGATTCTCGATTTTTCTGAAAGCACGGCCTCTCATGTCAATAAATCGTCATATCATGGGAGCCTCATGAGAGCCATTGAAGGCAACGGCAAAAAAAGCCAAATCATTGACACGGAACCTCAAGGAAGCCACTATTTAGCCATCACTCCGTAAATTCCTGCGTCTGAACAGGCATTACGTATTACCCAGCAACTGCAGTTGTTCGATTTGCACCACTTGTAAAGCAAACCTGCCTTATGGATGAGCAAAACGAATAGGAACGTTCTGGTGGTGTATTGAGGATCTGATCTATGCGCGGTAAATCGTCGGTCGATAGCCTGTTTTTGACTCGTCCCGGTTTCGTTGAGTTTTTTGTCGTCTTCGTAAAACTGATCCACGGCCTCACTGCTGTAGTGCCGGCAATTATCCTGTTGTTCTACCCGGAACCCGTCGCCGAGCACATGCGCAACCACTACCTTGGCCTGCTGGTATTCTTTGCGCTCTTGACCATCATTCTGTTCCAGGCCCTGGGGGTGTACTCCGAGGATCTGTTCAGCAATCGCCTGCGTTTTCGCGTGATGCTGGTGGCCTGGGTCTCGGCGTTTTGCATCCTGCTGTTCATGTACCAGATTCTGCTCCTGTTCCCACAGTTGAGCCCACGCAACCTGGCGGCCTGGTTCTCCATGAGCCTGGTGCTGTTTGGCGTGGAGCGGATATTGATGCTGCGCCTGTATCGCCATTTGATGAAGAACGGCAAATTCTTGCAGCGTACGGTGATCCTGGGTTTTACCGAGACGGCGGTGCATGTGGCTGAACACCTGTCGCGCAACAGCGATATCCGTTCCGGCCTGATCGGCTTTATCGACGACCGTACCGAGCGCATTCCCAAGGAATTGAGCCGCCTGCCCTTGCTGGGCAATACCCGCGACCTGGAAAAGCTGATCCGCTCCGAACAGGTCAACCAGGTCATGATCACCCTGCCCTGGGCCGCCGAGCAGCGTATCAACGGGCTGGTCAAACGCCTGCGGCAGATGTCGGTGAACGTCATGCTGGTGCCCGACATGGCTGCCTTGCGTTATGGGCATAACCGCATCACCGATGTGGGCGGCATCCTGATGTTCAACACCTCGCAGTTGCCGCTGCGCGGCTGGTCACCCTTTATCAAGCGTTGCGAAGACCTGCTGCTGGCCAGCCTCGGCCTGTTGTTGCTGTCACCGGTGATGCTGGCGACGGCCATCGCGATCAAACTCGATTCCAAGGGCCCGGTGCTGTTTCGCCAGAAGCGCTTTGGCTACAACGACAACCTGATCCGAGTGTTCAAGTTCCGCTCGATGTACGTGGAACAGACCGACCTCAACGCCGAGAACCAGACCACACGCCAGGACCCGCGCATCACCCGGGTAGGCAGGATCATTCGCAAGACCAGCATTGATGAGCTGCCACAACTGTTCAACGTGCTGCTGGGCAATATGTCGATGGTCGGCCCGCGCCCCCACGCCACGGCTACCAAGGCCGCCGGGATTCCGTTCGAGCAAGCGGTCAGCGAATACAGCTCACGCCACCGGGTCAAGCCAGGCATCACCGGCTGGGCACAGATCAATGGCTACCGTGGCGAGACCGACACCCTGTTCAAAATCCAGAAGCGCGTCGAATACGACCTGGAATACATCGCCAAATGGTCGGTGTGGCTGGATCTGTACATTGTTTTCATGACGGTTCCGGCCGTCCTTTCCACCAAGGAAGTCTATTGATGAACCCTCTTAACGGATTGATCCCGTGCATCATCTCCGGTGGTTCGGGCACGCGGCTGTGGCCGGTTTCGCGGCAGAACATGCCCAAACCCTTCATGCGCATGCGCGACGACCAGAGCCTGCTGCAAAAGACCTTCCTGCGCGCCAGTCACTTGCCGGGGGTGGACAGCATCCTGACGGTAACCAATCGTGACCTGCTGTTTCGCACCCTTGACGACTACCGCGCGGTGAACACCCAGCGATTGGCCCTGGAGCTGCTGCTGGAGCCGTTTGGCCGTAACACCGCCGCCGCCATCGCCGTGGCCGCCTTGCATGTGCAGGAGCATTTCGGCGCTGAAGCACAGTTGCTGGTGATGCCCGCCGATCACCTGATCCTTGATGAAACGGCCTTCGCCCAAGCGGTAGAAAAAGCCCGCGCACTGGCCGAAGCCGGTTACCTGGTGACCTTCGGCATTCAGCCTGACCGTGCCGAAACCGGCTTTGGCTATATAGAACAAGGCGCAGCGCTGGGGGCCGGGTTTCAGGTCCGGCGCTTTGTCGAGAAGCCCGATCTGGCCACCGCCCAAGGCTATCTGGACGGCGGCAAGCACCTGTGGAACGCCGGCATGTTCTGCTTCAAGGCGGCCAGCCTATTGGAAGAATTGGCCAGCCACGCCCCGGCAGTGCTGGACGCAGCCAAGGCCGCACTCGAGCACAGCCAGAGCCTGCAGAACAGCAGCAGTCGCCAGCGTGAGCTGAGCCCGGAAGGTTTCGGTACCGCGCCGGACATCTCCATCGACGTGGCCCTGATGGAAAAATCCGCAAAGGTCGCGGTCGTGCCCTGCAACATCGGCTGGAGCGATATCGGTTCCTGGGAAGCGCTGCGCCAACTCACCCCCAGTGATGACAATGGCAACCAGATCAATGGCGAGGCGATCCTGCACGACGTGCATAACTGCTACATCGACTCGCCCAAGCGGGTACTCGGTGCAGTGGGCGTGCGCGATCTGATCATCGTCGACACCCCGGACGCACTGTTGATCGCCGACGCGCACCGCAGCCAGGACGTGCGCTATATCGTCGCCGAACTCAAGCGCCAGAATCACCCGGCGTTCAGTCTGCATCGCACAGTCACCCGCCCGTGGGGCACCTACACGGTGCTGGAAGAAAGCACGCGCTTCAAAATCAAGCGCATTGTGGTCAAGCCAAAAGGCTCGCTGTCCCTGCAAATGCACCATCACCGCAGCGAGCATTGGGTGGTGGTCAGCGGCGCAGCGATGATCACCAATGGCGAGCGCGAAATCCTGCTCAATATGAACGAGTCCACCTATATTCCCGCCGGCCACAAACACCGCCTGACCAACCCCGGCATCATCGATCTGGTGATGATTGAGGTACAGAGCGGTGAGTACCTGGGCGAAGACGACATCGTGCGTTATGACGACATCTACGGCCGCGCGCCGGTGGAAGAGAAACCCTGATGCGCACGTCCCTGATCATCCCCACCCGCAACGCGGCCAGCCATCTGGACCGCTTACTGCCGGCGCTGCGCATGCAAACCCTGCAACCGGACGAGATGCTGGTGGTCGACAGCGCATCGAGCGATGACACCGTGGCGCGCTTTCGCGAGTTTGGCGCGCGCGTGGAGGTGATTGATGCCCGCGACTTCAACCACGGCGGCACTCGGCGCTGGGCCAGTGAACAGGTGGGCGGCGACGCTTTGATCGTCATGACTCAGGACGCAATCCCCGCCACGGCCGAGACGTTCGCCAACCTGATCGCCGAATTGCAACTGGAGCCGCTCAATGGCGTGGCCTATGGACGGCAGCTGCCGCACCCCGGTGCAGGGGTGCTGGGGGCACAGTCGCGGCACTTCAATTACCCGGCGGCCAGCCGCAGCAAAAGCCTGGCCGATGCACCGCAGCTAGGGATCAAGACCTGCTTCAGCTCCGACTCGTTTTCGGTGTACCGACGCAGCGCCCTGCAGGCGGTGGGTGGTTTCCCCCAGGATGTGATTGGCAGCGAAGACGCCTACGTCGCCGCACGCATGTTGCTGGCCGGCTACCAGGTGCGCTACGCCGCCAGTGCGCAGGTTTATCACTCCCACGATTACCGCTTGCTGGACGAGTTCAAGCGCTACTTCGATATCGGTGTGTTCTACGGCCGCGAGGCGTGGATTCGCCAGGCGTTCGGCGACGCCGGCGGCGAAGGTAAGCGTTATGTGCTGGCCGAACTGCGCGCATTGCGCGAGGCGAACGCGCTGCACCGTGCGCCAGAAGTAGTAATGCGCAGCGCCTTTAAATTGCTGGGTTATCGCCTCGGCCACCTTGAACGCCACTTGCCCAACTCGCTTAAACGGCGTCTGGGCATGTTTTCCACCTACTGGACTTGAGCCGTCATGAAGACTACCAACCGACGTTCCCGTCTTACCCTGCTCAGCCTCTTGAGTGCCTCAATCTGGCTGGCGGGCTGTTCGACCCCTGCGCGGGTGCCGCTTCCTGACAACAATACGCTCAAGGCCGGCCATCAAGCGGCGCTGACCCTGGCCGACCTGCCACCACCCCAGGTGCTGATCCAGACCGGCGACTCGCTGCGGATCGTGCGCGACGCCCAGGAACCGGCGGCGGCCGATGACATGACCGTATTCGTCGTGCGCCCCGACGGCGTGATCTCGGTACCCAATATTGGCCGGGTCAAGGCCGCCCTGCGCACGCCCGAAGACCTGGGCAAGGAAATCACCGAGAAGTACAAGCGCATCTACCGCGAACCCGCGGTGACGGTGAACATCGCCAGCGCACCGAGCAACAAGGTGTTTATCGGCGGTGCGGTGTCTAACCCGGCGTTTTTCGACCTGGCCGGCAACGTCAGCGTCGAGCAGGCACTGCTCAGTTCCGGTGGTGTATTGCCCTCGGCGGATGCCTCCAACGTGGCCTTGCTGCGCACCGGGCCAGATGGCAAGTACAGGACGTACTTCATCAGCCTGGAGAGCATGTTGACAAACCCCAATCACCCGCGGGTGGCGTTGCAGCGCGGCGATTTGATCTTCGTGCCGCAGTCGGGCATCGGCGCGACGGTGGAGGCCGTGGATATGTACTTCACCAAGCTGTTTCCGATCAACAAGGGCATTGGCATTGGCTTGAATTACGACCTGAACAAGAGCGACGTGAAAAACAGCGGCAACACCATCTACAACAACCCAACCATCAACGCAGGCCAAGGATTATGAAGCGGGCGTCGTATCACTCGAACCAAGCGTTCCCGTCTTTCGTAAACCCCATATGCAATGGAGTGATCCTGTGATCGAAATCCGCTCTCTTCGCGACCTGCTGCGGCTGTTTTTCATCTACCGCCGCGAATTCAAACTGGCAGTGATCACCACGATCGTCGTCGCGGTGCTGGGTGCCTTCCTGTTGCCGGCTCGCTACGAGTCCGACGCGCGCTTGCTGGTCAAGCCGGGGCGGGACAACACCACCTTGCCGATCGAAGCCGCCAACCGCCAGACGCTGATTGCCCCGAGCACCCAGCACGACCCGATTGTCGACGAAGAAAAAATGCTCACGGGCCGGCCCATCGTGCATATCGTTGCCGAGCGCTATATGGCGATGACCTCCGAGCCGCCGCAGGGCTTCTGGAAGGTCACCAAGTTCTACATCAAGAAGGGCCTTGGCGAAGTCATCAATGGCATACGCAGCGTGCTGCAGTTTGTGGGCCTTGCCGAGAAGCAAAGCCCGCTGGAGCGCCTGGCGACCTCGCTGGAGAAGAACTTCAAAGCCGGTCACGAGCCGGGTTCTTCAGTGATCGAGATTTCCTTCACCTGGGACGACCCGGCGGTGGCGCAAAAAATCGTCGAGGAATGGGTCAACGCCTACCTTGAGGAACGTGCGCGGATTCTCGGGCGCAAGAGCCTGCATACCTTCTACGAAACCGAACGCGCCAAGGTGGCGGAAAATATCCAAAGCCTGAAGGACCAACTGCAAGGCCGTTTGAAGCAGATCGATTCGATCAGTGTCGATGCGCGCCTGAAGAACCTCACCAGTCAGATCGACCGTGTCACCGACGCCAAGGTCAGCGCACAAAACCAGATCTCGGGCATTCGCAGCCTCCTGGCCAACGCCAGCCAGCAGATCAAGAGCCAGCCGGCAGACGTGGTGACGATGCGCGAAACCAGCCTCAATCCCACCCAACTGGACCTCAAGCGCCAGCTCAATGCGCTGCAAGTGGAACGCGCACGCCTGTTGCGCACCTACCTGCCGGGCACGCCGCAGGTCAATCAGATCGAACAGAACATCCGCGACATCGAAGCCCTCAGCGCTCAGGAAGCTACGCGCCTGGAACGCTCGCAAAACACTGCGCCCAACAGCCTGGTGATCAACGTTAAGCAGCAAGTGATCGACGCCCAATTGCAAGAGCGCAAACTGGCCGGGGAGATCGAGAACTACGACAAGACCCTCGCCGAACTGCGTGACCAGCGTGACAAGGCGATGACCGATGAGCCGGAACTCAACAAGCTGAGCCAACAACTGCGCGCCGCCGAAAAAAGCTACGCCTTGTACTCGGACAATCTTGAACAGGCGCGTATCGACCACGAACTGGACAACAGTCAGATCAGCAACATCGCGCTGATCGAACACGCCACCCTGAACCCGTCACGTGTGTTTCCCAAAAGCCTGCTGATTCTGTTGTTCGCCATTCCCGCCGGCGTAGCCGTGGGCTTTTTGACCATTTATGTGCTGTACCTGCTGGACCAACGCATCCACGATGGCACCCGCTTGCAGGAGATGTTCCAGGTGCCGCTGTGGAGCAGCATCCCCGACGTGCAAGACGCCACGCCGGCCGCCGTCACCGCCAGCCTCTATCGCCTGTACAGCCTGCTGCCCCTGGAGCGCATCGCCAGTGAAGGCTTTGCCCTGGGCCTGACCTCGGCGCGGCATGGCGAGGGCGTGACGTTTATCATCGAGCAGCTCAAGCGCCTGCTGGAAGAACGTGGCCACCGCGTCTCGGTCGACGGGGCGAACGCGCCCACGGCGGGTGAAGTGCTGTTGCTGGACGCCTCGGCCTTGTCGTCCAACCCGCAGGCCTTTTTGACGCTACGCCGTGCCGACCAGATCGTGCTGGTGATCGAAGCCCGCACCAGTACCGTACCGACCATCGAAAACGCGGTGTCGCTGCTGACCACCGCGTTCGGCAAAGTCGACGGCATGATCCTCAACCGCCGCCGCTTCGAAGTACCGGCCAAGGTCCTGGCGCGGATCAACAGCTGGCGCGGTGCGGCCTGATGCGTATTGCATTGCTGGCACCTCTGCCACCGGAGCAGACCGGAATCGCCGATTACGCCGCGCATTTGCGCAACGCGTTGATCGAACTGGGCCTTGAAGTGGTGACCCCCCTCGCGGGTTGCCAGGACCTGGCTGAACAGTTGCGGCGCTTGCAAGCCTTTGACTGGCACGGTGTGGACCTGGTCCATGCCGAATTGGGAGGTGGGCGCTTCGGTGAGTTCCAGGCGCTTGACTACCTGCGTCGGGCACACCCACAACTGCCGTTGACCGCCACGGTGCATGACCCGGAGCGCTTGATCTGGCGCCGGGCCAAGCTGTTTTTCCCCTTGACCCTGCTCGAACGCCTGCCCCACCCGCTGCCCCAGGCGGCGGCGCTGCTGGCCGACCCGCTGACCTTGCACGAAGAACGACGCCTGGCCAAAGGTATGCGCCGGCTGATCACCCTCACCCGCCTGGGAGGCGACTGCCTGCGCCAACGCATGGGCCTGCGCCCGCAGCAAGTGGCGGTGATTGCTCACGGCAACCTGCCCATCGCGCCCCAGGACTTGCCGCCGCTTGCGCCGCTGCGTCTGTTGTATTTCGGCTTTATCTATCGCGGCAAGGGCATTGAAGATCTGCTCCAGGCCCTGGCCCAGTCACTGGCCGCTCACCCGCAATGCCGAGGCCAGGTACGCCTGACCCTGGCCGGCGGCACCGCCCCGGAAATGACCTTCGACCCGGCCGGCAACTACCTCGACGGCCTGCGCCAACAGATCAGCGCGCTGCACCTGGAGGATGTGGTGGACTGGCAGCTGGACCTGCCATCGGCGCAGATCGCCGCTACGATCCAGGCGCACCATGTGATGGTGCTGCCCTACCGTGAATCGAAAAAACTCGGTTTCCTGGGACAGATGCGTGGCACTAGTGGCGCGCTGTCGTGGGCCAATGCCTGCGGGCGCGGGGTGATCACCTCCAATGCGCGAGCCTTTGCTGAGGAGGTGGCCAGCGGCAATGGCATCACCTATCAGCAGGGCGATATCGATTCCTTGAGCAACGCCTTGAACCGCTTGATCCTCGACCCGCAGCAGGCCCGGCAATGGGCTGCCCGGGCAGCGGAAATCGGCCACCAACGCCAGTGGGCCACCACGGCCCAACGTTTTGCCGAATTATTTCGGGATGCTTGTGAGGAGCCGTTGCGATGAATATTTCATCTGTTCGCCCGATGTGGCGCTATCTGCCGCTGGTGCTGGCAATCGCCGTGGGTGGCGCCCTGCTGTCGAGTGAAAAAGTCGATGCGCAGCCGGTGAACCTGGCCCCGGAGCGCACTGTGGTATGGAAGGACTTCCTTGGCGTGAACGCGCACTTTCTGTGGTTCACGCCCGAGCAGTACCGCCAGCAGATCAAGCAATACAAGAAACTCGGGTTGCAATGGGTGCGGGTCGACCTGCACTGGGATCGCCTGGAGCCCACAGAAGACGGTTATCAACTCAGCACCTTCGATGAACTGGACCGCACCCTGAGCGCTGAAAAAATCCGCTCGGTGTTTTACCTGGTGGGCTCGGCGCCCTTTATCACCACCGCCCCCAAGGGCGCGCAGTTCCAGGACCAGTATCGCCCGCGGGACCCCGAAATCTACGCGCTGCGCCTGGCACTCCTGGCCAAGCGCTACCCCAATATCGATGCCTGGCAGGTGTGGAACGAGCAGAACCTGCCGAACAACTGGCGCCCCAAAGTCAACGCCAAGGAGTACGGGCAATTGTTATTGGCCAGTCACCAGGCGTTGAATATTGCCGCGCCCGGCAAACTGCAGGTCATGGGCGGCATGGCGTACTACAGCCAGATGCCGCCGCGTGGCAAAACCCTGATGTTCGAAGCGCTCGGCGCGCTGGGCGTGCAAAACCTGGGCATGGTCGCGGCCTATCACCCTTATTCGATGACCCCGGAAACCGATGAACCGGGCAAGAACGAAGTGCTGCTGCGCGGCGATCAACTCAATACCATGCTGCACGGCGCCGGGATCAAGAACGTATGGGCTACCGAGTGGGGCTGGTCCAGCTATGCCGGCCCCAAGGAGATGCAGGACCTGATCGGTATCGACGGGCAGGCCGACTACACCTTGCGCCGCCTGGCGTTGATGGCGTCCCAGGACTATCAGAAGATTTTCCTGTTCGCGCTGTCCGACCTCGACCAACGCGCCTCGCCACGCGACCAGCATTACGGCCTGCTGAACCTGGACGGCGAACCCAAGCCGGTATACACCGCCCTCGCCCGCTTCCTTGAGATCACCGGCCCCTCCCTTAAACCCGGCACCACGCCCAAGCTTGAGGATGTGCCGGACAGTTTCTACAGCGTGGCCTGGACTCGGCCTGACGGAAAACACTTGTTGATGTACTGGAGTGCCAAAGGCAGCAGCATCAGCCTGCCGGACATCAAACACGCAGAACTGCTGGACCCGCTGACCGGAGCCCGGCAGCCCCTGAACGACGACAACGGTATTCGCCCAGCGGTGAAGCCGAGTTTGCAGATACTGGTGTGGTAGCCCCGGGCATGGAGAGCTGTACATGAGAATCCTATGGATTGTGCCCTATCTGCCGTGGCCGACCACCAGCGGCGGCAAGACCCGGCAGTATCATTTGCTGCGCACCTTGAGTGAGCGCGGGCATCGCATCACGCTGCTGGCGCAATCGAAGACACCGGCCGGTGACGCGGTGCACGCAGCCCTTGAACCGTTGCTCGAACGCCTGATCGTGGTGCCGCGCCGGCCGCTGAAACACCCGATGACCCTGCTCGCGGGCGTATTCGCACCGTGGCCGCTGTTGACCACGGTCAATGGCCTGTCGGCACCGTTGCAGGCCCAATTTGCGCAACTGTTGAACGAGCGCTGGGACGTGATTCAAGTGGAACACAGCTACAGCCTGCAACCGTTTCTGCGCACCTTGCAGCAGCGCCAGCGCGAGTTTGTGCTGACCGAGCACAACCTGGAGTCAAGCCTGGGCGGCGCCACTTATGACCGTTTCCCCAAGTGGGCTGCGCCGTTCGTGCAGTACGACCAATGGCGCTGCCGGCAATGGGAGCGCAAGGCGTTCGATGCCGCCGCCCATGTGATCGCGGTGACCGACGCGGACGCCCAGGCCATGCGGCCGTTGACTGCAACGCCGGTAAGCGTGGTAGTCAATGGCGTCGACAGCCGTGCCTTCGCCCAGGTCAGTGCCGATGCGCAGAGCCAGCGTTTGTTGTTTGTCGGCAATTACGAATACGCACCGAACCTGGACGCTGTGCAGTGGTTGCTTGAGGAGATATTCCCCCGGGTCTGGCTGCAGTGTCCGAACGCGCGCCTGGCAGTGGCCGGTTACGGCTTGCCCGAACACTGGCGCGACCGTTGGCCGGATGAACGTGTCGAGTGGCTGGGGTTTGTTCCTGATCTGTGCGCCCTGCAACGGCGCTGCGCCGGTTTTGTCGCCGCGTTGCGCCATGGCGGCGGCTCCAAGCTCAAGGTGTTGGAGGCAATGGCCGCCGGCTTGCCGCTGGTCAGCACGGCCCAGGGTGTTTCCGGTTTGGCGGTGCAATCCCAGGCGCATTACCTCGCGGGCGAAAGCGCCGAGGCCCTGGCCGATGCCATCGTGCGTCTGCTGGATCAGCCGCTGCTGGCCCGGCAACTGGCCGATGCGGCACGCGATTATGCGCGGCATTACCACGACTGGGCGGTGGCCGGTGACGAACTGGAGCACATCTACCGCACCTTGATCGCCTCTAAGGAGTCTCAGCCATGCGCGTAGCCCTGGACTATCGCCCCGCCACGGTTGCGCCCTCGTCGGGCATCGCCCGCCAGGTCCTGGCGCTGGAAGATGCCCTGCGCGCACGGGGCAACACCGAGGTGGTGCTGTTCACTGAGGCGCCCCTGGACCACCCGCAACGCCAGAACGCCATTTGCCCACCGTGGGCCAGCCCGCTGGATGGCCTGCAACGGCCGCAGGTACGCTTGCGGTTCGAGCGCAAATTTTTGCCCAGAGCCTTGCACGAGCAACAGATCGACCTGCACATCGCCACGGCCAATATGGGCTTGCCGCTGTGCCGCAAACCCGCCGGCACCCGTTATGTCCTGGTGCTGCATGATCTGTTTCAGCTGACTCAGCGTAACTTCCATCGCTCCAGGCTCAAGGCCCTGGCCTATCGCTTGATCGACAGCGCCTCGATTGCCTGGTCGGTGTGGCAGGCTGACCGGGTGTGGTGCCCTTCGCAGTTTTCCTGCAACGAAGCCGCCCGCGTATTCCCCTGGGCCCGGGCCAAGTTCCGGGTGTTGAGCAACCTGGTGCCCGAATTGAATGCAGCGCCAGAACCGCTGCCAGACAACCTGCCGGCGCGTTACTGGCTGGTGGTGGGCACGCGGGAGCCGCGCAAGAACATGGCATTTTTCCTGCGCCAATGGCAGGCCTGCCGTGCGGCGAACCCTGAGGTGCCGGACCTTGTGCTGGTGGGCCACGCCAGCGATGTACCGTCCGCCCTTGGCGAACTGCCGGGCCTGCATTGGTGCAGCGGTTTATCCGACGGCCAACTGCAAGCCCTCTACCGTCATACCGACTGCCTATGGCAGCCGTCTTATGCCGAAGGCTTTGGCCTGCCGGTGGTGGAAGCCTTGAGTGTCGGCACGCCGGTGGCGGTGGCACGCGGTTCCGCCCTGGATGAAGTCGCGCCGCCCGGCGCCCCGCGCTTCGACCCACACGATGCCAGGCAATTGCAGAACGTCATGCAGCAACTGGCAACCGCGGGCGACAAGGCAGACGCCGAAACGCAGCGCGCCTGGGCCCGGCAATTTGCCGAACCGGCCTATCGCTCGCGCCTGGATACTTTGCTCAAGGAATTGGACCGCTAATGCTGCCAGGAAAACTCATCAGTCTGCTCCTGGGCCTGGTCTTCGGCATTTTGCTGTTGGCCCTGTCGCCGATCAAGGCCTTGCTGGTCGTGGCCGGCGCGGGTGTGGCCTTGACCCTGATCCGCTTTCCCCTGTGGGGCTTGCTGATTTTCGCGGTGTTGGCCACCAGCATTCCCTACACCACGTTGGAACTGGGGATCCGCACCACCATCAGCGAAGCCGTGTTGGGGCTGACCTGGGTCGGGGTGTTCTGGCAATCGTTTATCGGCAAGACCCGCGGCTTGATCCTGTGGCGTCCGACCGAGCGCGCGCTGATGTGGTTGATGCTGTTCAGCACTATTCCGTTTATCTGGGGCATGGTCATCATCCATGCCGAAGGCAACGGGCCGGTGAACTGGGTACGCTGGCTGATGAACCTGTCGTTGCTGTTTATCGTGCCGTTGCTGCTGCGCACCGACGCCGACCGCGACAAGGTGGTGGTCGCCCTGCTGCTGGGCAACCTGGCGATGCTGTTGCTGTCGATTTTCATGTTTTTGAAAACGCGCAACGCCATGTCGATGATCGAGGTGCTTACCGACCTCAAGTACGCCCACCCGGAAGCGGTGAAGGATATTTTTTCCGCCAACTACACGCGCATGGCCTCGCCCTGGGTGCACCCAAACCTGACGGGTGGCGTGCTGGTGCTGTTTATCCCCCTGGCGCTGTTCTACGGCTGGACCCGCAGCGGCTGGCGCCGGGCGCTGGGCCTGGCGGTGGCGGTGCTGGGTTGCGCCGGCCTGCTGCTGAGTATTTCCCGTGGCGCCATCGTGGCCCTGGCGCTGGTGCTGATCTGGCTGACCTATAAGCGCGTACCTAACAGCGGGCGCATCATCGGTATCGGCGTGGCGTTTGGGGTTGCGCTGGTGATGTTCTATCCGCCGTTGCAGGAGCGCTTGCTGACTATCTTTTCGTCCACCAACGCCAGTACCGAAATCCGCTTCGACGAGTACGCAAGATTCCCCGAGGCCATGTCGACATACCCCCTGGGGATCGGCTTCAAGATCGACCCACCCGTACCCGGCACCAACCTGTTGGGCATCTCCAACCTGTGGCTGAACTTCATCTACAAGGTCGGCATTCCGGGGATGCTGTTGTTTATCACCGTCACGGTGTTGTGGTGGCGTGAAGTGCGGCCGCTGGGCCAGGTGCGCAAGGTCACCGCCGACAACGCCCTGTGGCTGGGGTGTATCTGCGGCGTGATGGCAGCGCTGTTGACGGGGATTTTCGACCACTATTTCAGCTTCACCTTTGTACTGATCGCGCTGTTCTGGCTGTTGATGGGCATGAGCCTGCAACAGGTGCGTCTGCGCCCCTCCATTACCGCCCCTGTTGCTGCTATTGCGCCAAAGGATAACCAACCATGAAACACCGGATGATTCACTCCACCGATTTGCGCGATCGCCTCCCCACACTGGCCGCTGAACTGGGCGTGAGCCTGCCGGACCTGGAAGAGGCGCTGGACTGGTGCCTGGCCAACGACGTGGTGTTTGAAGAGGGCGAAGGCGACAACAAGCGCTTCTGGATAAACTCCATCGACCTGGAACCCGCCCTTGAGCACCCGGTGGCCCGCCTTTTGTTCCGCCGTATGAAGCAGGACCTGCCGGGCAAGCTGTTGCCGCGCTATGGCAAAAACTGGGCAACGATCAAGGATCGCTGGCGCAACGCCTGGGACATGGCCTACAACATTTTGATCAACAAGATCCCCAGCCACCATGTGCGCATTGCCTGGCTGCGCCTGGGCGGCGCGAAGATCGGCAAGGGCACAAGCTTGTGGCGTAACACCGAAGTGTTGGGCATCCACAATTTGAGAGTCGGTGACGATACGGTGATCGGTTGGCATTGCCAGGTAGACGCCCGCGCCGGGCTGGTGATCGGCAACCACGTGGCGATTGCCTCCCACGTGCTGATCATCGCCGGCAGTCATGATTTGCAGGCACCGGAGTTCTGGTCGATTTCCGGGCCGATCTACATCGACGACTACGTGTGGATCGGCAGCCGGGCGTTGATCGGCTACGGCACGCACCTGGGTCATGGTTCGGTGATCAGCGCCAATACCGTGGTGGCCAAGGCTGTGGCCCCCTACAAAATCATTGGCGGTTCCGGGGCCAAAATCATGGGCGAACGTTGCCATGATCTGAACTATAAGGTGGGTGGCAAGGGCCTGTTCACCCTGTTCCACTGATGTTCGGCAGCACGCTCTGGCTGACCGTCGCGACCCTCGCAGGGCTGGTCGCCGGTTTTGCCCGCGAATGGCTGCTGGTGGCGGCCTGGGGCGCGGGCAGCCGCAGCGACGGGTTTCTGGTGGCGGTGTTTTTGCCCGAAGCGTTGCGCATGACCCTGGCCGCCGGCTTGCTTGCGGCGGCTGCCCTGCCCCTCTATCAACAACGCGACCCACAACGCCAGCAAGCCTGGCTGGCCAGCCTTTCTCCACGCCTGCTGGGAGTAGGCCTGGCCCTGTTTGCCGTATTGGCGCTGGGCGCGCCGCTGTGGGTGCGCCTGATCGGCCCCGGCCTGGACGCCGCAGCCCATGCCGAAGCCGCCGCTAACTTGCGCTGGCTGGCGGCCTGTGCGCCGGGCCTGGTGATGCATGGGTTGTTCAGTATTCCCTTGCAGGCACGCCAGCGTTTTGTGCTGCCGGGGCTGGGCTCTTTGCTGTTCAACCTGCCGCCGGTGCTGTACCTGTTTATCCGTGGCAGCGCAAGCGACAGCGGCGAACTGGCCATGAGCTTTTTTGCCGGCAGTGTATTGATGTGCCTGCCGCTGCTGGCGCCGGTCTGGTCTTTCGGCTGGCGGCCGTGGCAAGTCACTGGCGACAAGCTGGCGGGCCGCGAACTGTTGGGGCGCATCGGACCATTGTTGGCCAGCAATGTCGCCAGCCAGGGTTTGGCGCTGCTAGAGCGCTTGATCGCCAGTTACCTGGGAGAAGGTGCCGTCACGTGGGTCAACCTTGCACGCAAACTGATCAATCTGCCCTTGATCGCCCTGATGAGCCTCAACCAGGTCCTGCTGGGCATGATGAGCGGCGAACAAGGCCAGCAGCGCCTGGCCCTGCTGCGCCGAGGCCTGGATGCTGCGACCCTGCTCAGCCTGCCGGCCGCCCTCGGCCTGATCGGCGCCAGCCCGGTGCTGATTCATCTGCTGATGCCCGCCCAAAGCGCCGACAGCCCACTGCCCGCCCTGCTGGCCTGGTTCGCGACGCCATTGGTGTTCGGCGCCTGGAACGCTATGCTCGCCCGCTACGCCTATGCCAGCGGCGACACGCACCTGCCCTTGCGCTGCGAATTGCTGGGCAGCGGGGTCAACGCTTTGCTGTTGGTGCTGCTGCCGTACTTTCTGGGTTTGCCGGGTATCGCCCTGGCGGCGTTGGGCGGGGTTATCGTCACCAACCTGCTGCTGATGCAACGCCAGCAATTGCTTGGGCAACTGCGCTGGCCGCTGCAATGGGGGCTGAGTGCGGTATTACTGGGTTCTGCAGCCGTCATCTTGCATCCACTGCAAAACGATGGCTGGCAACTGGGCTTGAGTACCGTGACGGCGGCCCTGGTATTGGGAGGGTTGGCTGGGTGGTTCAAGCCGTGGAAACAGTGAACTGGAGCCACCACCGCAACGGCCTGCGCAGGAGCTGGTAAGCCAGCTCCTGCACGGACTCAGTCATCCAGCTGTTGAGGCGCAGCCGGCTTGGTTGCCTTACCCGCTTTGGTAGCGTTCTTGCCAGGCGCAGGCGCAGGTTCTGGCACAACCGGAGCAGCCGCTTCTTTCTCGGCCATCGGCATCTGGTCAATGGCGCTGAAAAATTCCTTCAGGTCGAGGGTATCCGGCGGTACGGTCTTCTCCAGTTTCTTCTCGCCATCCTTGCCGATCAGGATCACCTTGGTGCCGCTGCCGACGCCGAGCTTGAGGGCACGGATCAGCGCGTTGGTTTCAGGCGGCGTGAGCTTTTTGCTGTCCTTTGGGTCCTTGGCGAACTTCTCCCCTTCGGCGCCAATGCTACCGAACTTGACGGTGTAGAACACCATGCTGCGCTCTTCGAAGGACTGCTTGGTGGCAGCCTCTTCCAGTTGTTTCTTCAGCGTTGCCAGTGTCGGGTTTCCAGCATCAAGCTCCACGACCACCAGCGGGCGCGTCTTACCCAACTCCTGCTTGAGCGGATTATCATCAGCGGCCAACAACGGCCCCGTAAAAGCCATCAAGGTAGCCAGGGTCAGCGACCGGATGAGCATGCGCACCTCCTTTGAATTCCATGCAGGGTTCTTGAGTTTCATGTCTGCGACAGTCAAATTCAAGGATGATTCCTACATCACTTTGAGAAGAGTAGGTCAGGACGCCCGCGACGCAAGGGCTTGGACAGTGGCCGGAGCTTTGTTTCTTCCGGTTACGAGACCTTCCACTGCGGCCAATGCCGGGCAAAAACCGGGGCCACAACAGGGTCGGCGTCTACCCGCTCCAGGCTCTGCGCAAAGCCCGGCGCCAGGTTGCCGAGCACCTCGCGCGCGTCATCCCAGCGCGACACCGCCGCCGCCATGATGCCCAGTGCATTCGGCACATTGCCCGGGGTAAACAGCTGGTCGGCAAACTGATCGGCAAACACGACCCAGGCCTGGTGCAGGTAGCGCCGTGTGCCGCTGACCAGTTGCGCTTGCTGCGCCTCATCGGCATTACCCAACCAGCGTTGCGGGTAGTCGATGATGCCGATCGCCGAATAGCAATTGGCGGCGATGTACAACAGCCCGCGCAGGATCTGCGCACGATCGCCGGCCAGCAACTCGGACTTGGGGTACTCCAGGCCCAGGTGGATCAGGATAGCGGCGCTTTCGGTCAGCACCTGGCCATTGGGGGTGACCAGGGTGGGGATCTGCTTGAGTGGATTGATACGTGCAAGAGCGTCGCTGCCCTCGCCGTCCTGCCAGGAGCTGGCGTCCACGCGATGCCACGGCACGGCGCAGCGCTGCAGGGCGATTTCGATCATGCAGGAACCGGATTCGTCGGTGCCATAAAGTGTGTACATGGGCGTTGCCTCCTGAGCGATGGGCGATAGGGACAGTGTGATCCATTGCCTAGAATAGCCCCATCTGCCCGCCCACCAGGGTACCGAAGTCATCATTCACAAACGGCAGGATCGCGTCAGCAACGGGCTGCAATTGCCGGGTCACATAGTGATCGTAGTCGATGGGCGCTTGCCGCACTTCCAAGGGTTCGGGGCCGTTGACGCTGATCACGTAGCTGATCCAGCCACCGCGCTGGTACTGGCGCGGGCGCCCCAGGCGGTCGTTGTACTCGTCTGCCAGGCGTGCCGCGCGCACATGGGGCGGGACGTTGCGTTCGTAGTCGTGCAAGGGCCGGCGCAGGCGCTTGCGGTAGATCAGCAACTCGTCGAATTCGCCGCTCAGAGTACGGCGCACGTAGTCGCGTATGTAGTCCTGATGGGGCTGGCGATGGAAGATGCGCCGGTAGAGTTCCTGCTGAAATTGCCGGGCCAGAGGCGACCAATCGCTGCGCACGGTTTCCAGGCCTTTGTAGACCATCTCTTCGCTGCCATCGTCGCGCACCACCAAACCGGCGTAGCGCTTCTTGCTGCCCTCCTCCGCGCCACGGATGGTCGGCATCAGGAAGCGGCTGAAGTGGGTTTCGTATTGCAGCTCCAAAGCACTTCGCAGGCCGTACTCGGTGCTCAGGTGGGCGCGCCACCAATCATTGACGTGCTGCACCAGCGCCAGGCCGATGCGATTGGCATCCTGCGGAGAATGGGCGCTGCCGAGCCAGACGAAGGTAGAGTCGGTGTCGCCGTAGATCACTTCATAACCCTGGGCCTCCACCAGCTCGCGGGTCTGGCGCATGATCTGGTGCCCCCGCAGGGTGATCGACGACGCCAACCGCGTATCGAAAAACCGACAGCCACTGGAGCCGAGCACGCCGTAGAAGGCATTCATGATGATTTTCAGGGCCTGGGACAGCGGTGCGTTGTGCTCGCGCTTGGCCTCTTCACGACCTTCGGATACGCGAGTGACGATGGACGGCAGGCAGTGCCGGGTGCGGGAGAAACGTGCGCCGCGAAAGCCCTCTACCGAGTCGCTGTCGTCGGGATGCTTGAGGCCTTCGATCAAGCCCACCGGGTCGATCAGGAAGCTGCGGATGATCGATGGGTAAAGGCTTTTGTAGTCCAGCACCAGCACCGATTCGTAGAGGCCCGGGCGTGAGTCCATGACAAACCCGCCAGGGCTGGCCTGGGGCGGTTTGTCGCCCAGGTTCGGCGCGACGAAACCCTGGCGATGCATCAACGGCAGGTACAAGTGGGTGAAGGCGGCGACCGAACCGCCGTTACGATCGGCCGGCAAGCCAGTGACGCTGGCACGCTCCAGCAAGAACTTGAGTAACTCGGTCTTTTCAAAAATCCGTGTGACCAGCTCACAGTCCTTGAGGTTGTAGCGCGCCAAGGCGGGCTTGTCCTCGGCGAACATGCGGTTGATTTCGTCCATGCGCTGGTACGGGGTGGAAATGTCCTTGCCTTCGCCGAGCAGGGTTTGTGCGACGTTTTCCAGGCTGAAGGATTCAAAGCTCCAGGTCGCCGAGCGCAGCGCTTCGATCCCGTCGATGATCAAGCGCCCCGCCGCTGCCGCGAAGTAGTGATTGCGGCTGCCGTGCTCGCGCCAGGTCATGGCTTCACCGCCACGCCCCAACAACAGCGGCACGTTCAGGCGTTGGGCGTGCTCATGCAGGACGCGCAGGTCGAACTGCACCACATTCCAGCCGATGATCGCATCGGGATCAAAGGTGGCCAGCCATTGGTTGAGGCGTTCGAGCAGTTGCGCACGGGTGTCGCAGTAGTCGAGCTTGAAGTCCACGGCATCGGTTTTGTTTGGCGGGCCGAGCATATACACCTGGCGCTCGCCGCAGCCTTCCAGCGCGATGGAATACAGATCGCCCTGGGCGGTGGTTTCGATGTCCAGGGACACCAACTTCAAGCGCGGGCGGTAGTCGGGCGCGGGCTTCATCTGCGCGTCGAGCAAGGTGCCGTTCGCGTCGGGCGTGCCGCCGAACCATACGGGGGCAGTGATAAAACGCTCCATCATGTAACGCTCGGGCGGTCGCACGTCGCCTTCGTAGACATCGACCCCGGCGCTGCGCAGGCGCTTTTCGATGTCCATCAATTGGCGGTGCTGGCGGGCATAGAGGCCCAGGACCGGGCGATGGTGGAAGTCGCACAGTTGCAGCGCACGCAACTCCAGATCACGCTCGCCCTTGAGCAGCCAATCGAGCGGCTTGCGATGGACTTCGGGGATGAACATCACCGAGGTTTGCACGGGTAGGCGAATACTCCGAGGCCCGTGGTCGGTGGCCAGCCAGAAACTGACCTCCGTGCCTAACGGGGTATCGCGCCAATGCCGGGTCAGGACAAAACCCTGCTGTAAATCCACCGTACCGCACCTCAGGAATCGCTTTCAGGGCGTGATTCTACTCGGCATCTGTACAAACGCGGCAGGTTAACGCGCACGCAGAGCGCAATCGCATAAATTTGTTGCAGGACATTAATAACAATCACTATCATTTGCGTCGGAGTCGTATCCGCGCAGTGAGGAAGCGCAACGTCGCTGCCCCCTTCCTCATAAGTTAGCCGTCTGGATCGACCATGCCCCTCTGCAATCTTTTCGCTGCGCCATTTCGCCCGACCCTGCTCGCCCTTTGCTGCTCCGTGAGCCTTGCGGCACAAGCAGCAGCCCCAGCGGCCTCAGACAACGTGCTGGAGCTGGGAGCCACCAACATCAATGTCCAAGCCCTGGCGCCCACGGCTCTGCCACCAGAGTTTGCAGGTGGCCAGGTTGCACGCGGCGGCCAACTGGGTGTGCTGGGCAACCAGGACATCATGGATGTGCCCTTCAGCATGTCCTCCTACACCGAAAAGCTGATTCGCGACCAGCAGGCGGAAACCGTCGGCGACGTGTTGCTCAATGACTCCTCCGTGCGCCAGGCCTCGGGGTATGCGAACCAGTCCCAGACGTTCATGATTCGTGGCCTGCCGTTGAATGGCGATGACATTTCCTATAACGGTTTGTACGGTGTCCTGCCGCGCCAGATCATTTCCACTGACGCCTTGGAGCGCGTGGAGGTATTCAAGGGCCCTAACGCCTTTATCAACGGCGTCACCCCCACCGGCTCGGGGATTGGTGGCGGCGTGAACCTGCAACCCAAGCGAGCCGATGATGTGCCACTGCGTCGTTTCAGTACCGACATCAGCAGTGATGGGCGGATTGGCGAACACTTGGATATTGGCCAGCGCTTCGGCGAAGACAACCGGTTTGGCGCACGGGTCAACCTGTCCCAGCGCGAAGGCGATACCGGGATTGATGATGAAAACCAGCGTTCGAAGCTGTTTGCCGTCGGCCTTGATTACCGCGGCGATGCTTTGCGGCTGTCCGGTGATTTTGTGTATCAGAAGCAGCGTATCAACGGTGGGCGTAACTCGGTGTTCCTTGGCACCATCACCCAGGTGCCGGATGCGCCGTCGGCAGACACCAACTACGCGCCAAGCTGGAGCAGTACCAACCTTGAAGACACCTTGGGGATGCTGCGCGCCGAATATGACCTGAATGAAAACTGGACCGCCTACGCGGCAACCGGTGCCAAGCACAGCCGTGAAATGGGGCGCTACTCGTCGGTGACCTTGAGCGATAATCTCGGCAATGCCAGCGCCAGCGGCTCGACTATCGCCCACGAAGAAAACAATACCAGTGCCATGGGTGGCCTCAATGGCAAGTTCCACACCGGCCCGGTGAGCCATCGGCTCAACTTCGGCCTGGCAGGCATCTGGACCGAGGCGCGCAACGCCTATGTATTCGCCAGCGCAAAAACCCCGACCAATATCTACAACCCCGTGACCGGCGCGCCGCCGGCCCTCAACAGCCCACGCAATACCCCAGGTACCGACTTCAGCGATCCGACCATCACCGACAAGACATTCGTGCGTAGCGTCGCGGTATCCGACACCTTGGGGTTCTTCGATGACCGCCTGTTAGTGACCGTTGGTGCACGTCGCCAGCAGATGGTGGTGCAGAGTTACAACTACATGAGCGGTACCCGCACCGCCAACTATGACGAATCGATCACCACACCGGTCTACGGCATTGTGTTCAAACCGTGGGAGCACGTATCTCTGTATGCCAACCGCATTGAAGGCCTGGCTCAGGGCCCGACGTCGCCGCTCAAATCAGGCAACCTGACGGTCATCGGTGGCGGGCAAGCTTATGCGCCTGCCCGGTCCAAGCAGATCGAAGCGGGTGTCAAAGTGGACATGGGCACCTATGGCGCGACCCTGGGTGTATATCGTATCGAGCAGCCCGGCGCGGGTTATGCCGAGGCCATCGACGCCACCACCGCCCGCTACGTGCGGGAAGGTCAGCAGATCAACAAGGGCGTCGAGCTCAACGTATTCGGCGAACCGGTCAGCGGCCTGCGCTTGCTGGGCGGGGTGACCCTGATGAAAACCGAACTCAAGGGCACCCTCAACGGCGCCAACGACGGCAACCGTGCCATTGGAGTACCGTCATTCCAGCTCAACGCCGGGGTGGATTGGGATGTGCCCGGCCTGCAAGGCGTAAGCCTCAGCGGGCGTATGCTGCGCACCGGCGGGCAGTACGCCGACGCGGCCAACAACCTGAGCCTGCCGGCCTGGAACCGCTTCGACGTGGGTGCGCGCTACACCTTCGCCGTGGACAAGCGCGAGGTGACATTGGGTGCCACGGTAGAGAACGTCGCCAACGAGAAATACTGGGAGTCGGCCCAGGGCGGGTTCCTGAGCCAGGGGGATCCGCGAGTGGCGAAGTTGTCGGCGTCGATTGATTTCTAGAACGTGATTACGTTGGGGGGCTGATCTGCCCCCTTGCCCACCATCATACTGGTCGGGTTTCGCTCAGATAGGTTTCGATATTGCCCATCTGCTCATCCCAACCACGGGAGTTCATCTTGAACGCCTTCTGGCGCCGTGCCTCGGGAACCTGGTCGAAACCGGATTCGACAACCCGCAGCAGGATGCCGGGGGCGTGATCCTCGATGGTGAACTCCACCAGAGTCGGTGTTTCGTTGTCGTAGTCGATGCCCTCCTCTACCGCGAAGGGGTGCCACCAGAAAGAGAACAGGGTTTGCGGCAGGACGCGTTCGATCCTGGCCTTCCAGACCACATGTTCGTAGCCTGGGTAAGTAATTGGCGCTTCGATGGTTTGCCCGGCTACAAAGGTTTTGCCCTTGAGCGCGATACCGAACCAGCTGCCAAATTGCTCGGCATCCGTGAGAGCCTCCCAAACTTGTTTACGCGATGCATTGAGCAGGACTTTGCGTTCGATTCGATCTAATACGTGCATGAGTCACCTCCTTCTTTGAACAGTAGGCGACATCGACCAATGCGCAACCTTGCGTTGTGCGCGATGATGATGACCCCCTCCTTGACCTGGCCATAGGTTATGACTGACCCATTGAATGGAAGTTGCTTGTGCAAAGGTGTGCGCTATCAGGTGGACAGCCTGGACATGCCCATCAGCCACTGCCATTGCGACAGCTGTCGCAAGGCACACGCAGCTGCGTTTGTTGCCACTGCCGGGGTGATGCGCGAGCATTTTCGCTGGACGCACGGTGAAGAGCTTTTGGCATCCTTTGAATCCTCGCCGGGGAAACTCCGACGCTTCTGCTCGCGCTGCGGCTCACATCTGATTGCCGAACGGGGGCATCAGCCCCACGTGATCGTGCGGGTGGCGACGCTGGACGATGATCCCGGCGTCAGGCCCACCTCGCATATCTGGATGGCCCATGAGGTGCCATGGCTGGCCTATGAAGGCTTAGAGCGCTGGGACGAGTGGCAGGCCTGAGTCAGACGCGTGGGTCGCCTGGCGCTTTGGCTGGCGTCGCATACTGCGGCTTGAGATGACCTTCCTGGTCAAGCAACCAGGCATCCATGATCTGCCGCACAACCGGCCCAGCCACACGGCCTCCGGCCTCACCGTTTTCAATCATGACGGAAATCACGATTTTCGGATGTTCGGCCGGCGCAAAACCGACGAACAAGGCGTTATCGCGATGACGCTCCAGCGTCTTGTTGCGGTTGTAGCGCTCACCCTGCTTGATCGCCACTACCTGGGCGGTGCCGCTCTTGCCGGCGATGCGGTATTGGGCGCCTTGCGCTGCCGCCCGGGCGATACCGCGTGGGTCGTGCATCACCAATTGCATACCATGGTTGACCTGCTCCCAATCACGCGGGTCTTTTAAGACCACGTTGGGCATCGGGTTCTCATCCACCGGAGGCACGCCGTTGATGGTCTTGGCCAGGTGCGGACGGTTCCAGATGCCTTTATTGGCGATCAATGCAGTGGCTTGGGCCAGTTGCAGTGGTGTCACTTGCATATAGCCCTGGCCGATGCCAAGGATGACGGTTTCGCCTGGGAACCAGGGCTGGCGACGGGTCGCACGCTTCCAGGCCTGGGATGGCATCAGACCTGCGGACTCTTCGAACATGTCCAGGGACACCTTCTGACCAAGGCCGAACTCGGCGAGGTAGTCGTGCAGGCGATCGATGCCTAGCTTGTGGGCCAGGTCGTAGAAGTAAGTGTCGTTGGAACGCATGATGGCGGCGTCCATGTCTACCCAACCGTCGCCACTGTGGTTCCAGTTGCGGTATTTGTGGTCAAAGTCCGGCAACTGGTAATAGCCAGGGTCAAACACCCGGGTTTGCGGGGTGACAACGCCACTGTCGAGACCCGCGATAGCAACTTCCGGCTTAATGGTTGAACCCGGCGCATAGAGCCCACGTAGCACGCGGTTGAACAGCGGCCGATCAATGGAATCGTGCAGCGCGGCGTATTCCTTGAAGCTGATGCCGGTGACGAACAGGTTCGGATCGAAACTCGGTTTGCTGACCATGGCCAGTACTTCACCGGTTTGCGGATCCAGGGCCACCACCGAACCACGCCGGTCGCCCAGGGCTTCTTCCGCGGCTTCCTGAAGCTTGACGTCGAGGCTCAGGACGATGTTTTTGCCAGGGATCGGATCGGTGTGCTTGAGCACGCGTAGTACGCGCCCCTGGGCGTTGGTCTCGACCTCTTCATAACCGACATGGCCGTGCAACTCGGCCTCGTAAAAACGCTCGATCCCGGTTTTACCGATGGATTGGGTACCGCGGTACTCCACGGAATCAAGGGTCTTGGATTCTTTCTCATTGATGCGGCCGACGTAGCCGATGGAGTGGGCAAAGTGCGCACCCAGCGGGTAGTGGCGGACGAATTGGGGCTCGACGTCTACCCCTGGAAGACGGAACTCGTTGACGGCCAAAACGGCGATCTGTTCTTCGTTCAACTCATAGAACAGCGTGACCGGAACAAACGGGTGACGAGCCTGCTTAAGCGCCTTATCGAACATCGCTCGGTCTTCGGCAGGCAGATGCAGCAGATTGACGAGCGCGTCCAGCTCACCCTTAAGGTCGGTGGTGCGTTCACGGGTGATGGTCAGGTTGTAACTCGGACGGTTGTCGGCCAGGACTACACCATTACGGTCATAGATCAAGCCGCGAGTTGGCGTGATCGGCAGTACGTGAACCCGATTGTTTTCCGAGATCGTGGAGTGGTAGTCGTACTGCACCACTTGCAGAAAATACATACGCCCCACCAGGGCACAGGTGATGCCTACCACCAGCAGTGCACAGGCCAGCAAGCGCTTGTTGACCAGGCGGTTTTCTTTTTCGTGATCTTTGATAGGTATCGGTTCAGGCATTTCTACAGCATCTCGTTGGAAAATAGCGACGCCGCCTCCTGCGGGTAACGATCAGTCCTTGTGAAAATGTGCTGCACCATACCAAAAATGTAGAAACACTTTGCATTGATTTCCCCAACGGCACGTTATTTAAGCGAGAGTCCCAGAGGCAGCCGGCTTTTCGACCGCCCAAAACAAAACCCCTGTTTGCGTTAGCAAACAGGGGTTTCGGAATT
>NZ_JXSI01000017.1:0-92945 GCF_002916705.1 Pseudomonas sp. GZJR-8 | reverse complement strand
TATAACACCCAAGCAATTTGACTACTCTAACGAGCATCAGATTGCGGTGTGTGAAGACGAAGATGAACCGAAAGTTCGACGCTCACAAAACACCGAAAACTATCACATACCCAATTTGCTGAAGCGAGACCAACTGGTCGCGACTCAGTACCCGAATTTCTTGACGACCATAGAGCATTGGAACCACCTGATCCCATCCCGAACTCAGCAGTGAAACGATGCATCGCCGATGGTAGTGTGGGGTTTCCCCATGTGAGAGTAGGTCATCGTCAAGATTAAATTCCAGAACCCCTGTTTGCTAACGCAGACAGGGGTTTTGTTTTGGGCGGTCGAAAAAACTAAAAAACCATCGCTCATGTCCTGAGTGCAAACGCCCTGCGTTTCTATGCAATGACCTTACGCATGGCTATTATGCGTGCCTCATTGTGAGGCGATATTTGCATGCTGATGTTGTTGAAACTACTGAAAGACGGTCGATTCCATTCTGGAGAAGCGCTTGGCGCCGCCCTGGGCGTCAGTCGCAGCGCTGTGTGGAAGCAGCTTCAGCATCTTGAGGCAGAGTTAGGGCTGCCCATTCATAAGGTCCGAGGTCGTGGGTATCAATTGGCTGCGCCGTTGGTGTTCTTGAGTGCAGAGCAAATTTCCCTGAATGCGGCCTCTTTAACCTGGCCAGTTCATATTTTCGATTCCATCGACTCCACTAACGCCGAAGCTTTGCGTCTCGTTGACTCAGGGTGCGCAGCCCCCTTTGTCGTACTGTCGGAGCAGCAGACGGCTGGTAGGGGAAGGCGTGGTCGAAAATGGGTCAGTCCGTTTGCGCAAAATGTCTACTACAGCCTCGTGCTGCGCATTGAAGGTGGTCTGCGACAGTTGGAGGGGTTGAGTCTCGTAGTTGGCTTAGCCGTTATGCAGGCGTTGCGTGAGACCGGTGTACAGGGCGCGGCTTTGAAATGGCCAAACGACGTCTTGGTCGGGAGCAAGAAAATTTCTGGCATCTTGCTGGAGCTGGTGGGGGATCCTGCGGATATCTGTCACGTTGTCCTAGGGATAGGCATCAATGTGAATATGCAGAAAGCCGATGATGTGGATCAGCAATGGACTTCAATTCAGCTCGAGACCGGTTCTGCTATTGATCGCAACCAATTGGTGGCGCGTCTGGGGATGCAGTTGCAAGGCTATCTGGATCGACATAAGACTGCCGGTTTTGCCGGGCTGCAAGATGAGTGGGAGCGGCATCACTTGTGGCAGGGCAAGCCTGTGTCTCTCGTTGCTGGTGTTACCCAGATTGATGGGGTGGTGTTGGGCGTGGATCATCAGGGCGCGTTGCGCTTGAATGTCGATGGCGTCGAGAAAATATACAGCGGTGGTGAGTTAAGCCTGAGGTTGCGTGATGATTCTTGAGCTCGACTGTGGGAACAGCTTCATAAAGTGGCGCGTGCTTGAGGCGAGTGATGCAAGTGTCTCCGCCGAAGGCGTGGTGGGTTCGGATGATGCGTTGATTGAGAGCCTGACAGCGCTTCCTGGCCTTCTGCTCACGCGTTGTCGGTTAGTGAGTGTTCGAGCGCTTGAGGAAACCGACAAGCTGGTAGCGGCGTTGGTGAAGGCATTTGGCGTTACCGTTTCCTGTGCGGGTTCCGCGCGACAAATGGCCGGTGTGCACAATGGCTACGAAGAGTTCGAGCGGCTTGGGCTGGATCGTTGGTTGGCGATGCTGGGTGCATATAAGTTAGCGTCCGGCGCATGCGTAGTGCTCGATTTTGGTACGGCGGCGACCGCAGACTTTATTGATGTTGATGGTGAGCACTTGGGTGGGTTTATTTGCCCGGGCTTGCCACTTATGCGCAATCAGTTGCGAACCCATACGCGCAAGATACGTTATGACGATGCCGCGGCTGAGAGAGCTCTTGAGCGTCTCTCTCCTGGGCGGACGACCGTAGAGGCTGTCGAGCGCGGTTGTACGCTTATGCTAAGAGGGTTCGTGTTGACCCAGCTTGAATTGGCGAGAAGCTATTGGGGCGAGGATTTCACTGTCTTCCTGACGGGGGGGGATGCCGACCTGGTCAGGGATGCTGCACCTCAGGCTTGTTTGGTCCCGGACCTTGTGTTTGTTGGTTTGGCAATGGCGTGTCCTTTGTCTTGAGGTGATTATGCGCTGGCTGTTTTTGCTTTTACTTGTCCTCAATGTTTTCTACTACGTCTGGCATCAGCAAGAAGCTCCATTGCGTGCCAAGGACGTCACACCATTGAGTCTCTATCGTGGAACGCAGCAAGATATTCGGCTCCTGAGTGAGTCTGCCGACACGGTGGCGCGGCGTGATCGAGCAAGGGGGGCTGATGCACAAAGCACCTGTCTGTACATTGGTGGTTTCTCGGATCGTCACCAGGCGCTCTCTCTCGAGCAGCGGCTGACAAGCTTGGACATAAGGGTCAGGCTTCAATTGTTGAGCGCGCCTGAAGCCTCGGGTTACTGGTTGCGAGTAGCCCCTGAGAGTAGGCGCTTGGCTGACGATCTGCCCTTTGAAAGCCTTGCTAATGAATTCAATGAGTTAAAACATAAAATAATGCTGTGCGAAGGCATTGCAACTCTCGAATAGTTTGCATAGAATGGCGCCCGCTTCGCAGTGAAGACCTTTAAGGGCTTCAAGGTGAAACGAAGGTCAACGCAGCTAACCTCATATTTTTAATGAGAAAATGCTTGACAGAAGGCCGGCGTGATGTAGAATGCCGGCTCGCTTAGGAGGGGTTCCCGAGCGGCCAAAGGGATCAGACTGTAAATCTGACGTCTACGACTTCGAAGGTTCGAATCCTTCCCCCTCCACCATTTTTAGCGTGAGCTGCAAGCTCCGCGGGTATAGTTTAGTGGTAGAACCTCAGCCTTCCAAGCTGATGATGCGGGTTCGATTCCCGCTACCCGCTCCAAGTTTGCAGGTTGTGCAAGGTGTTTTGCTCTTGTAGCTCAGTTGGTAGAGCACACCCTTGGTAAGGGTGAGGTCAGCGGTTCAAATCCGCTCAAGAGCTCCATATAACAAGGCAGATATGAAAATATCTGCCTTTGTTTTAACAGCCGCCTCGGCTTGTATCGTGTTATGTCTGGCTGTGATTGTCAGGTGATTTCAAGTCTGTTGGGGTTGGTTGTTGTAAAGTCTTTTTCAGGCCTGCATAATGGTCGGCCTGATTTTGTTTTAGGTCAGTAGCTCAATTGGCAGAGCGACGGTCTCCAAAACCGTAGGTTGGGGGTTCGATTCCCTCCTGACCTGCCAGATTCACGTGGTGTGTCTGGCTTTCTTTTCACAGGATCTTCATAGATGACTCCTAAGGCTGAAGCTCAAAGCTCTCGTTTCGATCTGTTCAAGTGGCTCGCTGTAGTCGCCTTGGTGGTCGTAGGCGTTGTTGGCAATCAGTACTATTCTGCTTCGCCGATCCTGTACCGTGTCCTCGCATTGCTCGCCCTCGCTGCTGTAGCTGCCTTTGTAGGCCTGCAGACTGCTAAAGGCAAGTCTTTCGCGGTCCTGGTAAAGGAAGCTCGCACCGAAATTCGTAAAGTCGTTTGGCCGACTCGCCAAGAAACCACGCAGACCACATTGATTGTTGTGGCTGTTGTTCTGGTTATGGCGTTGCTGTTGTGGGGGCTCGATTCCCTGCTCGGCTGGCTTGTTTCCTTGATTGTTGGCTAAGGGTGTCCCGTGGCTAAGCGTTGGTACGTTGTGCATGCTTACTCGGGTTACGAGAAGCATGTTATGCGCTCTTTGCTGGAGCGCGTAAAGCTGGCAGGCATGGAAGATGGCTTCGGCGAAATTCTGGTTCCCACTGAAGAAGTGGTTGAAATGCGGAATGGCCAGAAGCGCAAGAGTGAGCGCAAGTTCTTCCCTGGCTACGTGCTGGTACAGATGGACATGAATGAAGGTACTTGGCACTTGGTCAAGGATACTCCTCGTGTCATGGGTTTCATTGGCGGTACTGCTGATAAGCCTGCTCCGATCACTGACAAGGAGGCAGAAGCAATTCTGCGTCGTGTTGCTGACGGTAGCGACAAGCCCAAGCCGAAGACATTGTTCGAGCCGGGTGAGGTTGTTCGTGTTACAGATGGTCCTTTCGCTGATTTCAATGGCACCGTCGAAGAAGTTAACTACGAAAAGAGCCGGATCCAAGTGGCAGTGCTCATTTTCGGTCGCTCTACTCCGGTAGAGTTGGAGTTCAGCCAGGTCGAGAAGGTCTAGCTGAAAAAGCATCCCAACCCCGCAGCCTTAGGCTGTGGGGTTTTGTCGTCACTGGGATAAACGCGCAAGTAACCGGGGAGCCTTTCTAGGCGTTTGAACCCGTAATTGGAGTGCCTCATGGCCAAGAAGATTACCGCTTACATCAAGCTGCAAGTGAAGGCCGCTCAGGCCAACCCTAGCCCACCCGTCGGTCCAGCTCTGGGTCAGCACGGCGTGAACATCATGGAATTCTGCAAGGCCTTCAACGCCCGTACTCAGGGTCTTGAGCCAGGTCTGCCGACTCCAGTGATCATCACTGTATACAGCGACCGTAGCTTTACTTTCGAAACCAAGTCGACCCCGGCTTCGGTTTTGTTGAAGAAAGCTGCTGGTCTGACTAGCGGTTCCGCTCGTCCGAACACCGTTAAGGTTGGCACCGTAACTCGTGCTCAGCTGGAAGAAATCGCGAAAACCAAAAACGCGGATCTGACTGCAGCTGATATGGATGCAGCCGTGCGTACCATCGCCGGTTCTGCTCGTAGCATGGGCCTTAACGTGGAGGGTGTGTAATGGCTAAGCTGACCAAGCGCCAAAAGGCTATCGCCGGCAAAATCGAAGCAGGCAAGTCCTACAACTTCGTAGACGCTGCTGCTCTGCTGACCGAGCTGTCGACTGTCAAGTTCAGCGAGTCTGTTGACGTTGCTGTGAACCTGGGTGTTGACCCGCGTAAATCCGACCAGGTCGTTCGTAGCGCTACTGTGCTGCCACACGGTACTGGCAAGACTGTACGTGTTGCTGTCTTCACTCAGGGCCCGGCGGCTGAAGCTGCTCTGGCTGCCGGCGCTGATCGCGTTGGTATGGACGATCTGGCTGCCGAAATGAAAGGCGGCGATCTGAACTATGACGTCGTTATTGCTTCCCCGGATGCAATGCGCGTTGTAGGTCAGTTGGGTCAGATCCTGGGTCCACGTGGCCTGATGCCTAACCCTAAAGTCGGCACCGTAACGCCAGACGTAGCTACCGCGGTTAAAAACGCCAAGGCTGGTCAGGTTCGTTATCGCACCGACAAAAACGGCATCATTCACACCTCCGTTGGCAAGGTCGGCTTCGACGCCGTCAAGCTGAAGGAAAACGTTGAAGCCCTGATCGCTGATCTGAAGCGTATCAAGCCAGCTTCCTCGAAAGGCATCTACGTCAAGCGCGTTACCCTGAGCACCACTATGGGCCCAGGTCTGGTCATCGACCAAGGCTCGCTGGACGTATAAGACACAAATTGGCGCAAGCGATTGCGCCAATTGAAAGATTGGGGTCCCTGCCTGGCGGGGGCTATCCAAGACCGTAGGCGACGCAAGTCTTAAACCAACAAGCCTACGCAGATGGTGCTCCCGGTTCCTTACCGAATCAGACACCAAAACGACATCCGGCCTCGGCCAGATGAAACGGTAACAAGCAGGAGTTAAACCCGTGGCAATTAATCTCGAAGACAAGAAGGCCATCGTCGCTGAAGTCAACGAGGCTGCCAAAGCTGCTCTGTCCGCTGTCGTGGCTGATGCCCGTGGTGTGACAGTAGGCGCTATGACCGGACTCCGTAAAGAGGCTCGTGAAGCTGGCGTATACGTACGTGTTGTACGTAACACCCTGCTCAAGCGCGCTGTTGCTGACACTGAATACAGTGTTCTCAACGACGTGTTCACTGGCCCGACTCTGATCGCGTTCTCCAAGGACCATCCAGGCGCTGCTGCCCGTTTGTTCAAAGAGTTCGCCAAGAGTCAGGATAAGTTCGAGATCAAGGCAGCTGCGTTCGAGGGCAAGTTCCTCGCAGCTAACCAAATCGACGTACTGGCAACACTGCCGACCCGCGACGAAGCCATTTCGCAGCTGATGAGCGTGATTCAAGGCGCTACCAGCAAGCTGGCTCGTACTCTGGCTGCAGTTCGCGAGCAAAAAGAAGCTGCCGCAGCCTAAGGCTGAGCAACTTCTCTCGCGTATTTTTGTTTATTTCGATGGCCGCGTAGGCCGTCCCCCAATTCAGGAAATACAGCAATGTCTATCTCCCAAGACGATATCCTCAACGCCGTAGCTGAAATGTCGGTTCTGCAGGTTGTTGAGCTGATCAAAGCTTTCGAAGAAAAATTCGGCGTTTCCGCTGCCGCTGCTTCCGCTGGCCCAGCTGCTGCTGCTGCCGTTGTTGAAGAGCAAACCGAATTCAACGTCATGCTGACCGAAGCTGGCGAGAAGAAAGTAAACGTGATCAAGGCAGTACGTGAACTGACCGGTCTGGGCCTGAAAGAAGCCAAGGCTGTAGTTGACGGCGCTCCTGCCATGGTTCTGGAAGCTGTTGCCAAAGACGCAGCTGACAAAGCCAAAGCTACTCTGGAAGAAGCAGGCGCTAAAGTCGAGCTGAAGTAAGCATCGACCTTGCGTCTCCAGCCCAAGCGTTAAGCTGAAGGCTGATGGCTGGTGGCTCTTGCCACCGGCCTTTTTCCGTTCTTGGCTGTCGACTCGGTCGCCGCCATTAACGCGCTGTAGCCACCCGAAGCGGTGGTGCAAACCATGGGGTTTGCAAGATTTTCTGGCTGCTCCCGTCGGAGGGGCCAAACAAGCAGGTGACCAAGCTGGGGAACGCTGATGGCTTACTCATATACTGAGAAAAAACGTATCCGCAAGGACTTTAGCAAGTTGCCGGACGTCATGGATGTCCCGTACCTTCTGGCTATCCAGCTGGATTCGTATCGTGAATTCTTGCAGGCGGGAGCGACCAAAGATCAGTTCCGCGACGTGGGCCTGCATGCGGCCTTCAAATCCGTTTTCCCGATCATCAGCTACTCCGGCAATGCTGCGCTGGAGTACGTCGGTTATCGCCTGGGCGAACCGGCATTTGATGTCAAAGAATGCGTGTTGCGTGGCGTTACGTACGCCGTACCTTTGCGGGTAAAAGTCCGTCTGATCATTTTCGACAAAGAATCGTCGAACAAAGCGATCAAGGACATCAAAGAGCAAGAAGTCTACATGGGCGAAATCCCATTGATGACTGAAAACGGTACCTTCGTTATCAACGGTACCGAGCGTGTAATCGTTTCCCAGCTGCACCGTTCCCCGGGCGTGTTCTTCGACCACGACCGCGGCAAGACGCACAGCTCCGGCAAACTCCTGTACTCCGCGCGGATCATTCCGTACCGCGGTTCGTGGTTGGACTTCGAGTTCGACCCGAAAGACTGCGTGTTCGTGCGTATCGACCGTCGTCGCAAGCTGCCGGCCTCGGTACTGCTGCGTGCGCTCGGCTATACCACTGAGCAAGTGCTGGACGCTTTCTATACCACCAACGTATTCAGCCTGAAGGATGAAACCCTCAAGCTGGAGCTGATCGCTTCGCGTCTGCGTGGTGAAATTGCTGTCCTGGACATCCAGGATGAGAAAGGCAAGGTCATCGTTGAGGCTGGCCGTCGTATCACTGCGCGCCACATCAACCAGATCGAAAAGGCTGGTATCAAAGAGCTGGAAGTGCCTCTGGACTACGTTCTGGGTCGCACGACCGCCAAGGTCATCGTTCACCCGGCTACAGGCGAAATCCTGGCTGAGTGCAATACCGAGCTGAACACCGAGATCCTGGCGAAAATCGCCAAGGCCCAGGTTGTTCGCATCGAGACCCTGTACACCAACGACATCGACTGCGGTCCGTTCATCTCCGACACTCTGAAGATCGACTCCACCAGCAACCAATTGGAAGCGCTGGTCGAGATCTATCGCATGATGCGTCCTGGTGAGCCACCAACCAAAGACGCTGCCGAAACCCTGTTCAACAACCTGTTCTTCAGCCCTGAGCGCTATGACCTGTCTGCGGTCGGCCGGATGAAGTTCAACCGTCGTATCGGTCGTACCGAGATCGAAGGTTCGGGCGTGCTGTGCAAGGAAGACATCGTCGCGGTACTGAAGACGCTGGTCGACATCCGTAACGGCAAAGGCATCGTCGATGACATCGACCACCTGGGTAACCGTCGTGTTCGCTGCGTAGGCGAAATGGCCGAGAACCAGTTCCGCGTTGGCCTGGTGCGTGTTGAGCGTGCGGTCAAAGAGCGTCTGTCGATGGCTGAAAGCGAAGGCCTGATGCCGCAAGACCTGATCAACGCCAAGCCAGTGGCTGCGGCGGTAAAAGAGTTCTTCGGTTCCAGCCAGCTTTCCCAGTTCATGGACCAGAACAACCCGCTGTCCGAGATCACCCACAAGCGCCGTGTATCCGCACTGGGCCCGGGCGGTCTGACCCGTGAGCGTGCTGGCTTCGAAGTTCGTGACGTACACCCGACGCACTACGGTCGTGTTTGCCCGATCGAAACGCCGGAAGGTCCGAACATCGGTCTGATCAACTCCCTGGCCGCTTATGCGCGTACCAACCAGTATGGCTTCCTCGAGAGCCCGTACCGTGTGGTGAAAGACGCTCTGGTCACCGACGAGATCGTGTTCCTGTCCGCCATCGAAGAAGCTGATCACGTGATCGCTCAGGCTTCGGCCACGATGAACGACAAGAAAGTCCTGATCGACGAGCTGGTAGCTGTTCGTCACTTGAACGAGTTCACCGTTAAGGCGCCGGAAGACGTCACCTTGATGGACGTTTCTCCGAAGCAGGTAGTTTCGGTTGCAGCGTCGCTGATCCCGTTCCTGGAGCACGATGACGCCAACCGTGCATTGATGGGTTCCAACATGCAGCGTCAAGCTGTACCGACCCTGCGTGCTGACAAGCCGCTGGTAGGTACCGGCATGGAGCGTAACGTAGCCCGTGACTCCGGCGTTTGCGTCGTGGCTCGTCGTGGCGGCGTTATCGACTCTGTTGATGCCAGCCGTATCGTGGTTCGTGTTGCCGATGACGAAGTAGAAACTGGCGAAGCCGGTGTCGACATCTACAACCTGACCAAATACACCCGCTCGAACCAGAACACATGCATCAACCAGCGTCCGCTGGTGAGCAAGGGTGATCGCGTTCAGCGTAGCGACATCATGGCCGATGGCCCGTCCACCGATATGGGTGAACTGGCTCTGGGTCAGAACATGCGCATCGCGTTCATGGCATGGAACGGCTTCAACTTCGAAGACTCCATCTGCCTGTCCGAGCGTGTGGTTCAAGAAGACCGCTTCACCACGATCCACATTCAGGAACTGACCTGTGTGGCACGTGACACCAAGCTTGGGCCTGAGGAAATCACTGCAGACATCCCGAACGTGGGTGAAGCTGCACTGAACAAGCTGGACGAAGCCGGTATCGTTTACGTAGGTGCTGAAGTTGGCGCAGGCGACATCCTGGTGGGTAAGGTCACTCCGAAAGGCGAGACCCAACTGACTCCGGAAGAGAAGCTGCTGCGTGCCATCTTCGGTGAAAAAGCCAGCGACGTTAAAGACACCTCCCTGCGTGTACCTACCGGTACCAAAGGTACTGTCATCGACGTACAAGTCTTCACCCGTGACGGCGTTGAGCGTGATGCTCGTGCACTGTCCATCGAGAAGACCCAGCTCGACGAGATCCGCAAGGATCTGAACGAAGAGTTCCGTATCGTTGAAGGCGCGACCTTCGAACGTCTGCGCTCCGCTCTGGTAGGCCACAAGGCCGAAGGCGGCGCAGGTCTGAAGAAAGGTCAGGACATCACCGACGAAATTCTCGACGGTCTTGAGCACGGCCAGTGGTTCAAACTGCGCATGGCTGAAGACGCTCTGAACGAGCAGCTCGAGAAGGCCCAGGCCTACATCGTTGATCGCCGCCGTCTGCTGGACGACAAGTTCGAAGACAAGAAGCGCAAACTGCAGCAGGGCGATGACCTGGCTCCAGGCGTGCTGAAAATCGTCAAGGTTTACCTGGCAATCCGTCGCCGCATCCAGCCGGGCGACAAGATGGCCGGTCGTCACGGTAACAAAGGTGTGGTCTCCGTGATCATGCCGGTTGAAGACATGCCGCACGATGCCAATGGCACCCCGGTCGACGTCGTCCTCAACCCGTTGGGCGTACCTTCGCGTATGAACGTTGGTCAGATCCTTGAAACCCACCTGGGCCTCGCGGCCAAAGGTCTGGGCGAGAAGATCAACCGTATGATCGAAGAGCAGCGCAAGGTCGCAGACCTGCGCAAGTTCCTGCACGAGATCTACAACGAGATCGGCGGTCGCAACGAAGAGCTGGATACCTTCTCCGACCAGGAAATCCTGGATCTGGCGAAGAACCTGCGCGGCGGCGTTCCAATGGCTACCCCGGTGTTCGACGGTGCCAAGGAAAGCGAAATCAAGGCCATGCTGAAACTGGCAGACCTGCCGGAAAGCGGCCAGATGCAGCTGTTCGACGGTCGTACCGGCAACAAGTTCGAGCGCCCGGTTACTGTTGGCTACATGTACATGCTGAAGCTGAACCACTTGGTAGACGACAAGATGCACGCTCGTTCTACTGGTTCGTACAGCCTGGTTACCCAGCAGCCGCTGGGTGGTAAGGCTCAGTTCGGTGGTCAGCGTTTCGGGGAGATGGAGGTCTGGGCACTGGAAGCATACGGTGCTGCATACACTCTGCAAGAAATGCTCACAGTGAAGTCGGACGATGTGAACGGTCGTACCAAGATGTACAAAAACATCGTGGACGGCGATCACCGTATGGAGCCGGGCATGCCCGAGTCCTTCAACGTGTTGATCAAAGAAATTCGTTCCCTCGGCATCGATATCGATCTGGAAACCGAATAACACGTGACGCGAATCGAGAGCGTGGCCGTTTGGTCCGCTCTCTGCTCCGCCAGGAGGAAAGGCCTTGAAAGACCTACTGAATTTGCTGAAAAACCAGGGTCAAGTCGAAGAGTTCGACGCCATCCGTATTGGATTGGCATCGCCTGAGATGATCCGTTCGTGGTCGTTCGGTGAAGTTAAAAAGCCGGAAACCATCAACTACCGTACGTTCAAACCTGAGCGTGACGGCCTGTTCTGCGCCAAGATCTTTGGCCCGGTAAAGGATTACGAGTGCCTGTGCGGTAAGTACAAGCGCTTGAAGCACCGTGGTGTGATCTGCGAGAAGTGCGGCGTTGAAGTCGCACTGGCCAAGGTTCGTCGTGAGCGTATGGCGCACATCGAACTGGCTTCGCCGGTTGCCCACATCTGGTTCCTGAAATCGCTGCCGTCCCGTATCGGCTTGCTGATGGACATGACTCTGCGTGATATCGAACGCGTTCTCTACTTCGAGAGCTATGTCGTTATCGATCCAGGCATGACCACCCTTGAAAAAGGTCAGCTGCTGAACGACGAGCAGTACTTCGAAGCGCTGGAAGAGTTCGGTGATGATTTCGATGCCCGTATGGGTGCCGAAGCTGTCCGCGAGCTGCTGCACGCTATCGACCTGGAGCACGAGATTGGCCGTCTGCGCGAAGAAATTCCGCAAACCAACTCCGAAACCAAGATCAAGAAGCTGTCCAAGCGTCTGAAGTTGATGGAAGCCTTCCAGGGTTCCGGCAACTTGCCAGAGTGGATGGTGCTGACCGTTCTGCCGGTTCTGCCGCCAGACCTGCGTCCGCTGGTACCGTTGGACGGTGGTCGTTTCGCGACGTCCGACCTCAACGACCTGTATCGCCGCGTGATCAACCGTAACAACCGCTTGAAGCGCCTGCTTGACCTGTCCGCTCCGGACATCATCGTGCGCAACGAAAAGCGTATGTTGCAGGAAGCTGTCGATGCCTTGCTCGACAACGGTCGTCGTGGCCGCGCTATCACCGGTTCCAACAAGCGTCCTCTGAAATCCTTGGCTGACATGATCAAGGGTAAGCAAGGTCGTTTCCGTCAGAACTTGCTCGGTAAGCGTGTTGACTACTCCGGTCGTTCGGTAATTACCGTAGGCCCGACCCTGCGTCTGCACCAGTGCGGTCTGCCCAAGAAGATGGCACTTGAGCTGTTCAAGCCATTCATCTTCGGCAAGCTGGAAATGCGCGGTCTCGCGACCACCATCAAAGCGGCCAAGAAAATGGTCGAGCGCGAACTGCCAGAGGTTTGGGACGTTCTCGCCGAGGTGATCCGCGAACACCCGGTTCTCCTCAACCGTGCACCGACCCTTCACCGTCTGGGTATCCAGGCGTTTGAACCAGTACTGATCGAAGGTAAGGCTATTCAGCTGCACCCTCTGGTCTGTGCCGCGTACAACGCCGACTTCGACGGCGACCAAATGGCCGTGCACGTACCGCTGACACTGGAAGCCCAGTTGGAAGCGCGCGCGTTGATGATGTCGACCAACAACATTCTGTCGCCAGCCAACGGTGAGCCAATCATCGTTCCGTCGCAGGACGTTGTATTGGGTCTGTACTACATGACCCGTGAAGCGATCAATGCCAAGGGCGAAGGTCGTGTGTTCGCTGACCTGCAGGAAGTTGATCGTGTGTTCCGTGCCGGCGAAGCCGCACTGCACGCCAAGGTCAAAGTGCGGATCAACGAAACCGTCAATGACCGTGACGGCGGCAGCGTGAGCAACACCCGTATCGTCGACACCACTGTCGGCCGTGCGCTGTTGTACCAGGTTGTGCCAAAAGGTCTGTCGTACGATGTCGTCAACCTGCCGATGAAGAAGAAGGCGATCTCCAAGCTGATCAACCAGTGCTACCGCGTGGTTGGTTTGAAAGAGACCGTTATCTTCGCTGACCAGTTGATGTACACAGGTTTCGCTTACTCCACTATCTCCGGCGTTTCCATCGGCGTTAATGACTTCGTTATCCCGGATGAAAAAGCTCGCATCATCAGTGCCGCCACTGACGAAGTGAAAGAGATCGAGAGCCAGTACGCCTCCGGCCTGGTAACCCAGGGCGAGAAGTACAACAAGGTGATCGACCTTTGGTCCAAGGCGAACGACGAAGTTTCCAAGGCGATGATGGCCAACCTCTCGAAAGAGAAAGTCATCGACCGTCACGGCGACGAAGTTGACCAGGAATCCTTCAACTCGATGTACATGATGGCCGACTCGGGCGCGCGGGGTTCTGCTGCGCAGATCCGTCAGCTCGCCGGTATGCGTGGCCTGATGGCCAAGCCGGATGGCTCCATCATCGAAACGCCGATCACTGCGAACTTCCGTGAAGGTTTGAGCGTACTTCAGTACTTCATCTCCACTCACGGTGCTCGTAAGGGTCTTGCGGATACCGCGTTGAAAACCGCTAACTCCGGTTACCTGACTCGCCGTCTGGTAGACGTTGCACAAGATCTGGTTGTAACCGAGATCGATTGCGGCACCGAGCACGGCCTGCTGATGACTCCGCACATTGAAGGCGGTGACGTTGTAGAGCCGCTGGGTGAGCGCGTATTGGGTCGTGTAATTGCCCGTGACGTGTTCAAGCCAGGTACCGAGGAAGTTATCGTTCCTGCTGGCACCCTGGTTGACGAAAAGTGGGTCGAGTTCATCGAACTCAACAGCATCGACGAAGTGATCGTTCGCTCGCCGATCAGCTGCGAAACCCGCTATGGCATTTGCGCCAAGTGCTACGGCCGTGACTTGGCTCGTGGTCACCAGGTAAACATCGGTGAAGCGGTCGGCGTTATCGCTGCCCAGTCCATCGGTGAGCCGGGTACCCAGCTGACCATGCGTACGTTCCACATCGGTGGTGCGGCGAGCCGGACCTCCGCAGCCGACAGTGTTCAGGTGAAGAATGGCGGTACCGTCCGCCTGCACAACCTCAAGCACGTTGAGCGAGTGGATGGCCACCTGGTTGCTGTGTCCCGTTCCGGTGAGCTGGCAATCGCTGATGATTACGGTCGTGAGCGCGAGCGTTACAAGCTGCCGTACGGTGCTGTGATTTCGGTTAAAGAAGGTGACAAGGTCGACGCTGGCGCAATCGTGGCCAAGTGGGATCCGCACACTCACCCAATCGTTACCGAAATGAAAGGTACCGTGACCTACGTGGGCATGGAAGAAGGCATCACGATCAAGCGTCAGACTGACGAATTGACCGGTATGACCAACATTGAAGTACTCGACGCCAAAGATCGTCCAGCTGCCGGTAAAGACATCCGTCCTGCCGTGAAGATGGTTGATGACAACGGCAAGGATCTGTTGCTGCCAGGCACTGACGTAATCGCTCAGTACTTCCTGCCAGCCAACGCCCTGGTCGGTGTAGCGGATGGTGCGAAGATCGCGATCGGTGATGTTATCGCGCGTATCCCGCAAGAAACTTCGAAGACCCGTGACATCACCGGTGGTCTGCCGCGTGTTGCCGACTTGTTCGAAGCTCGTCGTCCGAAAGAAGCGTCGATTCTGGCTGAAGTCAGCGGCACCATCGCGTTCGGTAAAGAAACCAAAGGCAAGCGCCGTCTGGTCATTACTCCGAACGACGGTAGCGATCCGTATGAAGAGCTGATTCCGAAGTGGCGTCACCTGAACGTGTTCGAAGGCGAACAGGTAAACCGCGGTGAAGTTATCTCCGACGGCCCGAGCGATCCACACGACATCCTGCGTCTGCTGGGTGTGAGTGCTCTGGCCAAGTACATCGTTAACGAGATCCAGGACGTTTACCGTCTGCAAGGCGTGAAGATCAACGACAAGCACATCGAGACCATCCTGCGTCAGATGCTGCGTAAAGTTGAAATCGCTGAATCCGGCGATTCCAGTTTCATCAAGGGCGACCAGATGGAACTGACTCACGTACTGGTAGAAAACGAGCGCCTGGCGAACGAAGAGAAATTCGTTTCCAAGTTCACTCGCGTGCTGCTGGGTATCACCAAGGCGTCGTTGTCCACTGAGTCGTTCATCTCGGCGGCCTCCTTCCAGGAGACCACTCGCGTACTGACCGAAGCAGCGGTAACCGGCAAGCGCGATTACCTGCGCGGCCTGAAAGAAAACGTGGTCGTGGGTCGTCTGATCCCGGCGGGTACCGGTTTGGCTTACCACAGCGAGCGTAAGCGTCGCCGTGATGCTGACAAGCCGCTGCGCGTGAGCGCCAGTGAAGTGGAAGCTGCACTGACCGAAGCACTGAACTCAAGCGGTAACTGAGTTCTGCGATAGATGAGTCTGGGCCCTGACACTCCCGTTCGTCGGATCGAGGCATTTTTGCCCCGGTTCGGCGCGAGGGGAGGTCGGGGCCTTGCCTTGACTGGGGGCAAGATCCTCTTTAGACTCTTGTACCCCTAAATTTGGCGGGAATTCGTTCCTGCCATTTTGCTTTTCTTGCAAGACAATAGCGTCGCAAGACAACAGTGGAGCTAGTAGATGGCAACTATCAACCAGCTGGTACGTCAGCCGCGTAAGCGTATCGTCGAGAAATCCGACGTACCTGCGCTGCAGAACTGCCCGCAACGTCGTGGCGTATGCACCCGTGTGTATACCACCACGCCGAAAAAACCTAACTCGGCACTGCGTAAAGTATGCCGTGTGCGTCTGACCAACGGTTTCGAGGTTTCCTCGTACATCGGCGGTGAAGGCCACAACCTGCAAGAGCACAGCGTGGTACTGATCCGCGGCGGTCGTGTAAAAGACTTGCCAGGTGTTCGTTATCACACCGTACGCGGCTCCTTGGATACTTCCGGCGTTAAAGGTCGTAACCAGGGTCGTTCGAAGTACGGTACCAAGAAGCCTAAGTAGTAGCGGCTTTTTGTAAACCTGAATCATCTTATTTTCTGAGTCGATAAGAGTAAGGTCGGAGGCGTCCCGAAAGGGCACCGATTCCGAGCGAACCTGAAGACCGTTTGAGGGCTTATCCATGCCAAGAAGACGCGTAGCAGCCAAGCGCGAAGTGCTTGACGATCCAAAATACGGAAGCCAAATTCTGGCCAAGTTCATGAACCACGTGATGGAAAGCGGCAAAAAAGCCGTTGCCGAGCGTATCGTTTATGGCGCGCTGGAAAAGGTTAAAGAACGCAAGAACAGCGACCCCCTGGAAATCTTCGAGAAAGCTCTCGACGCCATCGCTCCGCTGGTCGAAGTGAAGTCGCGCCGTGTAGGCGGTGCTACTTACCAGGTTCCGGTTGAAGTTCGCCCGTCCCGTCGTAACGCTCTGGCAATGCGCTGGTTGGTAGACTTCGCCCGTAAGCGCGGCGAGAAGTCTATGGCTCTGCGTTTGGCCGGCGAACTGTTGGACGCTGCTGAAGGTAAAGGTGCTGCTGTTAAGAAGCGTGAAGACGTGCACCGTATGGCTGAAGCTAACAAAGCTTTCTCGCACTACCGCTTCTAATTTTAGCTTCACTAATTTTGCGAGGGCTTTATGGCTCGTACTACTCCGATTAGCCGCTACCGTAACATCGGTATCGTCGCTCACGTGGATGCTGGTAAAACCACCACCACCGAGCGCGTACTGTTTTACACCGGCAAAAGTCACAAAATGGGCGAGGTGCATGACGGCGCCGCGACCACAGACTGGATGGTTCAGGAGCAGGAGCGTGGTATTACCATTACTTCTGCTGCTATTACCGCCTTCTGGAAAGGTTCCGAGAAGCAGTACAAAGACGAGCATCGCTTCAACGTAATCGATACCCCGGGCCACGTAGACTTCACTATTGAAGTTGAGCGTTCCCTGCGTGTACTCGACGGCGCTGTCGTTGTGTTCTGCGGCACCTCGGGTGTTGAGCCTCAGTCGGAAACCGTATGGCGTCAAGCCAACAAGTACGGTGTTCCACGTCTTGTTTATGTAAACAAGATGGACCGTGCTGGCGCCAACTTCCTGCGCGTGATCGGTCAGATCAAGCAGCGTCTGGGTCACACTCCGGTGCCTATCCAGTTGGCGATCGGTTCTGAAGATAACTTCCAGGGTCAGATTGATCTGATCAATATGGAAGCTGTCTACTGGAACGATTCCGATAAAGGTATGGTTCCTGTTCGCAAGCCTATCCCTGAAGAGCTTCAGGAACTGGCTGACGAGTGGCGCAACAACATGGTTGAGGCTGCGGCTGAAGCCAGCGAAGAGCTGATGAACAAGTACCTCGAAGGTGAAGAGCTCACCAACGTGGAAATCAAGGCCGCTCTGCGTCAGCGTACTATCGCTGGTGAGATCGTCTTGGCTGTTTGCGGTTCTTCCTTCAAGAACAAGGGTGTTCCCCTGGTTCTCGACGCCGTTATCGACTACCTGCCTGCTCCAACCGACATTCCTGCTATCAAGGGTACCAACCCTGATAACGAGGAAGAAGAGATGGAGCGTCATGCTGACGACAACGAGCCGTTCTCGGCTCTGGCGTTCAAGATCGCTACAGACCCATTCGTGGGTACTTTGACCTTCGTTCGCGTTTACTCGGGCGTGTTGGCCTCCGGCGACGGCGTGATCAACTCGGTTAAAGGCAAGAAAGAGCGCGTGGGCCGTATGGTGCAAATGCACGCAAACGCTCGCGAAGAGATCAAGGAAGTACGCGCTGGTGACATCGCGGCCCTGATTGGCATGAAGGACGTCACCACTGGTGAGACTTTGTGCGACGCTGCCAAGCCAATCATCCTGGTTCGCATGGACTTCCCGGAGCCGGTTATCTCGGTTGCCGTAGAGCCTAAGACCAAGGATGACCAGGAAAAAATGGGTATCGCTCTGGGCAAGCTTGCTCAGGAAGATCCATCTTTCCGCGTCAAGACTGATGAAGAGACTGGTCAAACGATCATCTCTGGCATGGGCGAGCTGCACCTGGACATCCTGGTTGACCGGATGCGCCGTGAGTTCAACGTCGAAGCCAACATCGGTAAGCCTCAGGTTTCCTATCGTGAGCGCATCACGAAGAACTGTGAAATCGAAGGCAAGTTCGTTCGTCAATCCGGCGGTCGTGGTCAGTTCGGTCACTGCTGGATCCGTTTTGCTCCTGCTGACGAAGGTCAGGAAGGTCTGCAATTCGTGAACGAAGTAGTAGGTGGTGTGGTTCCTAAGGAATACATCCCTGCTATCCAGAAGGGTATCGAAGAGCAGATGAAGAACGGTGTTGTTGCCGGCTATCCGCTGATCGGCCTGAAAGCAACCGTTTTTGACGGTTCTTACCACGACGTCGACTCCAACGAGATGGCGTTTAAGGTGGCTGCTTCCATGGCAACCAAGCAACTGGCCCAGAAGGGCGGTGGTGAGTTGCTTGAGCCAATCATGGCGGTAGAAGTTGTTACACCTGAAGACTATATGGGTGATGTCATGGGCGACCTTAACCGTCGTCGCGGCATGATCTTGGGTATGGAAGACACGGTTTCCGGCAAAGTGATTCGCGCCGAGGTTCCGTTGGGTGAGATGTTCGGTTATGCGACCGACGTTCGCTCCATGTCCCAGGGTCGCGCAAGCTACTCTATGGAATTCAAAAAATACAACACAGCTCCGGCGCACATCGCTGAAACTGTATCCAAAAAACAAGGCTGATTCAGTCCTTTAGGCAAGGAGTTAATTGTCGTGGCTAAAGAAAAATTTGATCGTTCCCTACCGCACGTAAACGTTGGCACCATCGGCCACGTTGACCACGGTAAAACCACTCTGACCGCTGCTCTGACTCGCGTCTGCTCCGAAGTTTTCGGTTCGGCTCGTGTTGACTTCGACAAGATCGACAGCGCACCAGAAGAAAAAGCTCGTGGTATCACCATCAACACCGCGCACGTTGAGTACAACTCGACTATTCGTCACTACGCTCACGTTGACTGCCCAGGTCACGCTGACTATGTGAAGAACATGATCACTGGTGCTGCCCAGATGGACGGCGCGATCCTGGTTTGCTCGGCCGCTGATGGTCCGATGCCACAAACCCGTGAGCACATCCTGCTGTCCCGCCAGGTTGGCGTTCCGTACATCGTGGTTTTCCTGAACAAGGCTGACCTGGTAGACGACGCTGAGCTGCTGGAACTGGTTGAGATGGAAGTGCGCGATCTGCTGAGCACTTACGACTTCCCAGGTGACGACACTCCGATCATCATCGGTTCTGCTCGTATGGCTCTGGAAGGCAACGACGAAAACGAAATGGGCACCACTGCCGTTCGTAAACTGGTTGAAACTCTGGACAGCTACATCCCAGAACCAGTTCGTCTGACCGACAAGCCGTTCCTGATGCCAATCGAAGACGTATTCTCGATCTCCGGTCGCGGTACTGTTGTGACTGGTCGTATCGAGCGCGGTATCGTTCGCGTTCAGGATCCACTGGAAATCGTTGGTCTGCGTGACACTACCGTCACCACCTGCACCGGTGTTGAAATGTTCCGCAAGCTGCTCGACGAAGGTCGTGCTGGCGAGAACTGCGGCGTTCTGCTGCGTGGTACCAAGCGTGACGACGTTGAGCGTGGCCAGGTTCTGGTTAAGCCAGGTTCGGTCAAGCCGCACACCAAGTTCACCGCAGAAGTTTATGTTCTGAGCAAAGAAGAAGGCGGCCGTCATACTCCGTTCTTCAAAGGCTACCGTCCACAGTTCTACTTCCGTACTACTGACGTGACCGGTAACTGCGAATTGCCAGAAGGCGTTGAAATGGTAATGCCAGGTGACAACATTCAAATGACTGTTACCCTGATCAAAACCATCGCAATGGAAGACGGTCTGCGCTTCGCAATCCGTGAAGGCGGCCGTACCGTTGGTGCTGGCGTTGTAGCTAAAATCATCGAGTAATCTCTCTTTTGAGTGAGCTTTGATGTTTTGAGAAAGCCCCCGCTTAGCGGGGGCTTTTTTATTGGGTTGACACCTATCTAGGGCGTCTATAGAATTGCGCCTCCTTTTAACGGGCGTATTGCGCCCGGTGGGAATAGCAGCCGGAGTCTGAAATCCAATGCAAAATCAGCAAATCCGTATCAGGTTGAAGGCTTTTGACCATCGCCTGATCGACCAATCCACCCAGGAAATCGTGGAAACCGCGAAACGTACTGGTGCTCAAGTGCGTGGTCCAATTCCACTGCCTACCCGTAAAGAGCGGTTCACCGTTCTGGTCTCCCCGCACGTCAACAAAGACGCGCGTGACCAGTACGAGATCCGTACTCATAAGCGCGTACTGGACATCGTCCAGCCAACGGATAAAACCGTTGATGCACTTATGAAGCTCGATCTGGCGGCCGGTGTGGAAGTACAGATCAGCCTCGGCTAAGACTTGGGTCTTAGTCGTGTAACGCTCTGAAATGGGCGGCCATAGCGGGTGAAAGCCCCGTACACTCATGAGGTTTACAACATGACTATTGGTGTAGTCGGTCGTAAATGCGGTATGACCCGTATTTTCACCGAAGAAGGTGTCTCCATTCCGGTCACGGTCATTGAGATCGAACCGAATCGCGTCACCCAGTTCAAAACTGAAGAAACCGATGGCTATCGTGCAGTGCAAGTCACTGTCGGCGAGCGTCGTGCTTCGCGCGTGACTGCTGCTCAAGCAGGTCACTTCGCTAAAGCAAACGTTGCAGCTGGTCGTACTGTCATGGAGTTCCGTCTTGAAGACGGCGACTACCAGGCTGGCGATCTGATCAACGCTGAAATCTTCGCCGCTGGTCAACTGGTTGATGTAACCGGTCAGTCCAAAGGTAAAGGCTTCCAGGGTACGATCAAGCGTTGGAATTTCCGTGGTCAAGACAACACTCACGGTAACTCCGTTTCCCACCGCGTCCCGGGCTCTATTGGCCAGTGCCAGACTCCTGGTCGTGTATTCAAGGGCAAAAAAATGTCCGGTCATATGGGCGCTGAGCGCGTGACCGTGCAGTCCCTCGAAGTAGTGCGCGTCGACGCTGAACGCAATCTGTTGTTGGTCAAGGGTGCTGTTCCTGGCGCTACTGGCGGCAACCTGGTTGTACGTCCAGCGGCCAAGGCTCGCGGTTAAGGGGAAGCTGACATGCAATTAAATGTAAATGACGCTCAAGCGATCGAAGTTTCCGAACTGACATTTGGCGGCGAATTCAACGAGACGCTCGTTCACCAAGCAGTCGTGGCCTACATGGCCGGCGGCCGTCAAGGTAGCAAGCAGCAAAAGACCCGTTCCGACGTACGTGGTGGCGGTAAGCGCCCTTGGCGTCAGAAAGGCACTGGCCGTGCTCGTGCCGGTACTATCCGTAGCCCAATCTGGCGTGGCGGTGGTACCACTTTCGCAGCTCGTCCACAGGATCACTCTCAGAAGCTCAACAAGAAGATGTACCGCGCAGCTCTGCGCTCCATCCTTGCTGAACTCGTGCGTACTGATCGTCTGGTCGTGGTTCAGGACTTCGCTGTCGAAAGTCCAAAAACCAAAGATCTGCTGGGCAAACTGAACAACATGAGCCTGACCGACGTTTTGATCGTGTCTGAAGCTGTTGATCAGAACCTGTACCTGGCTGCTCGCAACCTGCCACACGTTGATGTACGTGACGTGCAAGGTTCCGATCCAGTTAGTCTGATCGCATACGACAAGGTGTTGATCACCGTGTCGGCCGTGAAGAAATTCGAGGAGCTGCTGGGATGAACCAGGAACGCGTATTTAAAGTTCTGCTTGGCCCGCACGTTTCCGAAAAGGCTACGGTTCTGGCTGACAAGAAAGGCCAGTTCGTTTTCAAGGTTGCAACTGACGCAACCAAGCTGGAAATCAAGAAGGCCGTCGAAAGCCTGTTCAGCGTGAAAGTAGAGCGTGTTACTACCCTGAATGTTCTGGGTAAGAGCAAGCGCACTGCTCGCGGTCTGGGCAAGCGTAATGACTGGAAGAAGGCAGTTATCTCCCTTCAGCCAGGCCAAGATCTCGATTTCAGCAGCAGTGCTGAGTAAGGAAGGGGTGCATCATGGCAATCGTTAAATGCAAACCGACTTCCCCTGGCCGCCGTTTTGTGGTCAAGGTGGTCAACCAGGAGCTGCATAAAGGCGCTCCTCACGCACCGCTGCTCGAGAAAAAATCGAAGTCTGGTGGTCGTAACAACAATGGTCGCATTACCACTCGTCACATCGGTGGTGGCCATAAGCAGCATTATCGTCTGGTCGATTTCCGTCGCAACGACAAAGATGGCATCGCTGCCACTGTCGAGCGTATTGAATACGATCCAAACCGTACTGCTCACATCGCTCTGCTGCTGTACGCAGATGGCGAGCGTCGCTACATCATCGCCCCTAAAGGCGTGAGTGCTGGTGACCAGCTGATCGCAGGTGCTCTGGCGCCGATCAAGCCGGGCAACGCTCTGCAACTGCGTAACATTCCAGTTGGTAGCACCGTACACGGCATCGAATTGAAGCCAGGTAAAGGCGCGCAAATCGCTCGTTCCGCTGGTGCTTCGGCTCAGCTGATCGCTCGTGAAGGTGTCTACGTGACCCTGCGTCTGCGTTCTGGTGAGATGCGTAAAGTACTGGCTGAATGCCGTGCGACCCTGGGCGAAGTCTCGAACTCCGAGCACAGCCTGCGTTCGTTGGGTAAAGCTGGTGCCAAACGCTGGCGTGGCGTTCGCCCAACCGTTCGTGGTGTTGCCATGAACCCGGTTGACCACCCACACGGTGGTGGTGAAGGTCGTACCTCTGGTGGTCGTCATCCGGTATCGCCATGGGGCTTCCCGACTAAGGGCGCGAAGACTCGTGGTAATAAGCGTACCGACAAAATGATCGTCCGTCGTCGCAAGTAAATAGAGGGATACGACAGTGCCACGTTCTCTGAAAAAAGGTCCTTTTATTGATCTTCACCTACTGAAGAAGATCGAAGTGGCGGCGGAAAAGAACGATCGCAAACCAGTTAAGACCTGGTCGCGTCGTTCGATGATCCTGCCACAAATGGTCGGTCTGACCATCGCAGTACACAACGGTCGTCAACACGTCCCAGTTCTCGTTAACGAAGACATGGTCGGCCACAAACTGGGCGAGTTTGCCGGTACCCGCACTTATCGTGGGCACGTGGCAGACAAGAAAGCCAAGCGTTAAGGGGTTAGGAAATGGAAGTAGCCGCTAAGTTGTCGGGCGCTCGAATCTCCGCCCAGAAAGCCCGCTTGGTCGCCGACCAGATCCGCGGGAAGAAGGTGGGCGAAGCGCTCAACCTGTTGGCTTTCAGCAGTAAGAAAGCCGCCGAGATCATGAAGAAAGTGCTGGAGTCGGCCGTAGCCAACGCCGAGCATAACGAAGGCGCAGACGTTGATGACCTGAAGGTCAGCACCGTTTTCGTCAACGAAGGGCGTTCGCTGAAGCGCATCATGCCACGTGCCAAAGGCCGTGCTGATCGCATCGTCAAGCGGTCTTGCCATATCACTGTCAAGGTTGCTGACAAGTAACGGAGTCGAAGAGATGGGTCAGAAAGTACATCCCATTGGCATTCGCCTGGGAATCGTCAAGGAGCACACCTCCGTCTGGTACGCAGACGGTCGGACTTATGCGGACTATTTGTTCGCTGATCTGAAGGTGCGTGAGTATCTCCAAGACAAACTAAAAAGCGCGTCCGTAAGCCGTATCGATATCCATCGTCCGGCCCAAACTGCACGTATCACCATCCACACCGCTCGTCCAGGTATCGTTATCGGGAAGAAAGGTGAAGATGTTGAGAAACTGCGTCAGGACCTGACCAAGCAAATGGGTGTGCCTGTGCACATCAATATCGAAGAGATCCGCAAGCCGGAGCTCGACGGTATGCTGGTTGCGCAGAGCGTAGCTCAGCAGCTGGAGCGTCGCGTAATGTTCCGTCGCGCTATGAAGCGCGCCGTACAGAACGCCATGCGCATTGGTGCCAAAGGCATCAAAATCCAAGTGAGCGGTCGTCTCGGCGGTGCTGAAATCGCACGTACTGAATGGTATCGCGAAGGTCGTGTGCCACTGCACACCCTGCGTGCCGACATCGACTATGCCAACTACGAAGCTCACACCACTTACGGTGTGATCGGTGTAAAGGTTTGGATCTTCAAAGGCGAAGTAATTGGTGGTCGCCAAGAAGAACTGAAACCACAAGCACCAGCGCCTCGTAAAAAAGCTGCTAAGTAAGGGGTACGCCAAATGTTGCAACCTAAGCGTACGAAGTTCCGCAAGCAGATGACAGGCCACAACCGTGGTCTGGCTCAGCGCGGTAGCAAAGTCAGCTTCGGCGAGTTCGCGCTGAAGTCTGTAGCTCGTGGTCGTCTCACCGCTCGTCAGATCGAGTCAGCGCGTCGTGCTCTGACCCGTCACGTAAAACGTGGCGGCAAGATCTGGATCCGTGTATTCCCGGACAAGCCGATCTCCAAAAAACCTCTCGAGGTTCGGATGGGTAAAGGTAAGGGTAACGTGGAATACTGGGTTGCCCAGATTCAGCCAGGCAAAGTCCTGTATGAAATCGAGGGTGTTTCTGAAGAGCTGGCGCGTGAGGCTTTCGCCCTGGCTGCTGCAAAGCTGCCGCTCGCCACCTCCTTTGTTAAACGGACGGTGATGTGATGAAAGCGAATGAACTTCGTGAAAAATCCGCACAGCAGCTGAACGAGCAACTGCTCGGCCTGCTGCGCGACCAGTTCAATCTGCGTATGCAGAAAGCAACTGGCCAGTTGGGGCAGTCTCATCTGCTCTCGCAAGTTAAGCGTGACATCGCTCGCGTGAAGACTGTGCTCAACCAGCAGGCAGGTAAGTGATCATGGCTGAAGCCGAAAAGACTGTCCGTACGCTGACTGGCCGTGTTGTCAGCGACAAGATGGACAAAACCATCACCGTTTTGATCGAGCGTCGCGTTAAGCACCCGATCTACGGTAAATATGTTAAGCGTTCGACTAAGCTGCACGCGCACGACGAAACCAATCAGTGCCACATCGGCGACAAAGTCACTATTCGTGAAACTCGTCCGCTGGCCAAGACCAAGTCTTGGGCGCTGGTTGATGTTCTCGAACGCGCTGTGGAAGTCTAAGGACTAGGGGTCGGAGAAATTATATGATTCAGACTCAATCCATGCTCGATGTGGCCGATAACAGCGGCGCTCGCCGTGTTATGTGCATCAAGGTGCTGGGTGGCTCCCATCGTCGTTACGCTGGTATCGGTGACATCATCAAAGTTACCGTCAAGGAAGCAATTCCTCGCGGTAAGGTGAAAAAAGGCCAAGTGATGACTGCTGTTGTAGTCCGCACTCGTCACGGCGTACGTCGTGCTGATGGCTCCATTATCCGCTTTGATGGCAACGCTGCTGTTCTTCTGAACAACAAGCAAGAGCCGATCGGCACCCGTATCTTTGGGCCAGTGACCCGTGAACTTCGTACTGAGAAGTTCATGAAGATCGTCTCGCTCGCCCCAGAAGTGCTGTAAGGAGATCCGACATGCAAAAGATTCGTCGTGACGACGAGATCATCGTGATCGCCGGCAAAGACAAAGGTAAGCGCGGTAAGGTGCTTAAGGTTCTCGCTAATAACCGTCTGGTTATCGGTGGTCTGAACCTGGTCAAGCGTCATACCAAGCCTAACCCGATGTCGGGCGTGCAGGGCGGTATCGTCGAGAAAGAAGCTCCGCTGGACGCTTCTAACGTCGCCATCTTCAATGGCGAAACCAACAAGGCTGACCGCGTTGGTTTCAAAGTAGAAGACGGTAAGAAAATTCGTGTCTTCAAGTCGACCCAAAAAGCGGTTGATGCTTGAACACTGCTAGGTAGATTAGACCATGGCACGACTACAAGAGATTTACCGGAAGGAAATCGCCCCTAAGCTTAAGGAAGAACTTAAGCTCGGGAACGTGATGGAAGTTCCGCGCGTCACCAAAATCACCCTGAACATGGGTCTGGGCGAAGCGATCGGCGACAAAAAAGTCATCGAGCACGCTGTTGCCGACCTGGAAAAGATCACCGGTCAAAAAGTCGTTGTGACTTACGCTCGGAAATCCATCGCTGGCTTTAAAGTCCGTGAAGGTTGGCCGATCGGCGTCAAAGTGACTCTGCGCCGTGAGCGTATGTACGAATTCCTGGATCGTCTGCTGTCGATCTCCCTGCCTCGGGTCCGCGACTTCCGCGGCCTGAATGCCAAGTCCTTCGATGGTCGTGGTAACTACAGCATGGGCGTGAAAGAGCAGATCATCTTCCCGGAAATCGACTACGACAAGATCGATGCTCTCCGCGGTCTGGACATCACCCTGACCACCACTGCCAAGAACGATGATGAAGGTCGCGCCCTGTTGCGTGCTTTCAAATTCCCGTTCCGCAACTGATTGGAGTAGGACCATGGCCAAGATGAGCATGAAAAACCGCGAGCTGAAGCGTCAGCTCACGGTTGCCAAGTACGCCAAGAAGCGTGCAGCACTGAAAGCAATCATCGTTGATCTGAACGCAAGTCCAGAAGCGCGTTGGGAAGCTACAGTTGCTCTGCAGAAGCAGCCACGTGACGCAAGCGCTTCGCGCATGCGTAACCGCTGCCGCCTGACCGGTCGTCCACACGGCGTTTACCGCAAGTTCGGCCTCGGCCGTAACAAACTGCGTGAAGCGGCAATGCGTGGTGACGTACCAGGTCTGGTTAAAGCCAGCTGGTAAGTACTTTCAACGTCCAGGTGGTCGGAATCGCAAGATACTGACCGCCGGTGACCTTGAATCTGGATCAAGCCCCTTTTGGGGCTTGTTTCATTTCTGGAGTGTGTCTAAAATACGCGGCTCGCCTGAGCCCGTGTTTTTTGTGCTCGGAGATTCTCGGCGACATATGTAGCCGCAAGGCTAATTTTTTTGTATTAGGAGCGTCTAGCCCATGAGTATGCAGGACCCGTTAGCGGACATGCTAACTCGTATCCGTAATGCCCAGATGGCTGAAAAGTCCGTCGTAAGCATGCCATCTTCCAAGTTGAAGGTAGCTGTTGCCAAAGTCCTGAAAGACGAAGGCTACATTGCGGGTTATCAGATCAGCAGCGAAATCAAACCACTGCTGTCCATCGAGCTGAAGTACTTCGAAGGCCGTTCGGTCATCGAGGAAGTGAAGCGCGTTAGCCGTCCAGGCTTGCGTCAGTACAAGTCCGCTGAAGATCTGCCGAAAGTTCGTGGCGGTCTGGGCGTGTCTATCGTCTCCACCAACAAAGGTGTGATGACGGATCGTGCTGCGCGCGCTGCCGGTGTCGGCGGCGAAGTTCTTTGCACTGTGTTCTAAGGGGGGATAAGCATGTCTCGCGTCGCTAAGAACCCCGTTAAGCTGCCAGCCGGTGTCGAAGTCAAATTCGCAGGCCAACAGCTTTCGGTGAAGGGTGCCAAGGGTACTCTTGAACTGAACATCCATTCGTCCGTTGAGATCGTTGAAGAAGCTGGTGAGCTGCGTTTCGCTGCTCGCAATGGCGATCAACAAACTCGCGCAATGGCCGGTACCACGCGTGCGTTGGTAAACAACATGGTCCAAGGCGTAAGCCAAGGCTTCGAGCGCAAGCTCCAGCTGGTCGGTGTTGGTTACAAAGCGCAAGCAAAAGGCACGGTTTTGAACCTTGCCCTTGGCTTCTCGCACCCAGTGGATTACGAACTGCCAGCGGGCATCACTGCTGAGACTCCTAGCCAGACCGATATCCTGATCAAGGGCATCGACAAGCAGCTGGTAGGTCAAGTGGCCGCTGAGATCCGCGACTTCCGTCCACCAGAGCCGTACAAAGGCAAAGGTGTGCGCTACGCGGACGAAGTCGTCCGTCGTAAAGAAGCCAAGAAGAAGTAGGGCATAGCAAATGACCGACAAAAAAGTTACTCGACTGCGTCGCGCTCGCAAAGCACGCCTGAAAATGCACGAACTCGAAGTCGTGCGTCTCTGCGTGTTCCGCTCGTCGCAGCACATCTACGCCCAGGTCATCTCGGCCGACGGCAACAAAGTCCTGGCAAGCGCCTCGACTTTGGATAAAGAACTGCGTGATGGTGCCACTGGCAACATCGACGCGGCCACAAAGGTTGGCCAGCTGGTCGCTACGCGTGCTAAGGCCGCTGGCGTCTCGCAAGTGGCTTTCGACCGCTCTGGCTTCAAGTACCACGGTCGCGTGAAAGCGCTGGCTGATGCTGCTCGTGAAGCTGGGCTGGAGTTCTAAGTTATGTCAAATAACGACCAAAAGCGCGACGAAGGCTACATTGAGAAGCTGGTTCAAGTTAACCGCGTAGCCAAAACCGTTAAAGGCGGCCGTATCTTCACTTTCACCGCGTTGACCGTGGTGGGTGATGGTAAAGGGCGTGTTGGCTTCGGCCGTGGCAAGTCACGTGAAGTGCCTGCCGCGATCCAGAAGGCAATGGAAGCTGCTCGTCGCAACATGATCCAAGTTGATCTGAACGGCACCACTCTGCAGTACGCAATGAAGTCCGCTCACGGCGCTTCGAAGGTGTACATGCAGCCTGCTTCTGAAGGTACCGGTATCATCGCTGGCGGCGCTATGCGTGCTGTCCTCGAAGTTGCTGGCGTTCAGAACGTTCTGGCCAAGTGCTACGGCTCGACTAACCCGGTAAACGTGGTTCACGCCACTTTCAAGGGGCTGAAAGCTATGCAATCTCCTGAGTCCATCGCTGCCAAGCGTGGTCTGACTGTCAAGGAGATCTTCTGATCATGGCTACCGTTAAAGTAACGCTGATCAAAAGCATGACCGGCCGCATCCCTAACCACAAACTGTGTGTTAAAGGTTTGGGTCTGCGTCGCATCGGTCACACTGTAGAAGTCCAGGATACTCCCGAGAATCGCGGGATGATCAACAAGGCTTACTACATGCTGCGTGTAGAGGGTTAATCGATGAAACTCAATGATCTGAGTCCAGCGCCGGGTTCCCGTCGCGAAAAGCATCGTCCGGGCCGTGGTATCGGTAGCGGTTTGGGTAAGACTGGTGGCCGTGGCCACAAAGGTCAAACCTCCCGCTCCGGTGGCACCATCGCTCCAGGCTTTGAAGGCGGTCAACAGCCGCTGCATCGTCGCCTGCCTAAGTTCGGTTTCGTATCCCTGAAAGCCATGGACCGCGCAGAAGTGCGTCTGTCCGAGCTGGCTAAAGTGGAAGGCGACATCGTTACTGTGCAGACCCTGAAAGATGCCAACGTGATCAACGTCAACGTACAGCGTGTGAAAATCATGCTGTCCGGTGAAGTGACTCGCGCTGTCACTATCGGCAAGGGAATCGGCGCCACCAAAGGTGCGCGTTCGGCTATCGAAGCAGCTGGCGGCAAGTTCGAGGAATAAATGGCTAAGCAAGGTGCTCTCTCAGCGCTCGGCAAAGGCGGTATGTCTGAACTTTGGGCTCGTCTGCGTTTTCTGTTCCTGGCGATTATCGTCTACCGAATAGGCGCACACATCCCGGTTCCAGGTATCAACCCGGACCGACTCGCAGACCTGTTTCGACAGAATGAGGGGACCATTCTTAGCTTGTTCAACATGTTTTCCGGCGGTGCGCTGGAGCGGATGAGCATCTTTGCACTGGGGATCATGCCGTACATTTCGGCGTCGATCATCATGCAACTGATGACAGCCGTCAGCCCGCAGCTGGAGCAGTTGAAGAAGGAAGGTGAAGCTGGCCGTCGCAAGATTAGCCAGTACACCCGCTACGGCACTGTAGTCCTCGCCCTGGTTCAAGCTATCGGCATGTCCGTTGGCCTGGCAGGGCAGGGCGTTGCGTTCACTGGTGACTTTGGCTTCCATTTCGTCGCGGTATCCACGTTTGTGGCTGGTGCGATGTTCATGATGTGGCTGGGTGAGCAGATTACTGAGCGTGGTGTTGGTAACGGTATCTCGATGTTGATTTTCGCAGGTATCGTCGCCGGTCTTCCGAGAGCAATCGGGCAGTCTTTCGAGTCTGCGCGTCAGGGTGATATCAATATCTTCGCCCTGGTTGCTATCGGTTTGCTGGCAGTAGCGATTATCGGTTTTGTGGTGTTCATTGAGCGTGGCCAGCGTCGTATTGCTGTTCACTACGCCAAGCGTCAGCAGGGCCGTAAGGTTTTTGCTGCGCAGACCAGCCACTTGCCGCTGAAAGTGAATATGGCCGGTGTTATTCCGGCAATTTTCGCGAGCAGCATCTTGCTGTTTCCGGCTTCGTTGGGTACCTGGTTTGGTCAGTCTGAAAATATGGGCTGGCTGCAGGACCTCTCTCAGTCGATCGCTCCTGGTCAGCCGTTGAATATTCTGCTGTTTAGTGCAGGGATTATTTTCTTCTGCTTCTTCTATACGGCGTTGATGTTCAATCCGAAAGACGTAGCGGAAAACCTGAAGAAGTCCGGTGCCTTTATTCCGGGTATCCGTCCAGGTGAGCAGTCGGCACGCTACATTGATGGCGTTCTGACTCGTTTGACCCTGTTCGGTGCTCTATATATGACGGCCGTGTGTCTGTTGCCCCAGTTCCTGGTGGTTGCAGCAAACGTTCCGTTCTACCTTGGCGGGACCTCGTTGCTGATCGTGGTCGTGGTTGTGATGGACTTCATGTCCCAAGTACAATCGCACCTCGTTTCGCACCAGTACGAATCCCTGATGAAGAAAGCCAACCTGAAGGGCTACGGCAGCGGCATGTTGCGCTGAGTACCCCATAAGGTTCGAGGAGTTGGTGATGAAAGTTCGTGCATCGGTGAAAAAGCTGTGCCGTAACTGCAAGATTATTCGCCGCGAAGGTGTTGTTCGAGTAATTTGCAGCGCGGAACCGCGTCACAAACAGCGCCAAGGCTGAGTGTGATCCGCTTGAAGCCCGGCAGCTAGTGCGCTGCCGGGTTGATTATTTGTTATTACAGCGATATTATCTCGCGCCCTATTTCTTGGCTTCCGGGGCGTAGGTAGCTGTCAATTGGAGTCCCACTGAATGGCCCGTATTGCAGGCGTTAACATTCCAGATAACAAGCACACTGTTATCTCGCTGACCTACATCTATGGTGTTGGTCGCACTACTGCGCAGAAAATTTGCGCAGTTGCTGGGGTAAACCCAGCCGCTAAGATCAAGGATCTGAGCGACGAGCAGATTGAACAGCTGCGTGGCGAAGTGGCGAAGTTCACCACTGAAGGTGACCTGCGTCGCGAAATCAACATGAAAATCAAGCGTTTGATGGACCTCGGTTGCTATCGCGGTCTGCGTCATCGTCGTGGTCTTCCAGTACGCGGTCAGCGTACCAAGACTAACGCGCGTACCCGTAAAGGTCCGCGTAAGCCGATCCGCAAGTAATCGCCCCAGCGAATCGACAGGAAAATTATCATGGCAAAACCTGCTGCTCGTCCTCGTAAAAAAGTTAAAAAGACAGTGGTTGATGGCATCGCCCACATCCATGCATCTTTTAACAACACAATCGTGACCATCACCGACCGTCAAGGTAACGCGCTTTCTTGGGCTACCTCCGGTGGTTCGGGTTTCCGCGGTTCCCGCAAGTCCACTCCGTTTGCTGCTCAAGTAGCTGCTGAACGTGCTGGTCAAGCTGCGCTGGAATACGGCCTGAAAAACCTCGACGTTAACGTCAAAGGTCCAGGTCCAGGTCGTGAGTCTGCTGTCCGTGCTTTGAACGGCTGTGGCTATAAGATCGCCAGCATCACCGACGTGACGCCAATCCCGCACAACGGGTGCCGTCCGCCGAAGAAGCGCCGCGTGTAATCCAGGAGATTGTAAAGAATGGCTCGTTACATTGGTCCAAAATGCAAACTCGCTCGTCGCGAAGGCACCGATCTCTTCCTGAAGAGCGGCGTGCGCGCGATCGAATCGAAGTGCAACATTGAAGCAGCACCTGGTATCCACGGCCAACGCCGCGGTCGCCAGTCCGATTACGGCACCCAACTGCGTGAAAAGCAGAAGGTCCGTCGTATTTACGGCGTTCTCGAGCGTCAGTTCAGCGGCTACTACAAAGAAGCTGCTGGCAAGAAAGGTGCAACCGGTGAAAACCTGCTGCAACTGCTCGAATGCCGTCTGGACAACGTTGTATACCGTATGGGCTTTGGTTCGACTCGTGCCGAATCCCGTCAGCTGGTATCGCACAAGTCGATCAGCGTTAACGGTCAGACCGTAAACGTTCCGTCTTACCAGGTTCGTGCTGGTGACGTGGTCGCAGTTCGCGAGAAAGCTAAAAACCAACTTCGCATTGTCCAAGCTCTCGATCTGTGTGCCCAACGTGGCCGCGTAGAATGGGTAGAAGTAGACACTGAGAAGAAGTCGGGCGTTTTCAAGAACGTTCCTGCTCGCAGTGATCTGTCCGCCGACATCAACGAAAGCCTGATTGTCGAGCTCTACTCCAAGTAAGGGCTAGAAAATAGGTGCATCCATGCAGATTTCGGTAAATGAGTTCCTGACACCCCGCCACATTGATGTGCAGGTTGTCAGTCCAACCCGCGCCAAAATTACTCTCGAGCCTCTCGAGCGTGGTTTTGGCCACACCCTGGGCAACGCGCTGCGCCGCATCCTGTTGTCCTCAATGCCCGGCTGTGCAGTAGTCGAGGCCGAGATTGACGGTGTGCTCCACGAGTACAGCGCCATCGAAGGTGTACAGGAAGACGTAATTGAAATCCTGTTGAACCTTAAAGGTCTGGCTATCAAGCTGCACGGCCGTGACGAAGTTACGCTGACCTTGTCGAAGAAGGGTTCGGGGGTGGTTACCGCTGCCGATATTCAGCTGGATCATGATGTCGAGATCGTTAACCCCGATCACGTAATCGCTAACCTGGCGTCTAACGGCGCCCTGAACATGAAGCTCACTGTAGCTCGTGGTCGTGGTTATGAACCGGCCGACTCGCGTCAGAGCGATGAAGACGAAAGCCGCAGCATTGGTCGCTTGCAGCTTGACTCTTCGTTCAGCCCGGTTCGCCGTATCGCATACGTGGTGGAAAACGCCCGTGTCGAGCAGCGTACTAACCTGGACAAGCTGGTTATTGATCTGGAAACCAACGGTACCCTGGATCCTGAAGAGGCTATCCGCCGCGCTGCAACCATTCTGCAACAGCAGTTGGCTGCGTTCGTCGACCTCAAAGGTGACAGCGAACCAGTGGTAATCGAGCAGGAAGACGAGATCGATCCGATCCTGCTTCGCCCGGTTGACGATCTGGAACTGACTGTACGTTCGGCTAACTGCCTTAAGGCGGAAAACATTTACTACATCGGCGACCTGATTCAGCGTACCGAAGTAGAACTGTTGAAGACTCCGAACCTGGGCAAGAAATCCTTGACTGAAATCAAGGACGTTCTGGCCTCCCGCGGTCTGTCCCTCGGCATGCGCCTCGACAACTGGCCGCCTGCAAGTCTTAAGAAGGACGACAAGGCGACTGCCTGATCGTCGTAATCACCGAACGTGAGTTTGGTAAGGAATGAACCATGCGTCATCGTAAAAGTGGTCGTCACCTGAGCCGTACCAGCTCGCACCGCAAGGCCATGTTCCAAAACATGGCGGTGTCGCTGTTCGAGCACGAGCTGATCAAAACTACACTGCCGAAAGCTAAAGAACTGCGTCGCGTTGCTGAGCCGCTGATCACTTTGGCCAAGACAGACAGCCTGGCTAACCGCCGTCTGGCTTTCGACCGTACTCGTTCGAAAGCTATCGTTGGTAAGCTCTTCAACGACCTGGGCAAGCGTTACGCTACCCGTGAGGGTGGCTACCTGCGCATCCTCAAGTGCGGTTTCCGCGCTGGCGACAACGCGCCTATGGCGTACGTCGAGTTGGTTGATCGTGCTACTGCCGGCGAAGCTGTAAGCGCCGAGTAAGACGACAAGCTGCAACAAAAAACCGGGCCTCGCGCCCGGTTTTTTGTGCGCGTAACAAAAGCGCAACTTATACAAGCTTCCATAGACAGTGCGCTGCACTATAGCGAGCGGAGTCTTGTTAGTTATTTTCTATCGACGCATACGATTTAATGAATTTGTAGGCGTAGTGTTGATGATCAATACTCCCTCCAAGCCGCTTAGCCGGCAGTTCAAAGTCCGACCTGAGGAAGATTGCGCATGAGCCAGAATAAAGTCCTTACCACCGCCAGCGGGGCTCCTGTTGCGGATAACCAGAACTCCCGTTCCGCAGGCCCTCGTGGCCCGTTGTTGCTCGACGATTTCCATCTGATCGAGAAGCTCGCTCACTTCAACCGTGAAAACATTCCTGAGCGGCGCGTGCATGCCAAAGGATCGGGTGCCTACGGTACGTTCACCGTTACCCAAGACATCACCCAGTACACCTGTGCCAAGCTGTTCGAATCTGTTGGCAAGCAAACGCCTACATTCCTGCGATTCTCCACTGTGGGTGGTGAGCGCGGGTCTGCTGACACTGAGCGTGATCCACGTGGTTTTGCCCTGAAGTTCTATACCGAAGAGGGCAACTGGGACATCGTGGGCAACAACACCCCTGTGTTCTTCATCCGGGATCCGCTGAAATTCCCGGACTTTATCCACACCCAGAAACGCCTGCCGCAGAGCAACCTGAAAAGCGCGCAGATGATGTGGGACTTCTGGTCGCACTCTCCAGAGGCGCTGCATCAGGTCACCATTCTGTTTTCGGACCGTGGCATTCCAGACGGCTATCGCCACATGCACGGCTTCGGCAGTCACACGTACAGTCTGATCAACGCCAAGGGCGAACGCCACTGGGTGAAGTGGCACTACAAGACCAAGCAAGGCATCAAGAACCTGGCCCCGGCCGAGGCTGCACGCCTGGCGGGTACCGACCCTGACTATGCCCAGCGTGATCTGTTTGGTGCTATCGAGCGCGGTGATTTTCCGAAATGGCGCGTCTGCATCCAGATCATGACTGAGGCTCAAGCAAACGCTCATTATGAGAACCCGTTTGACGTGACCAAGACCTGGTCGCAAAAAGAGTTCCCGCTGATCGAAGTGGGCGAGCTTGAGCTCAACCGTAATCCGCAGAACTACTTCGCAGAAGTGGAGCAGGCTGCATTTGGTCCGAGCAACATGGTTCCAGGCGTTGGCCTGTCACCCGATCGTATGTTGCAAGGTCGAGTGTTTGCCTACGCAGATGCCCACCGCTACCGTGTCGGCACTAACCACCAGCAACTGCCCGTAAACGCGCCGCGCAACCCGGTTAACAGTTACCAGCGTGACGGTTCTATGGCCTTCGGCAGTAATGGCGGTGCGGCTCCCAACTACGAGCCAAACAGCTATGCCGATGCGCCCAAGCAAGCCCCGCAGTACGCAGAGCCGGCACTGGCCCTGAGCGGCGCTGCTGATCGTTACGATCACCGCGAAGATACGGACTACTACAGCCATGCGGGCGCGCTGTTCCGCTTGATGAATGATGAGCAGAAAGCCCTGCTGACCAATAACATTGCCGGTGCGATGGCTAGCGTTTCCAGCGATGTGGTCCAGCGTCAATTGCAGCACTTCTACAAGGCCGACCCGGCTTATGGAGAAGCAATCGCAAAGGCACTGGGTGTATCGCTTAACTGACTCTAAACGATAAGCAGAACCGCCCTCATTTGGGCGGTTTTTGCGTTATTTCAGCTACTTTTCTACGGAAATCTTCACTTTTCTGCCGTTGATCCCGTGACCTTCAAGTCATCATGGTTCAAACTACAGTCTTTCAAGCAGGGAGATGTAGGGCGATGCAAGGTCACCCCGACGTAATCGATTACCTCAACACGTTGCTGACGGGCGAACTGGCAGCTCGTGACCAATATTTCATCCATTCGCGCATGTACGAAGACTGGGGCTTTACCGAGCTCTACGAGCGTATCAACCATGAGATGGAAGAAGAGGCACAGCACGCCGACGCACTGATGCGCCGTATCCTGATGCTCGAAGGCACGCCGCGTATGCGTCCTGATGATCTCGATGTGGGGACCACGGTACCGGACATGCTCGCTGCCGACCTTCGCCTCGAGTACAAAGTTCGTGCTGCGCTCTGCAAGGGCATCGAACTTTGCGAGCTGCACAACGACTACGTCACCCGGGAAATTCTGCGCGTGCAGTTGGCCGACACCGAAGAAGATCACACCTATTGGTTGGAAAAACAGTTGGGCCTGATCAAGTTGATTGGCCTGGAGAATTACCTGCAATCGCAGTTCTGATTCCCAGCTGTAAAAAAGCCCCCGTCACCGCAAAGTGACAGGGGCTTTTTATTGGGCTAGAAAAAGTCAGGCCCGGTCGCGCGCCAGCAACGGTTTCAAGTAGTAACCGGTGTGCGACTGTGGCATTTCGCAAACTTGCTCCGGCGTACCCACTGCGATGATCTGGCCACCCTTGGAACCACCTTCCGGCCCAAGGTCCACCAGCCAGTCAGCGGTCTTGATCACATCAAGGTTGTGCTCGATTACCACCACGGTATTGCCGTGGTCTCGCAGGCGGTGCAGCACGTCCAGCAATTGCTGGATATCCGCGAAGTGCAGACCGGTGGTCGGTTCATCGAGGATGTACAAGGTTTTGCCGGTATCGCGCTTGGACAGCTCGCGAGACAGCTTGACCCGTTGTGCCTCGCCACCTGACAGCGTAGTCGCCGATTGCCCCAGCTTGATGTACGACAAGCCCACATCCATCAGCGTTTGCAGCTTGCGCGCCAACGCCGGCACCGCGTCGAAGAACTCGCGAGCTTCCTCGATGGTCATCTCCAGGGTTTCATGGATGCTCTTGCCCTTGTACTTGATCTCAAGGGTTTCGCGGTTGTAGCGCTTGCTTTTGCACACGTCGCACGGCACGTAGATGTCCGGCAGAAAATGCATCTCCACCTTGATCAAGCCATCGCCCTGGCAGGCCTCACAGCGCCCGCCCTTGACGTTGAACGAGAACCGCCCAGGTCCATAGCCGCGCGAGCGGGACTCGGGTACACCCGCGAACAGCTCGCGGATCGGCGTAAACAGCCCAGTGTAGGTGGCCGGGTTGGAGCGTGGGGTACGCCCAATCGGGCTTTGGTCGATATCGACCACCTTGTCCAGGTGCTCCAGGCCCTTGATGCTGTCGTGCGCCGCCGCTTCCAGGGTGGTCGCGCCGTTCAGCGCGGTGGCACTGAGTGGGAACAGCGTGTTGTTGATCAGCGTCGACTTGCCCGAACCGGAAACACCGGTCACACAGGTCAGCAGGCCCAGCGGAATCTCCAGGTCGACATTGCGCAGGTTGTTGCCGCGCGCGCCCTTGAGATGCAGTGCCATCTTTTTGTTACGCGGCGTACGCTTGGCGGGCACTTCGATCTTCACCCGGCCAGACAGGTACTTGCCGGTCAACGAATCAGGATGCGCCATCACTTCGGCAGGCGTGCCCTCGGCAACGATATGTCCGCCATGCACACCTGCACCCGGGCCGATATCGACCACGTAGTCCGCCAGGCGGATGGCATCTTCATCGTGCTCGACCACAATCACGGTATTGCCGATGTCCCGCAGGTGTTTCAACGTGCCGAGCAGGCGATCGTTATCCCGTTGGTGCAAGCCAATCGACGGTTCGTCGAGGATATACAGCACGCCAACAAGGCCCGCACCGATCTGGCTGGCCAGCCGGATCCGCTGTGCTTCACCGCCCGACAAGGTATCGGCGCTGCGGTCCAGTGACAGATAGTCCAGGCCAACGTTGACCAGGAACTGCAGGCGCTCGCGAATTTCCTTGAGGATCTTGTCGGCAATTTCCCCACGACGCCCGGTGAGCTTGAGGACACCAAAATATTCACACGCATCGCCGATTGGCAGGTTAGTCACTGCCGGCAACGTTTTTTCGCCCACCCACACATGCCGCGCTTCACGGCGCAGGCGTGTGCCACGGCAATCCGGGCAAGGCTGTGTGCTGAGGAACTTTGCCAGTTCTTCACGCACACTTGCCGATTCGGTCTCGCGGTAGCGACGTTCCAGGTTCGGCACGATGCCTTCGAACGGGTGGGAGCGCTTGACGATGTCGCCACGGTCGTTCAGGTACTTGAAGTCGACATTCTGCGAGCCGCTGCCATGCAGAATGACCTTCTGCTGGTCTGCCGGCAGCTGGTTGAACGGCACTTCCAGGCTGAACTTGTAGTGCGAGGCCAATGACCCGAGCATCTGGAAATAGTAGACGTTACGCCGGTCCCAGCCGCGTATCGCCCCCTCGGCCAGGGTCAGGTCGCCATTGACCAGGCGCTTGATATCGAAGAACTGCTTCACGCCCAGGCCATCGCACGTCGGGCAGGCGCCGGCTGGGTTGTTGAAGGAAAACAGCTTGGGCTCCAGTTCGCTGATGGCGTGCCCACAGATTGGGCAGGCGAAGCGCGCGGAGAAGATGATCTCTTCGCCCGGCTCGTCATCCATCGGCGCCACCAGGGCAATGCCGTCGGCCAGCTTCAGCGCGGTCTCGAACGATTCCGCCAAACGCTGCTGCAGGTCGGCGCGTACCTTGAAGCGGTCGACCACCACATCAATGGAATGCTTTTTCTGCTTGTCGAGTTTGGGCGCTTCATCCAGCTCATAGAGCTTGCCGTTGATGCGCGCACGTACAAAACCCTGGGCGCGCAGCTCTTCGAAGACCGAAAGGTGCTCGCCCTTGCGCTCGCGGATGACGGGCGCCAGCAGCATCAGCTTGGCGCCTTCCGGCTGGGCCAGTACCAGGTCGACCATCTGGCTGACGGTCTGGGCTTCCAGGGGAATATCGTGGTCCGGGCAGCGCGGAATACCCACGCGCGCATACAGCAGGCGCAGGTAGTCGTAGATTTCGGTAATGGTGCCCACGGTGGAACGCGGGTTGTGGGAGGTCGACTTCTGCTCGATGGAAATGGCCGGCGACAAGCCTTCGATGGTGTCGACGTCGGGCTTTTCCATCATCGACAGGAATTGCCGGGCATAGGCCGACAGGGATTCCACATAGCGACGCTGACCTTCGGCATATAGCGTGTCGAACGCCAGGGACGACTTGCCGGAGCCGGACAAGCCGGTGATGACGATCAGTTTGTCCCGGGGCAGGGTCAGGTCGATGTTCTTCAGGTTGTGGGTTCTAGCCCCACGAATCAGGATCTTGTCCAAGATGGCCTCGCACGGCGGGCGTAAATAATGCCGGAGTATACGGCTAAAGACTGGATGAATATACACTGTCAAAAGGCCGCTTGCAGCCTTAGATGAAAGCTGCGCGGCAAAGCGCCGCATATACCCTCTCAATCGATGGGACTGGTAGAATCGCCGCCGGTTCACACGAGGTTTTTCCATGCACGATCCCCACAGCGAACGCATGAGTAGCGGCGAGACCCGAGCGGCAAGCGGTCTGGCCCTGGTGTTCGCTTTCCGTATGCTGGGCATGTTTATGGTGTTGCCGGTGCTGGCGACCTATGGAATGGATCTCGCAGGCGCTACCCCCGCGTTGATCGGCCTGGCGATTGGCGCCTATGGCCTGACCCAGGCGATTTTTCAGATCCCGTTCGGGATTATTTCCGACCGCATTGGCCGTCGCCCGGTGATTTATCTTGGCTTGATCGTGTTCGCCCTTGGCAGTGTGCTTGCGGCCCAGTCCGATTCGATCTGGGGCGTGATCGCCGGGCGCATCCTGCAAGGCGCCGGGGCGATTTCCGCCGCGGTGATGGCGTTGCTGTCGGACCTGACCCGCGAACAGCACCGCACCAAGGCCATGGCCATGATCGGCATGACTATCGGTCTGTCGTTTGCCGTGGCCATGGTGGTCGGCCCGTTGCTGACGAGCGCTTTTGGTCTGCATGGGTTGTTTCTGGCCACTGGCGGCCTGGCTCTGGTCGGGATTGTGATCGTAGCCTTTATGGTGCCGCGCTCTACCGGCACGCTGCAGCACCGAGAATCGGGCGTCGCACGTCAGGCGCTGCTGCCGACGCTCAAGCACCCGGACCTGCTGCGCCTGGATTTAGGTATCTTCGTATTACACGCAATGCTGATGTGCAGCTTCGTCGCCTTGCCCCTGGCCCTGGTGGAAAAAGCCGCCCTGCCCAAGGAGCAGCATTGGTGGGTCTACCTCACCGCGCTGCTGATTTCGTTCTTCGCCATGATCCCGTTCATCATCTATGGCGAGAAGAAACGCAAAATGAAACGAGTTTTACTCGGCGCCGTCGCGACATTGATGCTCACTGAACTATTCTTCTGGCAGTTCGGCGATAGCCTGCGGGCACTGGTCATCGGTACGGTGGTGTTTTTCACCGCGTTCAACCTGCTGGAAGCTTCGCTGCCGTCGCTGATCAGTAAAGTTTCACCGGCTGGCGGCAAGGGCACGGCGATGGGGGTGTACTCCACCAGCCAGTTCCTTGGCTCGGCGTTGGGCGGCATCATGGGTGGCTGGATGTTCCAGCATGGCGGTTTGTCGGTTGTCTTCCTCGGATGCGCCGGGCTGGCTGCACTTTGGCTGGTCTTTGCTGTTACCATGCGCGAACCTCCCTACGTCACAAGTCTGCGTTTGCCGCTATCGCCCGAGGCGATCCGCGAGGCTGGTCTGGTAGAGCGCCTGAAGGCCGTCGTAGGGGTAACGGATGCAGTCGTGGTCGCTGAAGAGGCGGCCATTTACATCAAATTGGACACCGAATTATTGGATCGCGCGACGCTCGAGCAACTGGTCAACCCAGTGCCGACAGCGCGCCCAGCCTAGGAGAACGTTATGGCCCGTGGGGTTAACAAAGTCATATTGGTCGGTACTTGCGGCCAGGATCCCGAAGTTCGCTACTTGCCTAACGGTAATGCCGTGACCAACCTGAGTCTGGCGACCAGCGAACAGTGGACCGACAAGCAGACCGGCCAGAAGGTCGAGAAAACCGAATGGCACCGCGTGTCGATGTTCGGCAAGGTCGCTGAGATTGCCGGCGAATATCTGCGCAAAGGTTCGCAGGTCTACATCGAAGGCAAACTGCAAACCCGCGAGTGGGAAAAAGACGGCATCAAGCGTTACACCACCGAAATCGTGGTCGACATGCAAGGCACCATGCAATTGCTGGGCGGCCGTCCACAGGGCGACCAACAGGGCCAGGGCGGCATGTCCAACTCGGCACCGCGTCCACAGCAGTCGCGTCCACAGCCAACCCAGCAGCCACAGCGTGAGTCGCGTCCAGCGCCACAACAGGCTGCGCCGCAACCGGCTCAGGATTTCGACAGCTTTGATGACGATATTCCGTTCTGATACTCAGCTTTTCAGAACGTAATCCAAAAAAGCGAAGCCATTGATTTGGCTTCGCTTTTTTTATGAGCGCAGATCTTGGTGGTGCAAAAAATACAGCGCCGGAACTCAGCTCGTCTGCTGCAGCAACGGATACAGCGATATCACCAGCAACGCCGCCATGCCGAAGTTGAACACGCGTAACCAGCGCGGGTTGCGCAGCACGTTGCGCAACACACTGCCGAATCCTGCCCAAACCCCCACGCTCGGCGCATTGATCAGGGCGAACACCGTAGCGATGATCACCACGTTCATGGTGTAGCCCTGCAACGGTGTGTAGGTGCTGATTGCACCGATTGCCATCACCCACGCCTTGGGATTGACCCATTGAAACGCCGCCGCGCCCCAGAACCCCAGAGGCTTGCCTTTACCTTCAGTGTCTTCGGATGCCGGGCCCGAACGGGCGATGTTCCACGCCAGGTACAGCAAGTAAGCCGCGCCCGCGTAGCGCAGGATGGTGTAGAGCACCGGATAGGCGGTAAACGCCGCGCCCAGCCCAAGCCCCACCGCCAATACCAGCACCAGGAATCCGGAGCTGATGCCCAGGATATGCGGGATGGTGCGCTGGAAGCCGAAATTAACCCCTGAGGCCAGCAGCATGGCGTTATTGGGGCCCGGGGTGACGGACGTGACAAACGCAAATAAAGCAAACGCCAGCATCAAATCAAACGACAAGGACATGGTTTTTTCCTGGAACGGGCCTTAGCACGTCACCTGCCACTCGGGTTTCGCGGTTACAGGTGTACGGAGGCCACTTAAAGTTGGAGTCAGAGCAACGAACTGAGAAAGCCGATGGCAACCATCGAGTAGAACGCTGCGCAAATCAGCCCGAAGGACTTGCGGGTCCGGGCAAAAAAAGGTTCTGCCGAATGGGCGGAAAACGCCAGGGCGTAGGTGCAGAAAATCAGGAAACCCAACAACGCACAGGCCGCCACCAGCACAAAACTCGCCCATGCCGGTGCGTTGACGCTCAGCCCCACTGTGGTCACGGTGAACCAGGTCAAGGCCGCCTTGGGGTTGGTCAGGTGAATGCCCAACCCTTGTAGATAGAAGCCCAGGTTGCGCGTCTGTTTTGCTCGCGCTTTGGCCACCGTCGTGGCGTTATGCGCCAGCGCACTGCGCACCGACTTCCAGGCCAGGAAGAACAGGTAGCAGGCGCCGAACACCTTCAGCCACAGGATGATCTGGGTGTTGGACATTAACAGCGCCGACACGCCGGCAGCGGTCATCGCGCCCCAGCACAACGACCCGGAAATAACCCCCGCCGCCAGCGCCAGGCCCGGTGTGCGCCCGTAGTTCAAGGAGGTGTTGGCGATGGCCAGGTTGCCTGGGCCCGGGCTGGCGGTGCCGATCACGTAGACCCCCAGTGCCGCTGCAAAACTTGAAAACTCAAACATAGGTGCACTCATACCCGTGGCGCCAGCGCGCAGTGAGCACCCCAAGCCACCGCGGCTTGAAGTGATGGTCAAAAAACTACTTGAAGCAACGATGATCCGGCTCTTGGGCGCGAATCTTCTCCATCCAGGGCTTGAGTTCCGATTGCTTGTACAGGCGCTCGCCCCAATTTTCCGGCGAAACCGGCAATGGCCGCCCCTGCAGGATGTAGTCGGTGAGCAGGTGAATGAACTGCTGCAGGCAATAGGCGCCCACGTGCAGGCGCAGCGAGGAAGCCGTCTCGGCGGGCGCGACGTTGAAGCGCGCCACATCGATGATCTGCCCGCTGTCCACCGAAGGGGCCAGGTGATGGCAGGTCGAACCGTAGGTTTCATCGTTGTAGTAGATCGCGTAATGCTGGCTGCCCAGGCCCCGATATTTGGGGGGCGCCGGGTGCAGGTTGATCGCGCCTTTGCGGGCATTCTTGTAGATGCTCTGCGGGAAGATGAAGTCGCCACGGTAGGAGATGATCCAGTCGCCTTCCCAATCATCCAGGTGATAAGGGTAGGGATCGCCCGGGTCCCAGCAAAACACCTCGAGGTTGGAGAACACGGTCTTGGCGAATTCCACGCCGTGATCACACCAGTCCATAGTGCACACCGACAGCAGGACTTTGTCCTTGCATGGTTCGATCGTCTGCATCTTCATTTCTCCCTTTCCAGCTAATGTGGGTGACAACGACCGTCCCCCGGTAAGCCCGCTCGATCGCTAGTAGGCGACAGCCCTGACCACTGCATTGAAGCGCTCGACCATTTGCCCCAGTTCCCCTTCGCTGGTGATAAACGGCGGTGCGAACAGCACATGATTGCCTTGTGTGCCTTGCACTGTGCCGCTGCCGGGATAAATCAGCAGGCCGCGTTGCAGCGCCTCTTGCTTGAGGGCCGCGGCATAGGCGCCGCCGCCTCTGAATGGCGCCTTGGTGGAACGGCTCTCGACAAACTCGACGCCCACGAACAATCCGCGCCCGCGCACATCGCCAACGATATCCAGGTCAGCCAGGCTTTCCCTGAGCCAGGTGCGCAGTTGCTCACCTCGTTGGCGCACTTGCGTCAGCAGGTCTTCTTCGACGATGACTTGCTGTACCTCCAGGGCAATGGCGCAGGCCAGCGGGTGGTTGACATGGGTTTGGCCGTTGCCCAGTACACCCGAGCCACGGGCCATCACCGAATGCACCCGGTCACTGATCAACAGCGCCGAGATCGGCATGTAACCCGCCGCCAGGCCTTTGCCGACCGCGACCATGTCGGGCACGATGCCGTCGTCGGTATAGGCGAACAGCTGCCCGGTACGCCCCATGCCGGCCATCACCTCATCAAGGATCAGCAGCACATCGTGGCGCTCGCACACCGCCTTGATCTTGCGAAAATAACCGGGCACCGCAGGCACCGCGCCGTTGGTGGAGCCCACTACGGTCTCGGCAAAGAACGCCGCGACGTTCTCACTGCCCAGGCTACGAATCTTGGCGTCCAGTTCATCGGCCAGGCGTGTGGCGTACTGCTCCTGGCTTTCGTCGGGCCGTTGATCACGGTAGGCGTAGCAGGGGGAGACGAACTCGGCGGGTGCAAATAGTCGACCGAATACCGACTGGCGCTGCGGGTTGCCGGAGATGCTCAAGGTGCCCAGTGTGCTGCCGTGATAGCTCTGTTGGCGGGAAATGAACACTGATTTGTCGGGCAAGCCGCGCTCGCACTGGTACTGGTAAGCGATTTTCATCGCCAGCTCCATCACCTCCGAGCCGCCGGACAAGAACTGCGCACGCGCCAGGCCGCCACTGGCTGCCACCAGGCGCTCAGCGAGCTCCTCGGCGGCAGCGGTGGTGAAGCTGCCCGCATGGGCCCAGGCCAGTTTCTTCGCTTCGCGCTCGAATGCCGCGGCGATCCGCGGGTGCCCATGGCCCAGGCTCGACACTGCGACACCGCCGCAGGTGTCGAGGTAGCGTTTGCCCGTTGCATCCTCAAGCCAAACCCCACTCCCGCCGACCGCCAGGATCGGTGAGCTGTTGAGGTTCTTGTAGATCACTTTTGACATGGGCGCAGTTCCTCAGGCAATGGGCGTTACCGTTTACTCACAGCGTGATCCCAGGCTGTCGGCGCCTGGTGAAAGCGCCGGCCGAAACGGGAAGAGTGAAACACCGAACGCGTCAGCCCGATGGGCAGCAACACGACGATAAACATCAGAAACGCAAGAAATCTCAGCACGGTAAAAGCTCCATTGAGTTAAAGGTAAGGATCAATCCAGCGGGATCTCGCTGCGCCAGTCCACAGCCTCGACGAAGGCCGGTTGGCCGGGGCGTTCCAGCACGTAACGGCCCAAAACCAGTACGTCCATTTCGGTGCGCATGAAGCAGGCGTACGCTTCCTCGGGTTTGCACACGATGGGCTCACCGCGCACGTTGAACGAGGTATTGACCAGCACCGAGCACCCCGTGCGTTCCTTGAAACTGCGCAGCAGGTAGGTGAACGGTGCGTTGTTTTCCTCGGTCACCGTTTGCACCCGTGCCGACAGGTCGACGTGGGTCACCGCCGGCAATTGCGAGCGAATATTGTTGATACTGCCCAGCCCGCGCTCCGGGCCGCCTTCTTGCCGCGACTGCTGGGATTTGATCGAGTCGGTGACCGGCGCGACCATCAGCATGTAAGGGCTTTTTTCGCAGATATCGAAATAGTTGCCGGCGTCCTCGGCCAGCACGGCCGGGGCAAACGGGCGGAACGACTCGCGGTATTTGATCTTCAGGTTCATGGTGCGCTGCATCTCGGGGTTGCGTGCATCGCCGAGAATCGAACGCGCGCCCAAGGCTCGTGGGCCAAACTCCATGCGCCCCTGGAACCAGCCCACCACCGCGCCCTCGGCCAGGCGACTGGCAACCTGGTCATACAGCCCGGCGTCGTCATAGCGGGTGAAGGGGTAGTGGTTTTCCAGCAGGAAGCGGGCGATTTCTTCGTCGCCAAAGCCCGGCCCCAGCAGGCTGCCGCTCATGGCATCAGACTTGCCACCTTCCAGGTGCGGACGACCGCTGTGCTTGACGGCAAAGTCCAACGCCGCCCCCAGGGCGCAACCGGCATCACCGGCCGCCGGCTGGATCCAGATCGAATCAAAGCGCCCCGAGCGGCTGAGCACGCCGTTGGCCACGCAGTTCAAGGCTACGCCACCGGCCAGGCACAGATTGCGCTCGCCGGTCTGCTTGACCGCGGCAGTGGCCAGGCCCAGCACCACTTCCTCGGTGACTTTTTGAATCGACGCGGCCAGGTCGCACTCGCGCTGTGAGATCGGACTTTCGGGTTGACGGATCGGCCCACCGAACAACTCTTCAAACGCTTCGCCGACCATGCGCTCACCGCGCAGGTACTCGAAGTACTTCATGTTCAGGGTGAACGAGCCGTCCTCGCGGATATTGATCAGCTCGTCGCGAATCTTGTCGGCGTAGATCGGCTGGCCATAGGGCGCCAGGCCCATCAGCTTGTATTCCCCTGAGTCGACCTTGAACCCGCAATAGTAGGTCATGGCCGAATACAGCAAACCCACCGAATGGGGGTAGGAAATCGAGTTTTTCAGTTCAAGATTGGTGCCCTGGCCGTGCCAGATCGTGGTCGAATGCCATTCGCCGATGCCGTCGATGCACAACACCGCCGCGTTCTTGAACGGTGACGGGTAAAACGCCGCCGCCGCGTGGGAGCGGTGATGCTGGGAGGCCTGGGTGCGCGGCGCCTTGCCCCGGCCCAGGATTTCGAGTTGCTCGTCGACGAACTTGAGCACGTTCCACTTCCAGCGAATCCATTCCGGCATCGCATTGATGAACGTACGTGCGCCGCCGATGCCGCCGCTGGCAAACGACGAAATCACCCGGGAGAATTTTTCCTGGGGGTCTTCGTAATAAACCACCGCTTCCAGGTCATCCAGGCTGATGCCCTCGGCGTCCAGGCAATAGGCAATCGCCTGGGCCGGGAACGCCGGGTCATGGCGCACGCGAGTGAAGCGCTCTTCCTGGGCGGCAGCGACGGGCACGCCGTCCTTGACCAGGGCGGCAGCACTGTCGTGGTAGAAGGCAGAAATCCCTAAAACATAATTAGCCATTTAACTGTGCATCCTCATCACATTCCGCCAATCCATGGAGTCGCCTGCGCCAATCGAACTGCTGGCGTGTAGGCAACCTTCTCTGCGTATCAAGACCACCATTGCGCGAATGGCAGGCTTCGTAGAACCGGGATCAAGGACACCACGAGCACCAGGCTCATGGTGATATTGAACGCCTTCAAACGTTGTGGCTGGGTCAGGAAGCGCCTCAGGTACTGCCCGAAAAACACCCAGACCATCGAACACGGTGAACCGAATACAAAAAACAACAGCGCAATCAGAAACACCTGCACCGTGTACGAGCCCAAGGGCGAGGTGTAGGCCAGCACTGCGCCCACCGCCATCACCCAGGCTTTCGGGTTGACCCACTGGAACAGCGCCGCAGCGGTGAACCCCAAAGGCTTGCCTGATTGGTCACCCAGATCGGTGGTGGGGGCACTTGCAATCTGATACGCCAGGAACAACAGGTACAACGCGCCGACCACCTGCAAGCCGTCATGCAACCACGGGTACTGGCGGAACACCGCCCCGGCCCCCAACCCGACCGCCACCAGCATCAGCGGAAAGCCGATGTTGATACCGGCCACATGGCGCAAGGTACGGCCGATGCCGAAATTGGCCCCGGACGACATCAACATCACGTTGTTCGGCCCTGGCGTGACACAGGTGGCAATCACGAACAGCACGATCGAGTAGTAATCCAGTGCCTGCATGGTCATGCCCTGCTCAACGGTAATCTTCCAGCGTGCCCTGTCGACGAATGTCCACGGACACACAATGGAAACCGCCGCTCAGACTGCGCGCGTGGCGCATCTTCAGCGGTGCCACATCGATGCCGTGTTTTTCCAGTGCGCGAATCAGCGGCACTTGCTGGTCATTGATCACCGCCAGCGACGGGTTGACCATGATGAAGTTCATGCCCTGCCAGATAGAGGCACGCGGGTACGACCAGCAGTAACCGGTGTCCACCATGTCGGGGGCCCAGATGATGTCCCAGTGCTTGAACACTTCGGGCACCTGATCCTTGCCGATGCGTTCGGGGTTCAACACCACCAGCCCTGGACGCACCAGGGTGATGGTGGTGTCCAGGTGCGTACCGTCGTAGAACCCGCTGAGGGCGTGCACGCGGTATTGGTCGCCGAGCACGCGCTTGAGCCACTCGTAGCCCATGCGGTTACCGCTGCGCGACACCAGGTAAAGAATGTCGCGGCCCATGCGCAGCACGTTGGCGGCATCGAAAATCGGCTCATCGTTGGCGATGATCGAGCCCTCGCGCGGGTTGACCCGGTAGGTACTGTCGGGCAGTTCCGGCTTGGGCGCGGAAATCCAGTTGGCGCCGCTGGCGAAGTACGCCTGCAGGTGTTCGCGGTAGGCAAAAGGTTCGAAGTAACGGCTGCGCAAGGCCATCGGCGCTTCAATGATGGTTTTGCCGATCGGCAGCAGAACGTCCCTTGGGCAGTAGTTGTATTCGCCGTCGGTCTTCCAGTCGCCGGTGCCGAACAGTGCCGCGTGATAAGTCTCTTTGGGCCGGCGCACGGTCACCCCATGGCCGACCAGGAAGGCGGCAAAGGCGTCCAGGTCTTCCTGTGCTTCTTCAACCAGTTGTTCGGGGTAAGGCCCTGACGGAATCTCATTGGGCGAGTCGTGGTGCTCGCTGTAGTCGAGGGCGAACAGGCCCTTGTCCGGCCGCGGCACGCGTGCGCCATGGGCAATACCCACGATCATTTCCTCGAGGGGGTCCCATTCGTTATGCACTTCTACCAAAGACATAATTGCTCCTCGTGGCGTTATTGTTCGTGGGTTTGCAGCAATACCTGCCGCGTGATCGGCAAGTGATGCAGATAGCCTTTTGAAGCCGCTGTGCGGGTTGGGCGCGGGAGTACATGGTCGGCCGATGAGAGGCGCAAGCGACGCAACATCGAGGCCCATTTGCCTGGCATCGGCGCCAGGGACTCATAGCCCACGCGCACGCGCTGCCATTGCGCGGCGACCTGTTCGGCACTGGTCAACGCACGCATGTACGCATCGATCGCATCGGCAGCCCAGGCCGAATGTCCGGTGGACACGTTATCAATGGTGTTGTGCAGGTCGACGAACGCCGTGCTGAACCCGTAGTGCCGTAAAAAGCGCCGCGCCGAACGATAGCTGCCGCCCACGCCGGACAGCTCCATCGCCAGGTTCATGCCGAGCACTTCGGGCATGAACGTCATCGGCAGTTTGCCCAGGCACAGCCAATACACGGGCAGGCGGAAGGAGTCTTCCTCCAGGCGCGGGTCTTCGGCGAATTCACGGCTACCGGTGGGGGCCAGTTCGAAATCCATGTCACGCAGGCCATCGCGATAAATTTTCGGATGATTGAGCGCCTCGATGCCGTTGCCCAATTCATCCCAATAGGTCTGGAACAGGGTGTAGCCCACGTGGGAAGACGCCAGCCCCAGGTCGGTAAAGCCTTGCAGCCACGCACCGTCGATCAGCGTCAGCGGCGCCAGTTGCAGGGTCGACTCGATGATTTCTTCACGGCTGGGCATTTGCGCCGGGTCGCTGTCATCGAACTGTTGGCCGTTCTGGTCATGCTTGTCCAGCAACCAGGCGCGCAGCACATTGGGGCCCCACTGGTCGGGCAATTGGCGCTCGGACGTCTTCAGCGACTGGCGCGAACGCTCAAGCCAACGGCTCACATAGGCATGGGCAAACTGGCGGGTGGCCGGCTGCAGCGCACGCCCCTGCAAGACAAAATAGGCTTCGCGCAGGCTCTTGGGCCAGTGTCCGGTGTCGGCAGGGCTGGCTGAGTCAGGGCGGGGCACCGTGGCGGCGCTGTCGACTGGCTGGCGTGGCAGTTGCGGCGTGGCGCCAGCCTGGGGCAACCAGTCGATCCACTGGCGAATCACGCTCAAGTCTGCCTCGCTGAAGATGCGGAACATGCGCCCGGTCGGCGCCACCAGGCTGGTGACCAGCAGGCTTTTTTTCGAGTTGCCCGGCACGATCAAACGGCTGCGCGACAGCACATCCAGCAGGGGCAACGGGTCGCGCTGCGCTTCTTCGATCCACAGCGCCAGGCTGCGCCCTTCAATCAGGTAACTCTGGTGATACACCGCGCCCACCCGCGCCAGACGCTGCATCAAATGCGCCATGGCCTGTTGGGGCGAAGTGGCGGTCAGCGAGGCGTTATACAGCCGCGCATTCCAGCGTTGCAGCGCGCCGAACAGCCAGTTGGCGCCGCGTAGCAGACGGGCCTGGCGCTCTTCGCCCTGCTCGATGATGCGGTGCGCGACCCATTGGCTGATATGGCGCAACGAAGCCGGTTCCAGGCCGGGGAATGACGCGCTCAGATCCAGCCGGCCGAGTTCCAGCGCCAGCCCTTCAAGCTGGCCCATGGCTGCCCAGCCCGGGCAAAGCCCGACGGCGCGCAAGGCCCAATCGACACCGCAGAGTTCATCACCGTAGGCATCGCTGCGTCGGCTGAGGGCAAGCAACAGCGCGGGCAGTTCGAACGCGTCGTCATGCAGGTCCGGCAGGGTCGCCAATTGCGCCGGCGCCAAGGCGTAGGTGGTCAGCTGTAGCTGGCCCAACAACGCGTTGAAGTGATGGCCGCGGGAGGCGTTCGGGTAGCCGACGCCGATATCATGGGCAAACAGTTGCATCAGGCGCAGCTGCGCGGGGTCTTCAAATACCCCGGGTGCGCTCAGGCCCTGCAGCCAGCAGCCGAGCACCGAGGCCATCGGTGCCGAATAAACCGCCAATGCCTGGGCAAAAGCGCGGGCGTTGTGCTGTTCGACGGCGGCGGTGGCGGCGCCGGCATACGCCGACGCCTGTTCTGACTGCCACGCATCGATCCGCTGTGACAGCAGCGGCAACTGCACCGGCTCGACGTCTTTGCCCAGCAGGGTGTCGAGGTACTCCGTATCCAGGAAACATTCAGGCTCCAGCGCCAAACGATAGAGTTCGCGCCACCTGTCGTCTGCGGGGATGCGTGTTGGAATCGAGCCATCCATAGCCATTACCTTCCAGTGCCGCGTCAGAACATCGGATAAATGGAGGAGTCAGGTTTCTTCTTCTTTTTTCCAAACAGGCGTTGGAAAAACTTCTTGATGGATTTCATGTGCAAGTCCTTTTAGCGGGTGACATCGAGAATAAGTTTTGAAACCAGGTCGTTGCCGGCATCGGTGAAATGGATGCGGTCGACGAACTGCCAGTCTTGCGGGCCCAGTGCCTCGGCCAGCAATGGCGTGATGTCGACAAACTCCACCCCCATGGCCCGCGCCCCGTCGCGCAAGCGCTGGGCGTAGGCTTCGCGCACCGAGGTTTGCAGGATGTCGCCATACACCTCGGTGAAATTACCGAGTTGGTCGAGTTCGGCAAACAGTTGCTCTTCCTCATGGCTGCCGGTCTCGCGGACCCAGCCGGCGAGCGGTTGCAGGATGAACGTCAGCTTCGCACCCATGTCGGTGGCCAGGGCGCGCCAGATATCCAGGTGCTGCAAGGTCAGGTTGGCGGCGTAGTCGATCTGTTCCTGCATCGACGGCGGCGTGGGTTGCTCGGGCTCCTGAGGCTTGCCGAACAGATTCGACAGGCTCCAGTTGCTGGCGGTCGGCTGCTGTGGCGTCAAGGCATCGAAAAACTGATGGCAGTTGAAAAACGCGCCGTGCTCGCCCCGATAGGCGTGAGGCTGACGTGCCAGGCCAAGGTTGTTGAAACCGGAGAACAGCACGATTTCATCCACCTTGGGCAGGTGGTGCCGGTTGAGGGTGAACAGCACCAGCTCTTGGGTAGAGTTGAAGCTGCGGCCGCCGAAATTGATCCAGCGCTGGCCACGGGGATCGTTCTTCGTGAGGCGCGAAGCAAGGGTCCAGCTGTCGGCGCTGGCGCCAATGCCGAACACGGTGGAGCTGCCCGCCAACAGGCGTACCGGGCCATTACCCTTGATACCGTCGACCACCGAATAGCGGGTACCCAATGACTCGGAGTAGCGAAAGCCGGATGAATCGGTATTGACCACGGGGGAAGCATGGTCAGTGGGGTGGAAGTACATCAAATAGGGCAGCCATCGAACTTCACCGGCATCGGTGAATTTCTGTTCGTACTCGGCCATCTGCGGTGTGAGCGTCGTCCTTGTCGTCATAGCGCTTGATCCATTTGGTATTCGCTGGGCAGATTCAAACACCTGGTTGGTTTGTCAGGTGCTTGCTTTGTAGGGCATTTCTGAAAATTTGGTGCGTACAGTGCTGCTTTACTATTGTGTGACTACTTTGTACCAACCTTGTCAAAGGTCTCGTGCACTGTTATGGGACCTATCATCCCAAGGCGACGACGTGTATTGCAGATACAGCAGAACTCAATCTTTTGAATACAGATTGGGGTTTTATGCTGAAAATTTTTCAAAAAAAGGCCAATCTGTAACTTCTTAAGCGACAGATCAGAAGCTACAGTCGGGCCTATGACTCTTTACCTGAACCTCGCCGAATTCATCAGCAGCCGCATCGAGCAGGGCCTGTACGGGCCCGGTGAGCGGTTGCCATCTGTACGCACCCTCAGCCATGAGCACGGCGTCAGCCTGACGACCGTGCAACAGGCCTACCGTGTATTGGAATGTTCGGGGTTGGCGGTATCGCGTCCCAAGTCGGGCTATTTCGTGCCGTCGGACCGGCGCGTGGCACCTTTGCCACAGATGGGCCGACCCATCCTGCGGCCGGTGGACATTTCCCAGTGGGACATGGTCCAGGAACTGATACGCCTCGACCAAGGCGCCGGTATCGTGCAACTGGGGTGCGGTATGCCGGACATCAGCGTGCCGACCCTCAAGCCGCTGCTGACCGCCATGGCCCGTATCAGCCGGCGCAGCGACAACACCAGCCTGCAATACAGCCACATCCAGGGTGTATTGGCCTTGCGCGAACAGATCGCCCGGCTGTCCATCGATGCGGGTGTTCGCCTGACCCCGGCCGACCTGATTGTCACCAGTGGCTGTCAGGAAGCCCTGTCTACCGCAATCCGTGCGATTTGCGCGCCCGGCGATATCGTGGCGATCGCCTCGCCGAGCTATTACGGGATGATGCAGATCCTCAAGGCGGCCGGTCTCAAGGCGCTGGAGATCCCCAGCGACCCCGTGACCGGCATCAACCTGGAAGCCCTTGAGATGGCCCTGGAGCAGTGGCCGATCAAGGTCATCCAATTGACCGCCAACTGTAACAACCCCATGGGCTACATCATGCCCGACGAGCGCAAGCTCAAGCTGATCCGCATGGCCCAACGCTTTGACGTGCCGATCATCGAAGACGATATCTACGGTGATCTGTCGCATCGCTATCCGCGGCCACGCTCGCTCAAGTCCTTCGATGAAGACAACCGCGTGGTGTTGTGCAGTTCGTTTTCCAAGACCGTGGCCCCTGGCCTGCGCGTCGGCTGGATCGCTCCGGGGCGTTACCTGCCCCAGGTGCTGCATATGAAGTTCATCGGCTCTGGCGCCACCGTCACCCAACCGCAATTGGCCGTGGCCGAATTTATCGCCAAGGGTAATTACCAGTTGCACCTGCGGCGTATGCGCAAGCAATACAAGCGCAACGGCGATCTGATGAGTGAGTGGGTCAAGCGCTATTTTCCGGCGGGGACCCGCGTCAGCCAGCCTCAGGGCGGCTTTACGCTGTGGGTCGAATTGCCCGGGGAGTTCGATACCTACGCCCTCAACCGACTGTTGGAAGCGCAGGATGTGCAGGTGGCCAACGGCAATATTTTCTCGGCAGCGGGAAAATACCGTAATTGCATCCGGCTGAACTTCGCCAACCCACCCACCCGCAAGGTCGAGATGGCCGTGCAAAAGGTCGGGCAAACCGTTGGCCAGTTGATACAGATGGAGCTGGACAACCCCCTCACCGCGCAACAATGGCAGCCTCAGCCCTCTGCGTTTTGATCGGTTGCGTGCTCACTTGGCGGCATTTGTTCTCAAGGATCACAAGATTTAGGCTGTAGCCCTCTTTGACAAGAAGGAAAGCAGCGATGACCTGGTCTGCCAAGCAGTACACCCTGTTCGAACAACAGCGCACTCGCCCGGTCCGTGACCTGGTGGCGGCGATTCCCGAAACCGACGTGCGCACTGCCGTCGACTTGGGCTGCGGGCCGGGCAACTCCACAGCGGTACTGGCCGAGCGCTTTCCCCAAGCGCGAGTCACCGGCATGGACAGCTCCGACGACATGCTGGCCGACGCCCGCGAGCGCTTGCCGGCGTTGAGCTTCGAACTGGCAGATATCGGCGCCTGGAATCCAGCACAAAAATTCGATGTGATTCTGGCCAATGCCTCACTGCAATGGCTGCCCGACCACGCCGCGCTATACCCGCACTTGGTCAAACAACTGAACCCTGGCGGTACGCTGGCGGTGCAAACCCCGGACAATCTCGACGAGCCCGCCCACCGGTTGGCCCGCGAAGTGGCGGCCGACGGCCCATGGTCGGCGAAGATCGGCGCGGTCAAACACAATGAGCGGCACACCGCGAGTTACTACTACGAGTTGCTGAGCAAGCACTGCAGTACGGTGGATGTGTGGCGCACCACCTATCAGCACCCGTTGGCAGATCATGCGGCGGTGGTGGAGTGGTTCAAGGCGTCGGCATTGCGGCCCTTTCTTGCGCCGTTGACCGACGATGAAAAGGCCGCCTTCCTGCAGCAATATCAGGCGCGAATTGCCCTGGCTTATCCAGCCCTGGCCGATGGCACTGTGTTGCTGCCCTTTCCGCGCCTGTTCATCATCGCGACACGCTAACGTGATCGGCGTAAGTGGCGGTCACGCGGCCGCCGTTTGCGTCTGCAAGTATTCCTGCGCCGACATGACGCCCGCATAGCCAAATGCCAAGGATGCCATGTACGCCCCATGCACCTGCGCCGCTGGAATCACCTGGCCGTTGAATTCCTGATCGCGAGTAGCACAAGCGTCATGGATCACCGTGACCTTATAGCCCAGGTCCGCCGCCGCCCGCACCACGGCGTCCACACACATATGACTCATGCTGCCGACCACCACCAGATCGGTGATGCTGCGCTGCTCCAGCAACTCGCGCAGGTTGGTTTGGCGAAACGCATTCACAAAATGCTTGAGCACTACCGGTTCATCACCCTCGTTCAACACCTTGTCGTGCAAGCGGGCGCCGTCGGAGCCGGGCGTGAAGAACGGCGCGTCGTCGCCTTCAAACTCATGGCGTACGTGAATCACCGCATCGCCTGCCTGTCGAAATGCCTGTAGCACCTGCGCCGCCTTGTCCGCCGCGGCTTCTACGCCGTCAAGCGGCCACTTGCCCTGAGGGAAGTAGTCGTTCTGGATATCGATTAGGATGAGCGCTTGCTTGGCCATGTATGTTGCCTCCTGATGGGTTGATGGGCCCAGTATCTTAGCTGGCGCCGAGGTTGAGAATTGGCCGCACCGACAATAACAGGGGGAAAACTGACAATGGCCGTGGAACGCGCGACGCTCGAACTGGGTGTATTGATCTATCAGGGCGCGCAACTGGCCGCCGTGCATGGCCTGACCGACCTGTTCGGGGTCGCCAATCGCATCGCCGCCGAGTACCAATCTGCGCAACTGCCGCTGCTGCGGGTCAGCCACTGGCAGGTGGACGCCCACGGCACGCCTGCGCGCGTGTTCGACAGCCACCCGTCGCCGGCCCAACCGATGATGGCTCTGCTGGTACCGCCGTCGATTGGCGAGTTCACCGAAGACCAGGCGCCGCCCGCACTGCTGGAGTGGATCCGCCAGCAGCATGCTGCCGGCACGGTGCTTGGCGGTGTGTGCATTGGCTCGATCATGTTGGCGCGTAGCGGTCTGTTGGATGGGCGTAGCGCCACCGCTCACTGGTCGTCCTCGGAGTCCTTCGCGGCCCGTTACCCGGCAGTGCGCCTGGAAGCGGATAAGCCCATCGTCGATGACGGCGACCTGATCACCACCGCCGGGCTGATGGCTTGGTCCGAACTGGGCCTGCGCCTGGTCGACCGGCTGATGGGGCCCAGTGTCGCCGCCGACACTGCGCGTTTTCTGGTGATCGAACACAGCGACAGTGCCCGCCAGTGCGGCAGCAACTTTGCGCCGATCCTCAGGCATGGCGACAGTGCGATCCTGAAGGTCCAGCATTGGCTGCAAGCCAGTGGCGCAGTGGATGTTTCGGTGGCGGCGATGGCGCAGGCGGCAAACCTGGAAGAGCGCACGTTTTTGCGCCGTTTTCGCAGTGCGACGGGGCTTAAACCCACCGAGTACTGCCAGCATCTGCGGGTCGGCAAGGCGCGGCAGATGCTGGAGTTCACCAACGGCACGATCGACCACATCGCCTGGGCCGTGGGTTATCAGGACCCCAGCGCTTTTCGTGCACTCTTCAAGAAGATTACTGGCTTGACCCCCAGTGACTACCGCACCCGGTTTGGCGTTTGAATCGTGCAGAACGCAGGGGGGGTGGGGCATCGTCGTGCAGAATAGAGCAGGCTAACTGCCATCGCTTTTAGTGCAACTCATTGATTTGATAAACATCCCTCACAAAGCCGCGTTGGCCTGATCCCTGCAACTTTCCCACCACACACATGGCGGGATAGCCAAGGGGGACGCATGACCCCGACAAATCGCAACAAATTGGTGGTCGCACACTCGACGCGCGAAGGTGCGCCATTGCATGAGGTTGAAACCAACCGCGCATTGGCCCGCTGGCTGGCGCAGATATTGGGGCTCAAGTTTGGTGGCAGTTACGACCCCCAGATGCACGCCGGTCGCGAGCTGTACCTGCTACCCACGCAAACTCTGGTCGGTCCCGCCCTGGCGTTGAAGCTTGACGTCAGAGGGCCGGAAGATTTGTGGGGGGGCTATGTCGATCACGATTTCATTTGTACCAAAGCGATCAGCCACGGCCTGTTGAGCCCTGAGGCAAAGGCCCCTGAAGGTTGGTCGCCGATCTTCTGCGAGCGCGTACGCGACGTTGTGTTGGATGGCTTGAGTGTGTTCGCCCTGGAAGACGCCAAGCCCGCCGCCGCGCGCTTGCTCTATAGTGGCCCGATCCGTATGAAACCGGTGCACGCCTGTGCTGGACGGGGCCAGGAAGTTATCCACAGTCTCGATGAGTTCGACGCGATAGTGGCGCGTCCTGACGCCGCGAAGTTGTTCAGCGCCGGCGTGGTGCTGGAGCAAGACCTGCACGACGTAGTTACCCACAGCGTGGGCCAGAGCTTTATCGGTGAGCACGTATTCAGCTATTGCGGCGAGCAATACCTGACCCGGGACGGGCAGAGCGAGGAGGTCTACGGCGGCTCCAACTTGCTCGTCGTGCCCGGCTACTATGAAGACTTGCTGCAATTGGCCCTGCCTGACGATGTGCGGCAAGCCATCGAGCAAGCCCGGGTTTTCGATAATGCTGCCGACGAAGCCTACCCGGGGTTCTACGCCTCGCGGCGCAATTACGACATCGCCCAGGGCCTGGACAGTAACGGCCAGCGCCGTAGCGGCGTGCTCGAACAGTCCTGGCGCATGGGCGGGGCCAGCAGCGCGGAAGTCGCGGCGCTGCAGAGTTTCATCAACAACCCGAGCCTCAAGGCCATCCGCGTGTCCTCGGTGGAAACCTACGTGGATCAAGCGCTGCCGGCGGATGCCATTGAGGTGTACCGAGGCCCGGCCGAAAACAGCGACTTTCTTCTCAAGTATGTGACGGTTCAATCTTATGACGGCTAGAAGCGAGAGCATCAGTATCGATGTAGATGACGAACAGATGAGTGGGACATTCCTCAGCCCCAAGTCCAAAGTGCCCGGCGTATTGTTTGTGCACGGTTGGGGCGGCAGCCAGGAGCGCGACCTGGAACGCGCCAAAGGCATCGCGGGGCTGGGTTGTGTATGCCTGACCTTCGACCTGCGGGGGCACGCCGGCACCGGCATTCCCTTATCGCGCGTCACCCGCGAAGACAATCTGCGCGACCTGCTGGCCGCCTACGATCGGCTGCTGTCCCACCCGGCCATCGACACCTCGGCAGTGGCGGTGGTGGGCACCAGCTATGGCGGATACCTGGCGGCAATTCTCACTTCGTTGCGCCCCGTGCGTTGGCTGGCGCTGCGGGTGCCCGCGCTGTACCGCGACCAAGAATGGCTCAAGCCCAAGCGTGAGCTGGATAAAGCCGACCTGATGGATTACCGCGGCACGTTGGTACGTGCCGAAACCAACCGTGCCCTGCACGCCTGCGCGCAATTTACCGGTGATGTGCTGATTGTGGAATCGGAAACCGACGACCATGTGCCCCATGCCACCATCATGAGTTATCGCGCGGCGTGCCAGCAGACTCACTCCCTGACCCACCGCATCATCGACGGCGCGGACCATGCCTTGAGCGACCCGGTGTCGCAACAGGCCTATACCTCGATCCTGGTGGACTGGATTACCGAAATGGTAGTGGGGGAGCGGTTGAGCATTATCCAATCCCGATAGACGTTAAGCGGGTGTCTTCTTCACCCGCAACGCCTTGGCCTTGGCCTCCACCCCCAGGTACATCACCAACGCAATCAGCAATGGGCAAATAAAGTAGATTGCCCGATACGCGATCAACCCGGCCAGCAGACTCCCGCGCGACGCCTCATGCTGTAACAACCCGATAAACACTGCCTCCAACACCCCAAGCCCGGCGGGTATATGGGTGACCACACCGGCAATCGCGCTGATCAGCAACACGCCCAATACCAGCGGGTAATCGAGTTTGGCGGGCAGCAAGGTAAAAATAACCGCTGCCATGAGTGACCAGTTCAAGGCGCCCAGGGCCAGTTGCAGGCAGGCCATGCGCAGCGACGGCAAATTGATCTCGATGCCGCGGATCGACCACGCACGTTTTTTCGAAAACCGGCACGCCGCCAGGTAACCCAGGCTCGCGATCACCAGCAACACGCCCACACCTTGCAGAGCGCCGGTGCTGAGCTTCCAACCCGGTGGCAAGGTGACCAGCCCGCTGCTGAACACTACCCCGGCCAAGGCCATATAGCCGAACCAATTGGTGGCCAGGCTCAGGCCGAGGATCTTGGCGATATTGCTGGTGCTTACCCCCAATCGCGAATACAGCCGGTAACGCATGGCGATGCCGCCGACCCAGGCGCTCAGATTGAGGTTGAACGCATAACTGATAATGCCCACCGGCAGGATCTGCTTCCAGCGCAGGGGCTGGCGAATGTAGGTCCGGCCGATCAGATCGAAGCAGGCGTACACGATAAAACTGCACAGCGTCAGCGCGCCGGCGATCAGCAATGTGCTGACTTTGAAGTCGCTCAACGTCTGCAGCACTTCGCTCCAGTCGATGCGCCGGGCAAGCAGGGTGAAGAGCACGATCAGCAGCAGGAAGAACGCAATGGTCAGGGGCTTCTTCCAGCGCTGGAACCGTGAGCCGTTTTTCTCAGACGTCATGGGCCGGACTCTCAATGGGTTTCAAACGCGGCTTGTGTGCCGGCAACCAACTCGCCAGCGCGGGAAAGTGGCGCATGACATGGAACACCAGAAACCCCACGGTCAGGCGCCACAACCACAGGCGCGGCTTGCGCTTGGCCGGCATGGTCTGGCAATGGTCTCGTGCCAGGGCTTCCAGGCTCTGGTACAGCTGCTGGTTGAAGGCGCGGTCACGAATCAGCACGTTGGCTTCCAGGTTCAGCGCCAGGCTCAGCGGGTCGAGGTTACTTGAGCCCACGGTGCTCCATTCGTCGTCCACCAGCGCCACTTTGCCGTGCAACGGGCGTTGGCAGTACTCGTGAATCACCACGCCATCCTTGAGCAGATAGTCGTAGAGCATGCGCGCCGCCAGCTTGGCCAGCAGCACGTCGGGCTGGCCTTGCATGATCAACTGCACCTGCACGCCACGGCGCGCTGCGTTACGAATCTCGCGCAGCAAGCGATAGCCGGGGAAGAAATAGGCATTGGCAATTACCACCCGCTGCCGGGCCTGGCTCAAAGCGTGGATATAGGCTTCTTCGATGTCGTCGCGATGCTGGATATTGTCGCGATAAATCAGGCGCACCAGCCCGTCGCCGTGCTCGTCTGCCCATGGCGAAGGCCGTTGCTGGCGTCGGCGCCAACCTCTACGGGCGCGCACCTGGCGGCCACTTTGGGCGAGGGCGAAATGGTGCAAGTCGGCCACTGCCGGGCCGATGACCTGTACCGCGTAATCCTGCTTGGCTTCGGGGCCGAAGTCCCCCAGGTGATCAGCGGAAAAATTGATCCCGCCGATAAACGCCACGCTAGCGTCCACCACCACGATCTTGCGGTGCAGGCGACGAAACCAGTTGGTGCGAATGCCGAGGGTTTTGGATGCCGGGTCAAACATCTGCACGATCACGCCGGCTTCAGCCAGTGCGCGCAGAAAGGCCGGGCTCAGTTCGCCGCAGCCGAAACCGTCAAGGCTGACCACTACCTTGACCCCGCGTTGCGCCGCTTCGATGAGAATGCCTTGCAGCTCATGACCGACCTTGTCTTCAAAGAGGATGAAGGTCTCCAGCAGGATTTCCCGCTGGGCGTCGCGCATGGCCTCGAACACCGCGGGAAAATAGGCCTCGCCATTTTCCAGCAATTGCACACGATTGCCGCTCTGCCAGCCGTAGTCCAGGTCGCGGGCCTTGCTGTCATCCGGCGGCTGGTCGGTGGCGATATGTTCTACCGCAATGCTCATAACTCAATCTCCACCGACAGGGGCACATGGTCTGACAGGTGCGACCACGGCCGCGTGGTGAGCACGCGCGGGTTGTGGATGGTCAGGTTGCGCACATAGATGCGATCCAGCGGCAGTAACGGCAGGCGTGCCGGGAACGTACGCGCAGGCTTGCCGTGGGCGTGGATGAACACCTCCTGCAGGCCGCTTTGACTCAGGTCGGCCTTTTGCCGCCAGTCATTGAAATCGCCGGCGACCACCAGGGGCGCATCCGCCGGGATCTGGCCAATACGCTGCTCAAGCAAGCGCAGTTGCTGTTGGCGATGTACCTCGCGCAAGCCCAGGTGGATGCAGATGGCATGCACCTCGCGTTCGCCGCCCGGCAGGCGCAGTACGCAATGCAGCAGGCCGCGGTTCTCATGGCCGCTTTGGGAGATGTCGAGGTTGTCGTAACGAATGATCTGGAATTTTGACAGCAGCGCGTTGCCATGGTCGCCATGGGGGTAGACCGCATTGCGACCATAGGCAAACTGCGGCCAGATGCTGTCGGCGAGAAATTCGTACTGCGGCATCTTCGGCCAGTCGCTATAGCGCTGGGGATGGCGCTCGTGGGTGCCGTGGATCTCTTGCAGGAACACCATATCGGCACCGACGCTGCGCACCGCTTCGCGCAGTTCGGGCAGGATGAAGCGTCGATTCAGGGCGGTGAAGCCTTTATGGATATTCACCGTTAGCACGGTAAAACGCGTGATGGCGGTGGTGGGGGGCACGGGGATCAGCTCGGGGTGAGTCATGGCAACACTCCCGGTTCCGGCAACTGCCCGGCTGCCGTGAGCAGGTGCTTGTCCAGCCCGAAGCGCTGTAACAACTGGCGCGCATCGAAAGGCGCGCGCACCTTGATGTCATTGTCGAAAAAGCAGAACACGTCACGCTGTTTGCGCACGCGGGGTTTGCGTTGCGGGGCGACAAGGTGCGCATCCGCCGGTTGTTTGCCGTGCGCCCAGCGCTCGATACGGTCACCCCAGCGTTTGAGCGCCTCACTGGTATAGCCACTGGCGTAGAGCTGCTTGTCGCCGTGTAATCGCAGGTACATGAAGTTGGCGGTGACGTCTTCGATATAGGGCCACTTGCCGGCGGTGTCAGCCACTACGAGGGCAACACCGTACTTGTCCAGCAGCTGCACAAACTCCGGTACCGCAAAGCTCATGTGGCGAATTTCCACGGCATGGCGCAAGGGTTTTTTGCCATAGGCTTTCATGCTTGCCTTGCCGTTCAGGCGCGGCTCGTGCTGGCGGGCGAGGGCGGCGGCCTGTTGGGTGTTGGTGGGTAAATCGGCCAGGAAGGCTTCGAACAGTGCGGCGTCGAATTTGAAGCTGGGCGGGAACTGCCAAAGGATGGGGCCGAGTTTTTCTTTGAGCTCCAGCACCCCGGAGGCGAAGAAATTGGCCACGGGCTTGTGCACCTCGCGCAAGCGCAGGATATGCGTGACATAGCGTGGCGCCTTGACGCTGAACATGAATCCCTCAGGCGTATCGGCGTACCACTGCGCATAGCGCTTGGGGGTTTGCAGCGCATAGAAAGAACCGTTGATTTCAATGCTGCTCACGGCGCGTGACGCAAACTGCAACTCGCGTTTCTGGGTCAGCCCGTCGGGGTAGAAGTCCCCGCGCCAGGGCGTGTAGCGCCAGCCGGAAATGCCGATATGAATCGCCGCCATGGTTGCTCCTGTGGAGGTGGGGTGCGTTATGGGATGACTGCGATATTTGGCTGAAAGTTTCCACGTTCCTACAGACGGTACGGGGTGCGAAATGTGGGAGGGGACTTGCCCCCGATAGCGGTGCATCAGTCATGAAGTTGTTGACTGACAGCCTGCTATCGGGAGCAAGCCCCCTCCCGCAATTTGAATCACATGCCCGCAAACACAGGGAACGATCAAGGCTCAAACCCGTCAGTTCCTTACAGACCCTTCTGAAGGAGCCCGCTGTTTTGCTGAATTTAAAGACTGCATTACTGCTAGGGGCGCTGCTGTTCTGCGGCAGCGGCGCATTGCAAGCTGCTGCCACCGCGCCTGAGCCTGACGCGGCGGCCAAGCCCGAGTTGCTGGTGGAGGGCGGCCTGCTCGGGGCCATCAGTTCCAGCATTGATGATGTGCAGCAGAAGCTCGATCTGAACCAGAACTTTATCGACGAGTGGCGCCTGCGGGCCGACCGGGCCGCGAATGAAGTCGGGCGGCTGGTCGACCAGACCGCCGCACGCTCGCCGTGGAGTGTGGCCGGGGATTTCCTGCTGTTATCCGCCGTTTGGGTGGGTGCTTTTGCGCTGCTGACGTTACTGGGGCGCTTTATCGTGCGGCGCTTGAGCCTGCGCGCCTTTTTCCGCCGGCGGGCACGCTTGCTGGGCGTGCTGGGGTATGTGGTGCCTTACACCATCCCTGCGGTTATCTGCCTGCCATTGACGCTGTATGTCAGCCATTTTCTCGCCTCTTCCGTAGGACGGGCACTGGCGCTGTGTTTTGCCTACGCCACCAGTAGCGGCATCTTTTCCACCTCCATGCTGCTGTGCGTGATCGTCATGTTCAATGTCGGTCACAAGCGCCCAGCGGTGCAGATCATTCGCGACTATTGCCCCAAACCGCTGTTCCTGATCGGCTTCCTTGCCGCTCTCAGCGACGCGCTCACCAGCCCGCAGATCGCCCGGCAGCTGGGCGGCAACATCACCAGCAGCGTTGCGGTGTTTACCGGGCTGTTCGCGACAGTGATCTTCGGTGTGCTGGTGGTTCGCCTGCGTCGCCCGGTGGCGCATTTGATTCGTAACCGGCCGTTGGCGCAGCGCCTTAAGCATCCGGCGTTGCAGCAATCGCTGCGGGTATTTTCCGGGCTGTGGTATTGGCCGATCCTGTTGATGGTACTGGTCTCGGCGATCAACTTGATCGGTGCCGGCGACGATAATCAAAAGGCCCTGCGCTGCGCCTTGTTGACCACCATCCTGCTGATCGGCACGGTATTTCTCAGCACGGTGCTGCAACACTTGTTCAAGTCGCGCAGCCAAGTGGCGATACAGCGCAGCAGTGCCTACAAGGAGCGCTTTCTCAGCCTGTTGCACGCGATATTGCGCATTGTGATGGCCATCGCTTTTATCGAGATACTGGGGCGTATCTGGGGCGTGTCGCTGTTCGAGTTCGCCCAGCGCAACTCAGTGGGCCGGGCGATCAGCGATTCGCTCAGCAGTATCGGCCTGATCCTGCTGATGACGTGGCTGTTCTGGGTGGTGCTCGATACGGCGATTCAGGAAGCGCTCAAGCCCCCGGTGAACAAACGTTCCAGCCGCCAGCCCAGTACGCGGGTCAAAACCATCCTGCCGCTGCTGCGTAATGCGGTGAAAATTATTCTGGTGGTTATCTGTGCGATCACCACCATGGCCAATCTGGGTATCAACGTCGCGCCGTTACTCGCGGGTGCGGGGGTGGTCGGCCTGGCGATTGGTTTTGGCTCCCAGCAGTTGGTGCAGGACGTGATCACCGGCCTGTTTATCATCATCGAAGACACGCTCTCCATCGGCGACTGGGTGGTGCTCGATTCCGGCCACGCCGGTACCGTCGAGGGCCTGACCATCCGCACCCTGCGCCTGCGCGACGGCAAGGGCTTTGTGCATTCGGTACCGTTCGGGCAGATCAAGGCGGTCACCAACCAGTCGCGCCAATTCGCCTATGCGTTCTTCTCAGTGCAGTTCACCTACGACACCGACGTGGACAAGGCCGTGGAGCTGATCCGTGAAGCAGGCCAGTCGATTCGTGACGACGTGTTCCTCAAGTACAACCTGCAAGGGCCACTGGAAGTGTTCGGCGTGGACAAGATGGACCTCAATGGCGTGGTGCTCACGGCGCAATTCCGCACGGTATCGGGTGGGCAATATGCGGTGAGTCGGGCGTTCAATCAGCGCTTGAAAAAGCTTGTGGATAACTGTGACGAGGTGCATTTTGCGCAGACTTATCCACAGCAGGTGTTGTTGCCCAAGCGTGTGGCGCAGGAGGATGAGCCAGAGGCCGAGCAAGCCAGGCCGCAATGATGAGAGTGGCTGTTCCGGCCCCATCGGGAGCAAGCCCCCTCCCACATTTGAATGTGTTCACACATCAAAATGTGGGAGGGGGCTTGCTCCCGATGAGGGCCTAAAGGTCAGCGCCTGATCAACTTCTCCTGCACTGCCTGCTGATCCATCTCCAGCAACACCTGCTGCTTGCCGGCGACCATCACCGCCGCCGGCAGCCCATCGCGATATACAATCCGATTACCGCTCACCGCCGGCACTTTGGCCCCCGGTAGCAGCGTGCCCACAAGGTTCAATGGATCCGCCCCGCACACCGCGATCAAGCTCCCGTCATGTGCCCGCCGCCGCACCTCGCGCAGCAAGGGTATCGCCTCCGGCAACGCAAACTGTTCGCCCGCCAACCCACTGACAAACCGCCCGCCACGAATCTCCCCGCGTGCCTCCAGCCGATGGAAGGTGCGCAGCAATTCACGCCAGCTCGGCAACCAATCCGCCTCGCGTTCCAGCAAGCGCCAGAACACCACGCCGTAACGGCGCAGCAGGGTCATCGCCACATGCTCCAGGGTCTCGGCCGAATGTGGGCCGGCAGCGCTGGCTGAACGGCGAACCAAGGCCCAGCGACCGGCATCATCCATGCCGCCGACAAACGCTCCGCGCCCACGCCGACTGCTGCGGGCCTGGCGTTTGCTGGCGGGCGTGGTCAGGGCGCGCAGCCCGGCGAAGCTGTCGGCATTCACCAGGCCGGCGCCTACCAGTTCCTGCAAGGCTGTCTCCAGCTCGCTGCGCAGCAGGTGGGCCTCGTGCACCAGTTCATCAAAAAACAAGGCGCCGTGTTCGCGCAGGGCCGAGTGGACTTTCTGCGCCTTGGGCGACAGCGTGGTGCTGTCGGTGGGCTCGGTCAGCCCGCTCCACAACGCTACCTGGCTACGGGGGAGCAAAACCACCGGGGTGCTGCGCAACGCCATGGCGCCGGCCTTGTTGCTTAAGCGCGTCCATACCAGCTTGCCGCTGCGGCACAGGTCATCGAGCCAGGTCGATGAATAATCCTTGATGCGCGCGCTGAGCAGGTCAGTGTCCCAGGCCGACGTGGCGGCGGCATAACCTTCGAGTTGGCTGACTATCTGCGGCAATACGGCGCTGCCCTGGCCACGGGTGCTGTCGGACAGGTGCTGCCAATCGAACAGAAAGCGCATGAAATCCTGCAATGCCACCGGCTCGATCTCTCGGCGCAGGCGCTTGACCGTGTAGCGATGAATGCGTGCCAGCAAGTGACGTTCGCACCATTGTTCCTGCGTGGCACCGGGGCTGAAGTGCCCGCGCAGCACGTAGCCTTCCTGCTCCAGGCGCGACAGGGCCTGAGTGATTGCCGCCACGGGCAGCGCCAGGGGGGCAGCGATTTCGACCAGGTTCAACGGGCCAAAACCACTGAGGCGCGCACGCAGTACTTCTAACAGCGCGTCATCAAACTCCCAGGGCTCGTCGAACCCGGGCAGCAGTGGCAAATCGTTAGGGTAGAGCGCCTGCAAGCAACTCAAGCGCTCAACGGCGACCCACATGCCGTTGTGCAACTGACAGGCTCGCCCGGCCTTGGCCAAGGCGTGCAGCCATGCGGCCCATTGCGGCGCAACTTCAGGCGCTGCGATGCACGCCAGGCTCATCAGCGCTTCATGCATTTCATCTACGCCATTGGGCGCGGGCCAGGCTTCTTCGCGAACGCCGGCGATAGCCTCGGCATCCAGTGCGCCCAGGTCATCGGTGCTCTGCGGGTCGCTCCAGCGTCGGTTGAGCACGGCCTGGGTGCGGCGCTCTTCCAGCGGGGCGTCGTCGAGAAAGGTGTAGGGCTTGGCGCTGAGAATTTCCGCAGCCATGGGCGAAGGGGCGGGCAGGTCGCGGCTGATCAATCGGACTTCCCCGCGTTCCATGCGCCGCAGCAGTGCCAGCCAGGCTTCACTGTCCATGGCTTCATGCAAGCAATCGTCGAGGGTTTGTTCCACCAGTGGGTGATGGGGGATTTCGCGCTCGCCGGCGAGGTTTTCCAGGCAGGCGATCTGGTCCGGAAAGACGCTGGCGATCAGGTCTTCGCTCTTCATGCGCTGGATCTGCGGCGCCACCTTGCGCCCACCGGTGTAGCGCGGCAACGCCAGGGCCACGCCGGCATTCCAGCGCCAGCGCACGCCGAACAGCGGCGCATCCAGCACGGCCTGGATCAGGAGGTGTTCAGCACTGTTGCTGTTAAGGTAACGCCACACCTCATCCAAGGCAAAACTGTGGCTGGTGGACAGCGACAGCACGATGGCGTTTTCGCTGGCCGCCGCTTGCAGCTCGAAGTTGAAGGTGCGGCAGAAACGCTTGCGCAACGCCAGGCCCCAGGCGCGGTTGATGCGGCTGCCAAACGGCGTGTGGATGATCAACTGGGTGCCGCCGGACGCGTCGAAAAACCGCTCCATGATCAACGTGTCCCGGGAGGGCAGGGCGCTCAGGGCCTGGCGCGACCGGGCCAGGTAATCCAGCAGTTGTTCGGCGCTGGCGCGATGCAGGCCCAGGGTGCCGGTTAGCCAGTCGAGGGCCGGTTGCAGGTCGCCGGGCGTGGCACCCAGCAAGCTGTCGATTTGCCCTTGCAAGCGCGCCACGGCCACCGACAACTCGTTGCTGCGCCCGGGTGCTTCGCCCAGCCAGAACGGGATGGTCGGCGGTTGGCCATGGGCATCCTCGACACGCACCTTGCCCGCTTCGACCCGCAGGATGCGGTAAGAGGTATTGCCGAGTTGGAAGATGTCGCCGGCGATGCTTTCCACCGCGAAGTCTTCGTTGACGCTGCCGATGTTCAGGCTCTGAGGCTCCAGCAACACGCTGTAGTCGGCGTTGTCCGGGATGGTGCCACCGCTGGTGACGGCGGTGAGCCTGGCACCGCGGCGGCCGCGCAGGGTGTGGGTCACGGCGTCACGGTGCAGGTAGGCGCTGCGGATACCCTGGCGGCCGTTGTAGCCCTCGCTGAGCATCTGCAACAGGGCCTGGTAGTGGCGCTCATCCAGCTCGGCGTAAGGCGCAGCGCGGCGAACAAGCGCCAGCAGCGCCTGTTCCGGCCATTCACGGGCGCTGACTTCGGCAATGATCTGCTGGGCCAGCACGTCCAGCGGCGCCACTGGAATATGCAAGGTATCCAGCTCGCCACGGCGTACGCAGTCGAGCAACGCGGCGCATTCGATCAAGTCGTCACGGGTGGTGGCAAACAAGCGCCCTTTGGGCGTACCGCCGACCTGGTGCCCGGAGCGGCCGACGCGTTGCAAAAAGCCATTGATCGAGCCGGGTGAGCCGATCTGGCAGACCAGATCCACCTCGCCAATATCGATGCCCAGCTCCAGGGACGCGGTGGCGATCAGCACTTGCAGTTCGCCGGCCTTGAGCCGTTGCTCGGCGTCCAGGCGCAGTTCCTTGGCCAGGCTGCCATGGTGGGCGGCCACGGCGGTCTTGCCCAGCCGCTCGCTCAGATGCCGGGCCAGGCGTTCGGCCAGGCGCCGGGTGTTGACGAAAATCAGCGTGGTGCGGTGTTCGCGGGCCAATTGCGCGAGGCGGTCGTAGACCAGGGCCCACACATCGTTGGCCATCACCGCCGAGAGCGGCACTGGCGGCACTTCGATATCCAGGTCCCGTGGGCGCGCATGGCCGATGTCGACGATGGCACACTCACGGTCGGTGCCGACTAAAAACCGCGAGACCGCTTCGATGGGTTTTTGCGTGGCTGACAGGCCGATACGGGTCAATGGCTCGGCGCACAGCGCTTGCAGGCGCTCCAGGCTCAAGGCCAGGTGGCTGCCGCGCTTGCCGGCGGCGATGGCATGGATCTCATCGACGATCACCGTACGCGTGCTGGCGAGCATGTGTCGGCCGGAATCCGAACCCAGCAGCACATACAGAGATTCGGGCGTGGTCACCAGGATATGCGGCGCGCGCTTGCGCATCTGTGCGCGGTCTTTTTGCGGGGTGTCGCCGGTGCGCACGGCGGTGCGGATCACCAGCGGCGGCAGGCCCAGGCTTTGAAGCTGCTCGGTAATGCCGGCCAGCGGGTTTTGCAGGTTGATCTGGATGTCGTTGGACAGCGCCTTGAGCGGTGACACATACACCACCAGGGTCTCGTCCGGCAGTTGCCCGCCGTTGGCCAGGCCTTGGTGGACCAAATCGTCGAGTACCGCCAAAAAGGCCGTCAAGGTCTTGCCCGAGCCGGTGGGCGCGGCGATCAGCGTTGACCGCCGCTGGCGGATCAGCGGCCACGCCTGGGCCTGGGCGCCGGTCACCGAGGGGAAGGTCCTGCAAAACCAGGCACTGACGGCGGGGTGAAAACCATCCAGTGCGCTGGTCGTTGATTCGGGAAGGTTCATGAAGTGATTGATGCCACCTGCTCCAACAAGTTGCAAACACGTACTTTATCCGTGACGGTTGCGCTACAAACCCGCAAAATGCAACGATTCTGGCAACTACCTACGGCAAGGCGCACACGCCTGTCGATAATAACCATCGTTCCAAACAGACCGGGCCTGCTCAATCTATGCGAATGCGCCTTATGTTACTGGGCGGCGGGAATGCCCTCGGGCAAGCGCTGATTCGCCTCGGTGCAGAGGAAGACATCGGTTTCCTCGCCCCCAAACCGCCCCAAGACGGCTGGGATGCCGCGAGCCTTACCCAATTGCTCGACGACACCCGTCCCGATGCATTGATCAACCTCGCCTACTATTTCGACTGGTTCCAGGCCGAAACCGTGAGCGAAACCCGCTTGGCCGCCCAGGAGTTCGCCATCGAACGCCTGGCTGAATTGTGCCAGCACCACAGCATCACGCTGCTGCAACCGTCCAGCTACCGGGTGTTCGATGGCTCGCGCGCCACCGCCTACAGCGAAAAAGACGAGCCGGTGCCCCTGGGCCTGCGCGGCCAGGCGTTGTGGCGTATCGAACAGAGCGTGCGCGCCACTTGCCCACAACATGTGCTGCTGCGATTTGGCTGGTTGCTCGATGACAGTGTCGACGGCACGCTCGGGCGGTTCCTGGCCCGGGCCGAAAAACCTGATGAACTACTGATGGCCGACGACCGTCGTGGCAACCCGACGCCGGTGGACGATGCCGCACGGGTGATTATCTCGGTGCTCAAGCAGCTTGATTGCGCGGCGCCGCTGTGGGGCACCTATCATTACGCCGGGCATGAGGCGACTACGCCGTTGGCCCTGGGCCAGGCGATCCTGACCGAGGCGCGCAACTTCCACGCGCTGGCCATTGAATCCCCCACTGCCCAGGCCCACGCGGCTCGGCCGGATGCGGCGGATGAACCGCAGCACGCGGTGCTGGCGTGCAAGAAGATCCTGCATACCTTTGGCATCAAGCCAAGGGCATGGCGGGCGGGGCTTCCGGCGTTGCTGGACCGGTTCTACCGCCACAGCTGACACGCTACAAAACCAAATGTGGGAGGGGGCTTGCTCCCGATAGCGATGGGTCAGTCCATGAATCTGTTGACTGACACTCTGCTATCGGGAGCAAGCCCCCTCCCACATGGGTTATGCAGTGTTGCTTAGAACTTGTAGCCAATACCCACCATGTAAACCATCGGATCCACGTCCACATTGACCTTGGCCCGAGTGCCCTGGCCCAGCGCATTGTTATCCACAGTCGCCTTGGTGCTGATGTCGATGTAGCGCGCCTGGGCGTTGATCATCCAGTTGTCGTTGATCATGTAGTCGGCGCCGATCTGTGCGGCCCAGCCCCAGGAGTTTTCGGCCTTGAAGTTGCTGAAGCCGGCTTGTTGAGCGCGACCGCCGACGTGCTCGTCGTAGATCCAGGTGTAGTTGATACCGGCGCCCACGTACGGCTGGAATGCCGACTTGTTGTCTAGCGGGTAGTACACGACGCTCAGGGTCGGCGGCAGGTGCTTGAGCGAACCGAGCTTGCCGTTGGCGGCGCCCAGTGCGGTGTTCTTGAGTTTCACGTCATGCTCGAAGGGCGTGGCGGCCAGCAATTCGATACCGACGTGGTCGGTGATCATGTAGGCGAAGTTCAAGCCCAGTTGGGTGTCGCTGCTCATAGTCGCCTTGCCGCCCAGGTTGGTGCCGGCCAGCGGGCCCTGGTCAACCTTGACTTTGCCGCTGTCGGCCTCCGGGTTCACGGTGATTGCACCGGCACGCACCAGGATATCGCCCGCTTGGTGAGCGTGTGCGACCGGTGCGACGAGGGCGAGCGCGAAGAGGGACGCGCCGAGCAGAGACTTGTTCATGGGAGCTCCAGAGGACGTTAAAAGTTGTACGTCCAATGGTAAAGATCGTTCCGTTCGGTCTTTTGACTCAGCTCAATGAAAGGGTGATCAGCGCTACTCCTGCAGCTCGTACATGTAAATCTTCTGGGCATCCATCTGGTAACCGGCGTCGGCCAGTTCACTCGACGACGGCTTGACCTGCATCGCACCTTCGATCCAGTACGGCTGATACAGCTCATCGAGCTTCACGCCGACTTCGCTTTTCACATGCACGATCTGGTTCGACGGCGGTGGCGGCACGTGGATGCACGCGCCGAAATACGGCACCAGCAGAAACTCGGTGGTGCGGCCCTCTTCGCTGACTTCCAGCGGCACGATATACCCCGGCAGGCGGATGTGCTGGCCGTCGAGGCTCTGCACCACCGGCGCGTTGGGCAGATCCTGCTTGGCCGCCGGCGCCGCCTCGACGGACAAGGCATCGGCCATGTTCGACAGGTCGTGCAGCGGCTTCATATTAGGCACTTCCGGTGGCGCATCCGGCGGTATCATTTCCTGCCAGGACAGGTCCTTGGGCTGTTCATCCGCCCACACGGGCACGGCCGTCAGCAGTAACAGGGCAAACAGGGCACGACGCATCGAAGCCTTCCTCATACACGGATGGACAGGCCATCGGCCAAAGATTGTTGATAGGCGCGCCACGCGGGCACGCTGCCCATCAACAGCGCTGCCGCGAGGATACCCGCCAGCAGGGTCCATTCATATTCGCTCGGCCAGGACATCGGCAGGTCCAGCCCGTAGTTGGCCTGCAAGTAACCACGGGAGGCGGCGATGCAGACATACAGCAGGCCCACGCCTGCTACCACACCGGACAAGGCCAGGGCGAAGGCTTCGAAGATCAGCAGGCTCGCGATATGCCAGGGGCGTGCACCCACCGAACGCAGAATCGCCATCTCGCGGCGGCGCTCGTTGAGGCTGGTGAGGATCGCCGTGAGCATGCCGATCAAGCCGGTCAGCACCACGAACAGCGAGATCACGAACAAGGCTTTCTCGGCGGTGCTCATCATGCTCCACAGCTCTTGCAGGGCCACGCCCGGCAGGATCGCCAGCATCGGCTCGCCACGGAACTCATTGATCTGCCTTTGCAACGCGAAGGTGGAAATCTTGTTGTTCAGGCCGAGCATGAACGCGGTGATGGCTTGCGGCGTCAGGTCCATATTGCGCGCCTGGTCGGCGCTGATGCGGCCTTTGCCCTGGGCCGGCACACCGTTGTGCCAGTCGACATGGATCGCCTCCATGCCACCCAAGCTGATGTGCAACGTGCGATCTACCGGCGTACCGGTACGCTTGAGGATTCCGACCACGGTGAAGGGTTTGTCGTCGTGCTTGACCAGGCTGACCACCGCTACACCGTGGGCCAGCACCAGCTTGTCGCCGAGTTTGTAATGCAGGGCGTCGGCAACTTCGGCGCCGAGCACCACTTCAAACGGGTCGGTAGCGAAGGCGCGGCCGCTGGCCAGTTCGAGGTTTTGCTTGCGCCCGTACTGGTAATGCTCGAAGTAGGATTCGTTGGTGCCCATCACGCGGTAACCGCGATGGGAGTCGCCGAGGGAAATCGGAATGGCCCATTTCACCTGGGGGCTGGCGGCGAAATGCTCAAAGCTGTCCCAGCGGATGTTGTTGGTGGCGTTGCCGATGCGAAACACCGAATACAGCAGCAGGTTGACCGAGCCCGAACGTGCCCCGACGATCAGGTCGGTACCGCTGATGGTGCTGGCAAAACTGTTGCGCGCCTCGACACGCACGCGCTCCACCGCCAGCAACAAGCACACGGAAAGCGCGATGGCGAAGGCAGTGAGGATCGCAGTAAAGCGGCGGTTAGCCAGGCTGGCCATGGCTAGACGAAACAGATACATCTCAAACCTCTGCGGGCGTGGCGGCGCGATTGAGTTCGGCCAGTGACAGGTTGCGGTCGAACAGTGACGCCAGGCTCTGGTCATGGCTGACAAACAACAGGCTGGCGCCAGCTTCACGGCATTCAGCGAACAGCAACTGGATGAACGCTTCGCGGGCGTCATAGTCCAGGGCTGAGGTGGGCTCGTCGGCGATCACCAGTTCCGGTTGGCCGATCAACGCACGGGCGGCAGCCACCCGTTGTTGCTGGCCGATGGACAGCGAGTCGGCGCGGCGCTCCAGCAAGTCCTTGTCCTTCAAGCCCAGGTGCGCGAGCAAGGTCGCAGCCGCCTGGTCGACACTGCCGTGGCGCTGTTTGGCCCGTTGTGCGCGCAACCTGGAAAAATGGCAAGGCAACTCGACGTTTTCGCGCACCGATAGAAACGGCAGCAGGTTGAACTGCTGGAAGATGTAGCCGGTGTGGTCCACACGGAAACGATCACGGGCGCCGGCCGAGAGTTCGGTCAACTCCTGCCCAAGCAGGCGGATGCTGCCCTGGCAGGGTTTCTGCACGCCCCCCAACAGCCCCAGCAGCGTGGTCTTGCCACTGCCGCTCGGGCCCTTGAGGAACAGGGTTTCCCCGGGTTCCAGGCGGAACGCGGGGATGTCCAGCAACTGCGGGTGACCGGGCCAGTTGAAGCCCAGGTCGGACAGTTCGATTAACGCTTGAGTCATGGGAAGTCAGTGTCGCCTGGTAGTCGAAAATGGCGCCGATCCACTGTGGGAGCTGGCTTGCCTGCGATGGCATCGCTACGGTGTGCCTGCTGCACCGCGTCGCCAGTATCGCAGGCAAGCCAGCTCCCACATGGACTGTGCTTTCAAGTCAGAACTTCAGGGTGGCGGCGGTGGCCGTCGCGTCAACACCTTGCTGACCGCTCGGGCCGATCAGTTGTACCTGAATTTTCTTGGTGGCGGGGAAGGTCTTGAACACTTGGCTCAAGTCCAGGTTGCCCAAGGCCGTCGGCGTGGCGCAGGTGAATTGGTAGTGGGCGTGGATTTCGCTGTGGTCGTGATGGTGCTCGTGAGCGGCGGCGCCTTTGCCGTCGGTGGCGTGGTCATCGTCGTCATGGTCGGCTTCTGGTTTGTCACCGAACAGCGGGCTATTGAGTTCCTGGCTGCTGACCACACACCCTGCGGCCTTGGGCAGGTTGAACAGGGCCAACGGGTTCTCCAGTTGTTTGCGTACACCGGCGACCTTGGCTTTATCGGCGGCGCTGGTCGCTACATGCTCGAAACCCACCAGGTTCATGGCCGGGCTGTCCAGTTCAAGCTCAAGGGCCTTGTCATCCAGCACGGCATTGAGACGGCCGACCCCATGTTCATGGGCGCCGAGGCTGCCGTGCTCGTGGTCATGCTCTTCGTGAGCGTGGGCAACAGCCAGTGGCAGCAGGGCGAACGGCAAAGCAAGCAGCAAACGGCGCATGGGAGGCTCCAGGATGAAAGTTTTGTTATGTGATCTTATAACAATAGAGCCGAGAGTTTGACCGCCTGCTTGGTGTTGCGCAAGCTGCATGGGAGCATGACGGTCAGAAAAATGCAGGAGTACAGCGATGTTGCGAATTCGTGGAACCATCGGCGACCTGCCGGTGGACTTGACCCTGGAACTGGACGACGGCGATTGGGCGCGCTTGGGCGCACAGCTTCAGGCCGCCCCAACGCCCAGTGCGCCAACCGCGGCGCCGGTCAAACAAAACGACGACCTATGGCAGAGCGCCCAAGAGGTGCTGCGCAAGGCAGGGCAGCTCAACGGTCTGGAATTACTCGATCAACTGGAAGGGTTGGCAGGCGATGCGGGCGCGGGCAAGCGCCTGTTGGTGCGCCTGCGCCATAGCGCCAAAGTCAAGGTGAGCAGCGGCGGGGATACGCCGCTGTACCGTTGGATCGGTGATTAGTACAACGCGGCAAACAATTTGCGGCGGTACACCGTGACCAGCGGGTGCTCATTGCCCAGCAATTCGAACACCTGCAGCAACGTCTTGTGCGGCAAGCCTTCGCTGTAGCTGCGGTTGCGGGTAAACAACTTGAGCAAACCTTCCAGTGCCGCATCGTACTGCTGGCGCGCCAGTTGCTGGATCGCCAACTGATAGGCCGCTTCGTCGTCCTGCGGGTTCTGTGCCAGACGGCTCTTCAGATCGGCGGTGTCCGGCAAGTCTGCGGCCTGGCGCAGGAAGGTGATCTGCGCCTTGGCCCCGGCCAGGGCGGCCTTGTGGTCGTCGCTTTTGACAGCGTCAAGCACGGCCTGGGCTTCACCCAACTCACCGCGCTCAGCCAGGCAGCGTGCATACAGGATCAGGGCTGCGGCGTTGGTATTGTCCTCGCCCAACAACTGCACCAGCAGCGCTTCAGCCTCGCTGATGCGCCCTTCGCTGAACAGCGCCTGGGCCTGTTCCAGCGGATCCGCCGCAGCCGGTGGTGGCATCTGCACATGTGGCTCCAGCATCGCCCGTACTGCCGACTCCGGCTGCGCACCGGCAAAGCCGTCCACCGGCTGACCATCCTTGAACAACACCACCGTCGGCAGGCTTTGAATGCCGAAACGCGCGACGATGTCCTGTTCGGCCTCGCAATCGACCTTGGCCAACAGCAACTCGCCGCGATAGGTCTCGGCAATCTGCGCCAGCATCGGCATCAGCGCCTTGCATGGCGCACACCATTCGGCCCAGAAGTCCACCAGCACAGGTTTTTCAAAAGAATTCTGAATCACCGCCTGGTCGAAGTTGGCGGTGGTGACGTCGAAGATGTACGGCGTGGGCTCACTCATGGGGCGTCTCGAATAAAGCGGGAATGGGGGCAACTATAAGGGCTGGCGCTAGCTATCGGAAGCCGCCTGGCATTCAGTAATCATGCGCGTGCCAAAACGGGTCCAGATACCAGTCCTGAGGAAAACCCATTGCTTCGATACGGACGTCGGGAAACTCGTCGATCAGCAGATGCAGGCTGTGACCCCAGCGAGTATGTGGGCTCACCTGGCCCATCAGGTGATTGAGTATGCATAGCGTGGAGAACATGCGGCTATGTGTCCCCGGTTGAAGCAAATACTGCGGCCATGGAAAGCTGGCTTTTTTGGGCAATTCAGGACGGATACCCAATTCTCGGTTCCACATGCGTGAATGGTGAGCGCAGATATTTCGGACAGTGGTCAGCGTGTGCAGCCAGGACTGCATGAGTGGTGCCGGGAGTAGAAGGCGCCTGGAGATCGCTTTCTTGTCGGCGTCCTTGGCCAAGCCTTTGTACAGATGGGATAAGTCTCCCAGTGTCAATTCTTCCAACATGGCCCAACCCGGCATCAACGCGGGCTGGACGTAGGTCACGGAGTAATGACGGGCATAACTTTCTTTTGCCCTTTGGCGTTTAAGAAGATCTTTTCGTGCATCGCTGGCATGTGATCTATCGATGCGTTCGCATTCGCGCTGGTAGTCACGGGTTGCGCTGGCTTGCTTCATGGACAGTGTTGCAAGCAGGCGTTGATGATCAAATTTGAGGTGGAACAACCCTGGATTGAGATACCAATGACTGCCATGGGCGGGTCCCATGTGATTACTGATAACCGAACGTGAGGCTATTTCGACGCGCTCAATGGCATCCATGGTCAGTAAGCGAAGCCTTCTATCAAAATCGTATAGGCGGGTTAATTGGCGGAACTGGCTACCTTCACGAAAAAGATGGTCAATAGCGTCAGGCTGTTGAAAGGGCCGCATATAAGGGCTGAGTCGAAAGAAACTGACGGATTGCAAGAAGTGCTCGGCACGAGCTTCATTGTGAATTATCAGTCCGCGCCGCTTGAGGAGTCCCAGCTGGGCAGGAACGTCGATGGCAGGTTTGCTGAATGACCTCATGCCCAAAAAGTACCGGGCATAAAAAACCCGCACAATTTGTGCTTAGTTACTGATGCAACCAGAGGCATGGCGGGTGTATTGCCGCAAAGATTAAGCAGGTGCCTGACGTTTGGCAAGGCCGTTGAGTCGTAAGTTATTAGCGAAACTGTCTGCCAGGACATGTCAGGAAATTTTCCATCCGTGAGCGAAGGATGGCATTTTCCATGCCTCGCCTTTTCCTGTCTTAGCCAATCTGTTGCCGGGAATTTGTAACGCGAAGGCTCAGCGCCGCGAATGGTACAGACTCACCTTGCGAAACTTCCAAGGCTCGGCCAGGTCCGGCAGGGTCAACGCGTCCAGAACCTCCAGCCGTTGATAACGCGGGTGTTGGAAGTCCCGCACCCGCGAATCGGCCACCAGCGCTTCGCGGCCACGGGTGAGGAATTGATCCAGCAGCGGCAGGTTGGCGCGGTCGTAAAGCACGTCGGCCACCAGGATCAAGTCAAAACGGTCGGCTTCGGCGAAGAAGTCGGCGCAATAGCCCAGCTCCACCGCATTGAGTTCGGCGTTGGCGCGGCAAGACGCCAGGGCCAGCGGGTCCAGGTCACACGCCACTACTTCCAGGGCCCCCGCCTTTACGGCGGCAATCCCGGCCACGCCGGAACCGGCGCCGAAATCCAGCACGCGTTTGCCGGCGACCCACTCGGGATGCGCCGCCAGGTAGCGCGCCAACGCCAGGCCGCTGGCCCAGCAAAAGCTCCAGTAGGGCGGCTCATGCAGGATGCGCCGGGTTTCTTCCTGGCTGAAGGCGCGGTCCATATTGTCGGCATCGAGCAGCCATAGCGACAATTCGGTACCCGGTAGCGGGCAGGGCACCAATTGCGCGTCGCCGATCAACTCGCTCAAGGCGCGCTGCAGGTGCAGCGGTGGCGTCATGGCGCCTTGACGAGTTGCAGGGGGCCGGTGCTCTGGGTGATCGCCTGGGTGACGCGCACGGCGGGCAGGTGCAGGATCAACTGGCCGGACTGGCTGGCGCGGCCACGCAATTCAACGCGTGCACCGGCCGGGAAGGCTTCAGGGTTGAAGCGCAGGCGGAAGGCCAGGGGCTTGCCATTGCCGCTCAGCACGCTGCTGGCGAGCAGTTGCTGCGGGCGCGAACGGTCGTCGATCACCAGCAGCGCCATCTCGACTTCGGCGCCGGCGGGCACGTTGGTCAGGCTGCCGCTGATTTCCCGTTGATAGGCGGGCAGGGGGCCGAGGTCTTCAATACCCGGGACTTTTTTCTCTTGTGCCGGTGTCGGTTGAGGCGCGGCCGGTTTGGGGGCTTCGCTGCTGCAGGCGACCAGAAAACTGAACAGCGTGAGTAGAACGAGTGGTCGTAACTGCATGTACGGCTCCAGAAAGGACAAAATCCGTGGCTTAAAAAATATCAAACATATAAGCCTGCCTATATACCGTAAAGGCTATGGCTTGTCTTGCGACGGGGATGCGCTACCATGGCCCTCCCATTTTTTGTTGCCTGCCAACCATGCACTGTCCCTTCTGCGGTGCCAACGACACCAAGGTCATTGACTCGCGTCTGGTCGCCGAGGGCGATCAAGTGCGTCGCCGGCGCGAATGCCTGGCCTGTGGTGAACGTTTCACCACCTTCGAAACCGCCGAACTGGTATTGCCCCGTCTGATCAAGTCCGACGGCAGCCGCCAGCCTTTCGACGAAGAAAAACTGCGTGCCGGTATGCAGCGCGCCCTGGAAAAACGCCCGGTGAGTGTCGAGCGCCTGGAAGCGGCGCTGGTGCATATCAAGCACAAGCTGCGGGCGACCGGCGAGCGCGAGGTCAAGAGCCTCGTGGTCGGCGAGCTGGTGATGGGCGAACTGCAAAAGCTCGACGAAGTCGCCTATATCCGTTTTGCCTCGGTGTATCGACGCTTCCAGGACCTCAATGAGTTCCGCGAAGAAATCGACCGCCTGGCCCGTGAGCCCTCCAAACAATGAAGTCTGAACAGGCAGTCCTCGACGCCCATTACATGGCGCGTGCCCTCGAATTGGCGCGCAAGGGCCTGTACACCACCCACCCCAACCCACGGGTGGGCTGTGTGATAGTGCGTGACGGGCAGATTGTCGGCGAAGGCTGGCATGAGCGCACCGGCGAGCCCCATGCCGAGCCGAATGCCCTGCGCGCCGCCGGTGAAAAGGCCCGCGGCGCGACGGTGTACGTGACGCTGGAGCCGTGCAGCCACCATGGACGTACGCCGCCGTGCGCCGATGCACTGGTGAGCGCCGGTGTGGCGCGGGTGGTGGCAGGTATGCAGGACCCGAACCCGGAAGTGGCCGGGCGGGGCATGCAGCGCCTGGCCCAGGCGGGTATCGAGGTGCGCAGTGGTGTCCTGGAAGCTGAGGCGCGGGCGCTTAACCCGGGGTTCCTCAAGCGCATGGAGCACGGTTTGCCGTTCGTGCGGGTCAAGCTGGCCATGAGCCTGGACGGCCGCACGGCGATGGCCAGCGGCGAAAGCCAATGGATCACCGGCCCCGCTGCCCTCGCCGCCGTCCAACGCCTGCGTGCCGAGGCGAGTGTGGTGTTGACCGGTGCCGATACGGTGCTGGCCGACGGCGCCCGCTTGACTGTGCGCGCCGCTGAGTTGGGCCTGGATGAACAAACCACCGCCCTGGCCATGTCGCGCCCGCCTCTGCGCGTGTTGATCGACGGCCGATTGCGCGTGCCGCTCAATGCACCCTTCTTCAAGGCAGGCCCGGCACTGGTCATCACCTGCGTAACCCCGGAGAACCAGTTCCCCCGTGGCCCTGAATGCCTGGTGGTACCGGGCGTGGAGGGCCAGGTCGACCTGCGCTCGGCGCTGGTGGCATTGGCCGCCCGTGGCGTCAACGATGTGCTGGTGGAAGCGGGCCCGAGCCTGGCGGGCGCGTTTGCCCAGCAGGGCCTGGTGGATGAGTACGTCATATTCATCGCCGGCAAGTTCCTCGGCTCCGCTGCCCGGCCGTTGCTGGACTGGCCGCTTGAGAAGCTGGTCGACGCGCCCCAACTCAAGATCACTGACATGCGCGCTGTAGGCGACGACTGGCGAGTCACTGCCATTCCCGTCCCGACAGCGAGCGTATAATTCCCGGCCTGCGCTTAAGCGTCAGCCCCTCGTTTTCAGGAGAGCGAAATGTTCACCGGCATTATCGAATCCATCGGCAGCATCCGTGCAATGACCCCCAAAGGCGGCGATGTGCGCCTGCTGGTTGAAACCGGCAAGCTGGACCTCGGCGACGTCAAGCTGGGTGACAGTATCGCCGTCAGCGGCGTGTGCCTGACCGTTATTGAGCTGCCGGGCAACGGCTTTGCCGCCGACGTCAGCCGGGAAACCCTGGACTGCACCGCGATGAACGACCTCAAGGCCGGCAGCCCGGTCAACCTGGAAAAAGCCCTGACGCCGACCACGCGCCTGGGCGGTCACCTGGTCAGCGGCCATGTCGACGGTGTCGGCGAAGTGGTGGCCCGCAGTGAGAACGCACGCGCCGTGGAATTCCGCATCCGTGCGCCCAAAGAGCTGGCCAAGTACATTGCCCACAAGGGTTCGATCACCGTTGATGGCACCAGCCTGACCGTGAACGCCGTCAATGGCGCCGAATTTGAACTGACCATCATTCCCCACACCCTCAGCGAAACCATCATGGCCTCCTACCAGCCGGGGCGCCGGGTGAACCTGGAAGTGGACTTGCTTGCCCGTTACCTGGAGCGCCTGTTGCTGGGCGAAAAGGCCGCAGAGCCTGCATCAGGCAACATCACCGAAAGCTTTCTGGCCGCTAACGGCTACCTGAAATCCTGACCAAGGGGGTGCCGCGTGGCGCTCAATAGCATCGAAGAACTGGTTGAAGACATCCGCCAAGGCAAGATGGTCATCCTTATGGATGACGAAGATCGCGAGAACGAAGGCGACATCATCATGGCCGCCGAGGCGTGCAAGCCTGAGCACATCAACTTCATGGCCAAGCACGCCCGTGGTCTGATCTGCATGCCCATGAGCCGCGAACGCTGCGAGTTGCTCAAGCTGCCGTTGATGGCGCCGCGCAATGGGTCGGGTTTTGGCACCAAGTTCACGGTATCGATTGAAGCCACCACTGGCGTCACCACCGGTATCTCCGCCGCTGACCGCGCGCGTACCGTGCAAGCCGCCGCCGCCAAAGATGCCAAGGCCGAAGACATCGTCAGCCCCGGTCACATTTTCCCGCTGATGGCTCAACCGGGTGGCACCCTGGCTCGCGCCGGTCACACCGAAGCCGCCTGCGATCTGGCGCGCATGGCCGGTTTCGAGCCGAGTGGGGTGATCTGCGAAGTGATGAACGACGACGGCACCATGGCCCGTCGCACCGAACTGGAAGCCTTTGCCGCCGAACACAACCTCAAGATCGGCACCATTGCCGACCTGATCCACTACCGCATGATCCACGAACGTACCGTTCAGCGGATTGCCGAGCAGCCGCTGGACAGCGAACTGGGCCAATTCAATTTGGTGACCTACCGTGATTCAGTGGAAGGCGACGTGCATATGGCCCTGACCCTGGGCAACATTTGCGCCGAAGAGCCGACCCTGGTGCGGGTGCACAACATGGACCCTCTGCGCGACCTGTTGATGGTCAAGCAACCCGGCCGCTGGAGCCTGCGCGCCGCCATGGCCGCGGTTTCCGAGGCTGGCAGCGGTGTGGTGCTGTTGCTCGGTCACCCGCTGGACGGCGACGTATTGCTGGCGCACATCCGCGAAACCGCCGACGCCGTGCCGGTGAAAAAACCGACCACCTACAGCATCGTCGGTGCCGGTTCGCAGATCCTGCGCGACCTGGGCGTGCGCAAAATGCGCCTGATGAGCGCACCGATGAAATTTAATGCGATATCCGGATTCGACCTGGAAGTTGTAGAATACGTGCCCTCCGAATAAAGGCCGGCGATTTTTGCCCCTTGTTCGCGGTTAAATCATCACTGAGGGACGCACTTTTCGCGTCCCGGCTCTTTAAGAGATTTGTCGAATGACCCTGAAGACCATCGAAGGTACCTTCATCGCCCCCAAAGGCCGCTATGCCCTGGTGGTTGGCCGCTTCAACAGCTTCGTGGTTGAAAGCCTGGTAAGCGGTGCGGTTGACGCCCTGGTTCGCCACGGTGTGAGCGAGAGCGATATCACCCTTATCCGCGCCCCTGGCGCCTTCGAAATTCCACTGGTTGCGCAAAAAGTTGCTCAGCAGGGTGAATACGCGGCGATCATCGCCCTGGGCGCGGTCATTCGTGGCGGCACCCCGCACTTCGAATACGTAGCCGGCGAATGCACCAAGGGCCTGTCCCAGGTGTCCATGGAGTTCGGCGTGCCAGTCGCTTTCGGCGTACTGACCGTTGATTCCATCGAGCAAGCCATCGAGCGTTCCGGCACCAAAGCCGGTAACAAGGGCGCTGAAGCTGCCTTGTCCGCGCTGGAAATGGTCAGCCTGCTGTCGCAGTTGGAGGCCAAGTGATTTCCGACGAAAGCGATCGTTTCAACCCGCGTGACGAGCGTCCAGCCGATGCCGGCAAGCCTTCGAAAAGCGAAAAGCGCCGTGCGGCCCGTCAGCTCGCCACCCAGGCGCTGTACCAGCGTCATATGGCTGGCACTTCGCTGAACGAGATCGAAGCGCAATTTCGCGTCGATAACGACTTCACCTTTGCTGACCAGAGCTACTTCCACGACATCCTGCACGGTGTTCCGGCCAACATGACCGAGATCGATGCTGCGCTGACGCCATGCCTGGACCTGACCCTCGAAGAGCTGGACCCGGTTGAGCTGGCGGTACTGCGCCTGTCCACCTGGGAGCTGCTCAAGCGCGTTGACGTACCGTACCGCGTGGTGATCAACGAAGGCATCGAACTGGCGAAGGTCTACGGTTCGACCGACGGTCACAAGTTCGTCAACGGCGTGCTCGACAAGCTGGCCCCGCGCCTGCGTGAAGCCGAAGTAAAGGAACACAAGCGCTAATCTGCGCTTGAGTCCCGCATGGGCGAGTTCGAGCTGATCCGCAAGTACTTCGCCGCCGCGCCTTGTGCGCAAGGCGGCGATGGCATTGCCCTGGGGATCGGCGACGACTGTGCCTTGCTGGCGCTGCCCGCCGGAGAGCAACTGGCGGTCTCTACCGATACGCTGGTGGCCGGCGTGCATTTTGCCGACCCCTGTGACCCGTACCTGCTCGGCCAGCGCTCGCTGGCCGTGGCGGTGAGCGACCTGGCCGCCATGGGCGCCGACCCCCTCGCGTTTACCCTTGCCCTGACCACGCCGACCGTGGATGCCGATTGGCTGCAACGCTATGCCCAAGGCCTGAACGCCATGGCGCAACGTTGCGGCGTGGGCTTGGTGGGCGGCGATACCACCCGAGGGCCACTGAGCCTTACCCTGACCGTATTTGGCCGCGTACCGGCCGGGCAGGCGTTGACGCGCAGTGGTGCGCAGCCGGGTGACCTGCTGTGTGTGGGCGGCGAACTGGGCAATGCCGCTGGTGCTTTGCCATTGGTCTTGGGCCAACGCACGGCGGATGCGGCAGTCGCCGAGCCCCTGCTGGCACATTACTGGTCGCCGCAACCGCAGCTGGCCCTGGGGCTTGCATTGCGGGGCAAGGCGAGCGCGGCCATGGATATCTCCGACGGGCTGCTGGCCGATTGTGGGCATATCGCCAAGGCTTCGGCGGTCAGCCTGGTGATCGAACGTCACAGGTTGCCGTTATCTACCGCCTTGCTGACATTTGTCGGCGAGGATCAGGCCCGCGTCGCGGCGTTGAGCGGGGGCGATGACTACGTGCTGGCATTTACCTTGCCGATATCCGCGTTGGCACCTTTGCAAGCGGGCGGCTGGCCGGTTCACGTGATCGGTCGGGTCGAAGCGGGGCAGGGCGTGACCCTGCTCGATGCCCATGGTCAGGACATTACACCGGCCGTGCGCGGCTATCAGCATTTTCGCGAGACGCCGTAGCCAGCGTCCTGCGCTACCCTTTATCTGATGATTACCACGTAGGAAGCCGTCACTATGGTCGTGCGCTGCTGGCTGCTGATCGCTCTGTGTGCCTTTACCTCTGTACTTCAGGCGGATGAGGCGTCGGTGCCCGGCAAGGTCATGCTGGCCGGCGAAGAGTGGAACGACTACACCAATAAAGATGGCAGCGGCCTGGCCTGGGACGTGGTGCGCCAGATCTTCGAGCCGGTAGGCATCACCCTGCAGACCCGCAGCGAGCCCTACACCCGCTCGGTCGGCCTGGCCCAGCGTGGCGAGGTGGATGGATGCGTCGGCACCTATCGCAATGAAGTCAGCGGGGTGTTGTACCCCCGCTGGAACTTCGACGCCGACCACGTATACGCCCTTGGGCTCGCCACTGCGCCTACGCCGACACAGGCGACGCTGGGCGACTACCGCCTGGCCTGGGTGCGTGGCTACAAGTACGAGCAATACCTGCCCAATGTGCGCCGCTTCAACCAGATCGAACGGCGCGACGGTATCCTGCCAATGCTGCAATACGGTCGCGCCGATTTCTATATCGATGCCCTCACTGAAGCCAAGTATGTACTCAGCCAGGCGCAAGACCCGGCGCTGTTCAAACTTACGCATATCGCCGAGTTGCCGCTCTACATAGCCTTTGCCGATACCGAGCGCGGCAGGGCGTTGATGGCGGTGTATGACCAGCGTTTGGCCGCCCTGGTCAAGACCGGCGAGCTCAAAGCGACTTTTGCGCGCTGGAAACAGCCGTATCCGTTTCCGGGCCCATAGAACTGACGCGAAGGCCAATCGAACCTATTGATCTTTATCAGCGATAATTCAGCTTAAGCGTCTGTAGGAACCTGCTGTTACAATGGCCGCCTCTGTGAAATCTGAAATCAGGAGCACACGGTGCCCGTCGTTTTCGTCGCCGCTTCCAAGCTGCCTACCCCTTTTGCCACGTTCACCATGAACGGCTTTCTCGAAGAAGCCACCGGGCGCGAGCACGTTGTGCTCAGCCTCGGCGACATCACGGATGGCGCGCCGGTGCTGGGGCGCGTGCATTCCGAGTGCCTGACCGGCGATGCGCTGTTCAGCCAGCGCTGTGACTGCGGCTCGCAACTGGAAGCCGCTTTGCAAGCCATCGCCCGTGAAGGCCGTGGCGTGCTGCTGTACTTGCGTCAGGAAGGCCGTGGCATTGGCTTGTTGAACAAGATCCGCGCCTACGAACTGCAAGATGGCGGCGCCGACACCGTGGAAGCCAACGAGCGCCTGGGCTTTGCCGCCGACCAGCGCGACTACGCGATCTGCCTGCCGATGCTTGAGCACCTGGGGGTCAAATCCCTGCGCCTGATGACCAACAACCCGCGCAAGGTCAAAGCCTTGACCGAGATGGGCATCACCGTGGCCGAGCGCGTGCCGCTGCACACCGGGCACAATCCGCACAACAAGCTCTACCTGGCGACCAAAGCCAGCAAGCTCGACCATATGATGGGCAACGAGCACCAGGGCGAGGTCGACCGCGCGTGACTCGCGGCCAGGTGAAACGGCGGTTATCCTTCAACTGGTGGCAGTACCTGGCTTTGGCATTGCTGCCCCTGTTTGTGATCAATCTGCTGTTTGGCCGTGCTGAACCCCTGCTGCCCGTGCTGGCCATGCCGTTCTTCATTGCCGGCGTGGCCTCGATGTTTCTCAGCCTGCGTTATTTTCACGGCTATAAACATGCGCTGATCGCCACTTCCAAAGCCCTCGATACCCCTGAAGAACCTGCTGCCTGGATCACCCTGGCGGCGCGTCGGCGCACGGCTTTGCTGGTAGCCGCGCTACCGGCCTGGATCGGTGCGCTGGCGGTGTTCGTGGGGCTGGAAGCGGTGCCACTGTTCCTGCTGGCAATGTCGACCATGGTGCTGTTTTACCTCTACCGCATTCCGCGTCAACTGGGATGAGCCGCTACTGGCTGGCACTGCTGCTCGTATTGAGTGTTCAGGCGATGGCAGCCGAACGAGTGGTCAGCCTGGCGCCGTCGCTGTCTGAAATCGTCGTTGAGCTGGGCGCAGCCGACCTGTTGGTGGGTGTGCTTGATGGTGGTGAGCGGCCAACAGCACTGGCAACGGTTGCGTCGGTCGGGCATTACGGCCAACTGGATATGGAGCGTCTGCTCAGCCTGAAGCCCGACCTGGTCCTGCTGTGGCCCGGCAGCGTCGGCCCGGCCCAGCGTGAGCAGCTTCAGCGGTTGAATATCCCGGTGTATATCGCCGAGCCCCATAGCCTTGAGCAACTGACTACTCAGGTCCAGGCCATTGCCGAGCAATTGGGCCGAGCTGAGGCAGGGCGCCAGCTCGCTGCACAACTACGCCAGCGCTTGGCCGAGTTGCGCCAGCGCTATCAGCGGGCCGAGCCGTTGCGGGTGTTTTACCAAGTGTGGAACCAACCGCTGTACACCGTGGGTGGTGGGCAGATCATCAGCGATGCGCTCAGTGTGTGCGGGGCGCGTAATGTGTTTGATGATCTGAAGTTGCCGGCGCCGCAGGTCAATATCGAGTCGGTGCTGGCGCGTGATCCCGAGGTGATCCTGGTGGGGGATCAGGCTCAGAAGGAGGCCTGGAAGGCATGGCCGGCGATGGCTGCTCGGGTACGGTTAGTGCCGGACAAGGGCCTGGAGCGGCCCAGCGGGCAGATGTTGGAGGCGGTGGGGCGGTTGTGCCAGGTGATTGCGCCGAACCTGTGACAACGCTATCGCAGGCAAGCCAGCTCCCACAGGGGAATGCATTTCAATTGTGGGAGCTGGCTTGCCTGTGATGACGTCGGTGCAGGCCCCTCAGAACTCAGGCGTCCATGTCAGCCCAACCATCCACACCCGACCTTCTTCACGATAATTCTGAGCCTCCCCGAGGTAGCTGTACTTCGCCCGGGCATAGGACCTGTCCAGCACGTTATCCACCTTCAGCGACAACGACACCTCTCGGTTCAACGCCCAACTGCTGCGTAGCCCCAACAAGGCATACCCGCCCAAACGGTTGCGGTTGGCTTCATCATCGTAGCTGCTGCTGATCGCCTGCCAGCTCGCGCCAACGCCCAGCTTGTCGAACTGCCGATCCAGATCCAGGTTCAATGTACGCCGAGCGCGACGTGCCAGGGTGTGGCCGCTGTCACGGTCACGCGGGTCGATAAGCGACAGGCCCAGGTTGCCCTGCCAGCCAAACACTTCCTGCTTGAGCGCCGCTTCAAAGCCGTTGATCCGCGCCGATGCCACGTTTTGCGGCTTGCCGGCGTCAAGGATGATCGCGTCGCTCAGGTCGGTACGATACAGCGAGGCTTCCACCCGTGTGCTGTCGGTCAGTTGGCTGCGCCATTGCAGCTCGTAGCTCTTTGATGTCTCGGGCTGCAGATTGGGGTTGCTGTACTGCGTGTCGGGGTAATAGAGGTCGTTGAAGGTCGGCGCGCGGAAGCCTTCGCTGTAGCTCAAGAGTAGGTCGTTGTCAGGGTTGACCGGTACGGTCAGGGTGCCGCTCCAGCTATTTTGACCGCCGAACTGCTGGTTCTGGTCGCGACGCAGCCCAAGCTCGGTGGAAAACCACTCGCTGTGGAAGCGGTGCTGCACAAAGGCGGCGCGGTTCCAGCGGCTGTTTTCGGTAAAGGTGGTGGAGCCGTGGAAGCGGTCTTCATACCAGTCGCCACCGACGATCAGGTTGTTCTGCTCATTCAGCGTCAGGTCGTTCTGCCAGTTGACCGAGTCGCGGTAGGTATTGAACACGCTGAAATCATCACTGAGCGTATCGCGCTTGGTGTCACGGTTTTCGCTGTGGCCCAACTCCAGGCGCGACTGCCAGGTCTCATTGAGCTTGGCATCGACATAACCGCTGGCGCTGCTGACGGTGTAATCGGTGTAGGGTTTCTGGCCGACGCTCTGCCCGGTGGCGCCGTTGTAGCGGCCATAACTGTTGTCGTACTCCGACTTGCCACGGTTATCCAGCAGATTGAAACCTACCTCCAGCTCATCGCTGAACGAATGGCGGAGGTTCAGGCTGATGGACTGGTTTCGGTAGGCATCATGGTCGCCGTCACTGGGGAACGACGCGTGGCTCGCGTTGATACCTGCGGTTTCATCCAGGCTTGCGCCCAGGTTGAAGCGCGTATGTTCATCGCCGCCCGACAAGCCCAGGCTACGTTCCCACGTCTGGTTACTGCCAAACCCGAGCTTCAAGCGCGGCTGCAAGCCTTGCTCGGCATTGCGCCGGGTAAACACCTGGATCACTCCGCCAATCGCGTCGCTGCCGTAAATGACCGAGCGGGAACCGCGCAGCACTTCCACCCGTTCAATCTGATCGACGTTGAGGTATTGCAAGCCGCTGTCGCCGGAGGTGGTGTTGGCGATGCGTTGGCCGTCCACTAGCACCAGGCTCTGCGCCGACTTGGTGCCGCGAATGAAGATCCCCGGCAGACTGCCACGCCCACCGGTCGGCGCAACTTGCACGCCCGGCACGCGGCTGAGCAGGTCGGTGACGCTGCTGGGTTGCAGGCGGTCGATGTCGGCGCGGGTGAAGACGGTGTTGGCGGCGCTGCTGTCATTACGCGCCTGCACTTGGCGGTTGGCGCTGATGACCACGTCGGAGAGCTTCAGGGCCTGGTCGCGGGTGTCGGCGAGCAGGTCAGCGCAGGGCAGAAGCAGCAGGGCAAGGCACAGGCGTTTCATGGGCTGTCCATAGCATTGGAAGGTCATGCAAAACCACTGTGTGGATTGCCTGCGATAGCGGTGTATCTGACACATTGTTAGCGAATGTGCCGCCGTCATCGCAGGCAAGCCAGCTCCCACAGTTGGGGCTGATTACAGGTTCAGTAGCGCCAGGCGCTCGCGAACGGACGCCTCGATACCCGCCTCATCCAGCCCGCATTCAGCCAGCATCTGCGCCGGCTTGGCGTGTTCGACGTATACATCCGGCAAGCCCAGGTGCAGCACCGATTTGAGGATGTTCTCCCGCGCCAGGAACTCGCTGACTGCCGCGCCGGCGCCGCCCATGATGGCGTTCTCTTCGACGGTCACCAACAACTCATGGCTGGCGGCGATTTCGCGTACCAGCGCCTCATCCAACGGTTTGACGAAACGCATGTCCACCACCGTGGCATCAAGCTTTTCAGCCACTTTCAGCGCTTCGGCCAGTTGTACGCCAAACACCAGGAATGCAGTTTTGCTGCCTTGGCGACGCACGACGCCTTTGCCGATTTCAATCGGCTCCAGGTCTTTCTCGATCACGGCATTCGGGCCATTGCCCCGGGGATACCGCACAGCGGCCGGGCCGTTGTACAGGTGGCCGGTGCTGAGCATCTTGCGCAGTTCGTTTTCGTCGCTGGGCGTCATCACCAGTATGCCGGGGATGCAGCGCAGGTAGGACAGGTCGAAGCTGCCAGCATGGGTCGGGCCGTCTTCGCCCACCAGGCCGGCGCGGTCGATGGCGAACAGCACGTCGAGGTTCTGCACCGCCACATCGTGAACCAACTGGTCATAACCGCGTTGCAGGAAGGTGGAGTAGATCGCCACCACCGGCTTGGCGCCTTCGCAGGCCATGCCGGCGGCGAAGGTGACAGCGTGCTGCTCGGCAATCGCCACGTCGAAGTAACGCAACGGGAAACGCTCGCTGAACGCCACCAGGTCGGAGCCTTCCTTCATCGCCGGAGTAATGCCCACCAGGCGTGGGTCGGCAGCCGCCATGTCGCACAGCCATTCGCCAAACACACCGGAATACTTCGGCCCGCTAGCCTTTTTCGGCGCGGCGGCGGGCGCGTCCAGGGGTTCGAGCTTGGTGATCGCGTGGTAACCAATCGGGTCGACTTCAGCCGGGGCGAAGCCTTTGCCCTTCTTGGTGACGATATGCAGGAACTGCGGGCCCTTGAGGTCGCGCATGTTGCGCAAGGTGGCGATCAGGGTCGGCAGGTCGTGGCCATCGATAGGGCCGATGTAGTTCCAGCCCAGCTCTTCGAACAGGGTGCCGGGCACCAGCATGCCCTTGGCATATTCTTCGGTGCGACGGGCGATTTCCCACGCGCCAGGCAGACGCGACAGCACTTTCTTGCTGCCTTCGCGCATGCTGGCGTAGGTGCGGCTGGAGAGGATTTTCGCCAGGTAATTGGACAGGCCACCGACATTGCGCGAGATCGACATGTCGTTGTCGTTGAGGATCACCAACATGTTGGCATCCACTTCTGGCGCATGGTTGAGCGCTTCGAAGGCCATGCCGGCAGTCAGCGCGCCATCCCCGATCACGGCAATCGCCTTGCGATCGCTGTTTTGCAGACGGGCGGCAATCGCCATGCCCAACGCTGCACTGATGGACGTGCTGGAGTGGCCGACGCCAAAGGTGTCGTACTCGCTCTCGGAACGACGCGGGAAGGCGGCCAGGCCGTCCTTCTGACGCAGGCTGCCCATGCGCTCGCGACGGCCGGTGAGGATTTTATGCGGATATGCCTGATGGCCCACGTCCCACACCAGCCGGTCGTCCGGGGTGTCGAACACGTAATGCAGGGCGATGGTCAGCTCGATCACGCCCAGCCCGGCGCCGAAATGCCCACCGGTCTGGCCGACCGTGTAGAGCAATTCCAGGCGCAACTCATCGGCCAGGGTTTCCAGCTCGGCTTCACCCAGTCGACGCAGGCCGTCCGGCGTGGCAGCGCGGTCGAGCAGGGGCGTGGACGGGCGTTTGCGGGGAATCTCTTGAAACGTCGTGGGCATCAGGCGAATCGTTATAGGTATAGAAGAGGCGGCAGTTTACCTCAAGCGGTGCAAACTGCCCACGCAGGGCGCCGAACTTGGCCGATATGCGGCGCAAATGGCCGGGGTTGTCAGTGGCGGCGCTCGACGATATACCGCGCCAGGTCACGCAGCGGCTCGGCCGCCGCGTCGAAAGGTCGCAGGGCATCCAGGGCCTGGTCACGCAGCTCAATGGCGTATGCCTTGGCGGCTTCCAGCCCCAGCAGAGCCGGATACGTCGGCTTGTCCCGTGCAATATCGGCGCCTTGGCGTTTGCCGAGGGTGGCGGTATCGCTTTCCACGTCGAGAATATCGTCCTGCACCTGGAAGGCCAGGCCGATCGCGCGGGAATAAGTCTGCAGGGCCGCCAGTTGCTCGGCGTCGGCGCGGCCGCTGGCCAGGGCGCCCAGGTGCACGGCGGCTTCGATCAACGCGCCGGTCTTGTGGCGATGCATGTATTCAAGGGCTTCTTGATCCAGCTTGAGGCTGACCGAACCCATGTCGATGGCTTGGCCGCCGACCATTCCGGCCGGGCCAGCAGCGTGGGCCAGAGCAGTAACCATGCGCAGGCGGATCTCGGCGTTGACGCTGCTTAGCGCCGGGTCCAGCAACGCGCTGAACGCCAGGCTCTGCAAGCCATCCCCGGCCAGGATCGCGTAAGCCTCATCGAAGGCTTTGTGGGTCGTGGGCTGGCCGCGACGCAGATCGTCGTCATCCATCGCCGGCAGGTCGTCGTGTACCAGGGAGTAAGCGTGGATCAACTCCACCGCACACGCTGCGCCATTGGCCTCGGCCGCCGGCGCGCCCAGGGCTTCGCAGGCCGCATAGGCCAGCAACGGGCGCACCCGCTTGCCGCCATTCATCACGCTGTAGCGCATGGCTTCATAGAGGCGCGTCAATTCCGGGCTTGGCGCAGCAAACAAGGGCTCCAGCGCCGCATTCACCCGGGCTTGGCTACTGGCCTGATACGCGCTGATCATTCCGGCTGTTCCGCATCGAAAGGCTCTTGCGCCAACTCCCCGTCGCGCTCCAGCAGCACCTGGACCTTCTGCTCCGCCTGCGCCAACGCGCTCTGACAGTCGCGGGTCAGGCCAATGCCTTGCTCAAATGCCGTCAACGAGTCTTCCAGCGACAACTCGCCGTTCTCCAGACGCTCGACCAGGGTTTGCAGGTCGGCGAGGGATTGTTCGAAATCCAGTGCAACTTTTTTGCGGGCCATGGCGGCAATTCCGGTAGACGGTAAACCGGCGCGACACTAGCAGACATGGGGGATTGGGGCAAATGAGTGGGGCTGTTACTGCTGGGCGGGATTGATCTGATAACGCGTGCTGCGGCCGCCTTCGGGGAGGCGTGTCAGGTAGTTTTTTCCAGTAGGTCGGCCAGGTGGCGTGTTGTTGATTCATAAGGGGACGCCTGGGGGCGTGTGAGCCGAATAGAGAGAGTATTCGGCTCATTTTGTGAGCTGATTGTGCTTTGTATTCGGCTCATCGTCGAGGCGCTACTGGGCCACAGAGTGCGTTCTCAGGGGGGCGTTTGATATTCAACGGAAGCTGACGTCGATTCTATCGACTTTTAGTTTTATGAAGCGCTCGTTACATTCAGGATGGTCGTAGTGAATGTCCTCATCGTTTAATGAGACGAAGCTGTGAAATTGTGTGTCGCGTAGGGTTCCATAAAGTAGGTAAGCATATATCCGGGATTTGTCTTTTCAATCAGTGGTGTTCTCGGTTCAACCCTTTCAATCTCGTAATCGTCAGATAGATTCATTGTCAGCTCGACGTCATACGTCTTTCCGACTTCTATCTCATGTGGGGAATAGCTGACGAAGCAATTAATGATGACTCCCTCGATGAGCAGTATTACGTCCTCTTCTATATGGATACTGGTTTCTATAACTCGTGCTTTCTTTAATTTCACGTCTAGTGCCTAGAAGTAGAAAAAAACACCGGTTTTTCTATCGATAGCTAACTGGGTTAAATGGATTATTTTTTCTAATAGTTCGGGGTTTTCAGGCAAGGATTTTTTTTTAAAAATTCTTAGCATTTCGGTGAGCTCTTCGGAAGTGTTAATGTGTTCGTCCTCATAGTCATCGATGATCTTTTTTAAAGAATCATTGATCTCCTCGTATATTCCCGATTTCAAGAGTTGTTGGTGCTCTATGCTTGTGAGGACCACACGCTCCATCTGGTCGTTTGGGCACGCATTTAGGTCTAGCAAAAACATGGCTTCGCCAGTCAAGGGCGTACAAATCAATTTCATCGAGAATTTCCTTTTTTAAAATGTGTGACTTCATTGTATTCGCTTTGTGTTCTTCCCATCTGTTTGCCAGAAGAGGAAGTTTTGTTGTTGGGGATTGCTCCGGCTAAACTAAGATAACGCCTGGATCCCGGCAAGGACGGGTCGTGAATTCTAAAGTAATTACCATTAAGGTCTTCCACTATTTCAATCCCGCTCTGAGGGTTTTTGTATATTTTCTTTCCTTTATCTGTAGTTATTACTATCGGGTCAGGTCCAGCAAATTTAACGATATTTTCGTTCAGGTCAGCGGTCTGCCAATTGGCCGAGTACCGGGCTGCTCGCTGTGCTCCTCCTGCTTTTGGTAGCTCTGGTTGACCCTCATTAACTCGAACTGCCTGGGCTGATTCACGCGCTTCAATCTCGGGCTTACAGCCATCTTCACCGGGGCATGCATTTAGACCTAGTGGATCCACCCATCCCGTCGGATTGGGTACATACCGGTACCCATTGACCCCACCCGCCAACTTCACCGGATCCGGCGTCAGGTAACGACCAATATCTGGATTGTAGTAGCGATGGCGGTTGTAGTGCAGGCCGCTTTCTTGATCGAAATACTGCCCCTGAAAACGCAGCGGATTGTCGATTTTTCCTACGTCGAGCCGGGCGATCTGACCGTAGGCGCGGTAGTGGGCGGACCAGACGATTTCGCCCTCGGGGCTGGTCAGTTACTGCGGTGTGCCGAGGTGGTCGAGTTGGTAGTGGTAGGGTGTTGTGGCTTGTGGTCCGTAGCCTTCCAGCAGTGCCAGCGGGCGGAAGCTGTTGGGCTCGTAGATATAACTGTGATGACAGTCCCCATGGTGCTCGGCAATCAGCTTGTCGCCTTGCCAGAAAAACTCCGTGGTTATGTCATCCACGGTCTT
>NZ_JXSI01000016.1:0-94850 GCF_002916705.1 Pseudomonas sp. GZJR-8 | reverse complement strand
GGGCCGACGCCACGGGCAATCAGGGCATGAGCCAGACGGTTGGCCTGGCGATCCAGTTCAGCGTAGCTCAGGGTTTGCGCATCGAACTTAACCGCCACCGCATCCGGGGTTTCCCGGGCACGGTCGGCTACCAACTCGTGAACAAGACGCTCGGCGCAGAAACCGGCGTCGGTCTGGTTCCACAGCTCAAGGATGTGCTGTTGCTCATCCTGGCCCAGCAGCTTCAATTGGCCGATAGCCTGTTGTTGGTCGGCCACCATTGCCCGCAACAGGTTCTGCCAATGCCCGGCCATGCGCTCGATGGTCGCCACAGCGAACAGGTCAGTGGCGTAACTCAGGGAGGCGCGCAGCACGGTCGGGTTTTCTTCCACATCCAGCGCCAGGTCGAACTGGGACACGCCCTCATCCAGATCCAGGACCTCCACGTGCAGGTCGGTCAGGCGACTCAGGTGGCTGTCGGCACCGCTTACACGGTGGTTGAACACTACTTGGAACAACGGGCTCAGGCTCAGGCTGCGCTCCGGTTGCAAAGCCTGCACCAACTGCTCGAAGGGCAGGTCCTGGTGCGCCTGAGCCTCCAAAGAGCGCTGGCGTACCTGGTGCAGCAATTGCTCCACGCTCATCTGGCCATGAATATCGGCCTTGAGCACTTGGGTGTTGACGAAGAAGCCAATCAAACCCTCGGTTTCGAGACGGTTGCGGTTGGCAATCGGCACGCCGACGCGCACGTCCTCCTGGCCGCTGTAGCGATGCAACAAGGCCTGGTAAGACGCCAGCAGCACCATCGGCAGCGTCACACCCGCGCTGCGTGCCAGGCTGCGCAAGCCGTCCAGCAGCTCGGGGGCCAACTCTATGCCCAAGCGGGCGCCGCGATGGCTTGGCTGTGCCGGGCGCGGGTGATCGAACGGCAACTCCAGCACCGGTTGCTCGCCGCCCAAATGCTCGCGCCAGTAGGCCAATTGACGTGCCTGCTCGCCCGCGGCCATCCAGTCGCGTTGCCATACGGCATAGTCGGCGTACTGGATCGGCAGCATCGGCAGGCTTGGGGTTTGACCCTGGCTGAAGGCAGCATACAACTGCACCAACTCCTCAACCATCAGTTGCATCGACCAACCATCGGAGACGATGTGGTGCTGCACCAGCACCAGCACATGATCATCGTCGGCCAGACGCAGCAACTTGACCCGCAGCAGTGGCCCGCGCAGCAGGTCGAACGGGTGGGCGACCACTTCGGCGACCCGCGCCTTGAGGCCAGCGTAATCGCTATCGACCCGGTCGATATCGACGCAGCCAACGGCCTCAATGACCTGCAACGCACCGGTGGCCTGTTGCTGAAAATGCGTGCGCAAGCTTTCATGGCGCGCCAGCAGGCTGTCGAAGCTGCGTTGCAGTGCACTCAGGTCCAGCGGCCCTTGCAAACGCAAGGCGCTGGGGATGTGGTACGCGGCGCCGGTGGGGTCCAGTTGCCAGAGGAACCATTGGCGCTCCTGAGCGTAGGACAGCGGCAAAGGCTGCGTGCGGTCGGCCTTGAGCAACGCTGGCGCAGTAGCGCCCTCCTCGCCCAAGGCCCGAACGAAATCACTCAGCAGCGGGTGTTCGAACAAGGTCTTGAGCGCAACTTCCAGTGTCAGGGCCTGGCGAACCCGCGACACCACACGCGTAGCCAGCAATGAATGGCCACCCAGCTCGAAGAAGTGGTCGTCGAGGCCGACCTGCGGCACCTCCAGCACTTCGGCCCAGATGGCCGCCACCTGCTGCTCGCGCAGGGTTACCGGTGCTATATGGCCTTTGAGTGAATCGCCAACCTCCGGCTTGGGCAGCGCCTTGCGGTCGAGCTTGCCGTTGGGGGTCAAGGGCAGGCTATCGAGGAACATCCAGTGCGCAGGCACCATGTAATCCGGCAGGCGCTCGCGCAGCGCGGCTTTGTACGCCTGCTGTGGCTGCGGTGCGGAGCTGACTAGATAGGCGATCAGGCGGTCGTTATCGGCCAGCACCACCGCTTCGCGTACACCGTCGTGCTCACGCAGACAGGCTTCGATTTCACCCAGCTCGATCCGGAAACCACGGACCTTGACCTGATGGTCGACGCGCCCGATGTACTCCACCACGCCGTCGGCCCGATAGCGTGCCAGGTCGCCGGTGCGGTACAGGCGTTCGCCCGGCGCCCCAAACGGGTTGGGCACGAAGCGTTCGGCAGTCAGCGCCGGCTGCCTGTGGTAACCGCGCGCCAGGCCGACACCGCCGATCAGCAGCTCGCCAGACGCGCCTTGCGGGCATGGCGTAAGGCCGGGATTGAGGATAAACAACCCGGTATTGGCAATGGGCCGTCCAACGAAAGGCTGCGCTTGGTGCAGACGATGAGCCGCTGACCAGATGGTGGTTTCCGTCGGGCCATAGAGGTTCCATACAGTACCTTGCAGCTCGAGCAGGCGCTGGGCCAAGTCGGCTGGCAGCGCTTCACCACCGCACAGACAGGTTATGCCACTCAGTAAATGGGCGCGCGGGCTATCGAGCAACATGCGCCAGCTCGATGGCGTGGCCTGCAGCACACTCGCGGCCTGACGCTGGGCCAGTTCGAGAATCGCCTCAGGGTCGAGGGCCATGTCCTGGGCGCTCAGTAGCACTGTGCCGCCCATACTCAGCGGCACGTACAGCTCCAGGGCGAAGATATCGAACGAGAAGGTCGTCAGCGACAACAGCCGCGTCTGCCGGCCAATATCCAAGGTGCCGGCCATACCGCTGGTAAAGCTGCACAGCGCCTGGTGGCCTACCATCACCCCTTTAGGCTTGCCGGTGGAGCCGGAGGTGTAGATGACGTAGGCCAGATTTTGCGGTGTAACGGCAACCTGCGGGTTATATGCCTGCGTGCCGACATCCTCGACCATCAGCACCTGCACGCCTTGCGGCTGCACCAGGCGCCCTTGCAGGTGCGCCTGGGTCAGCAGCACCCGGGCGCGGCTGTCTTCGAGCATGAACGCCAGGCGCTCTGCCGGGAATTGCGGGTCGAGTGGGACATAGGCGCCACCGGCCTTGAGAGTCGCGAGCAAGCCGACCACCATGTCCAGGGAGCGCTCCACGTGCACTGCCACCAGCACGTCCGGGCCGACGCCCATGGCGATCAAACGATGGGCCAGGCGATTGGCGCGGCGGTTGAGTTCACCGTAGCTCAGGCGCTCCTCGTCGAAGTGCAGCGCGATGGCGTCGGGTTGCGCCACGGCCTGGGCCTCAAACAGCTGGTGTACGCAGTGTTCGTGTGGGTATGGGGTGTCGCTGCGGTTCCAGTCGTGCACCATTTGTTGCCATTGCGACGTGCTCAGCATCGCCAGTTCATCCAGGGGCTGGGAGGCATCGTGCACGACCGCGCGCAGCAGGTTTTGCCAATGCTCGGCCAGACGTTCCACGGTTGCAGCGTCAAACAAGTCGGTGGCGTAGGTCAGGGACGCCCAGAGGCCGTCGGCCGATTCCTCGGTTTCCAGGTTCAGGTCGAACTGCGTGCTGTGACCCGCCCAGTCCATTGGCTGCAACACCAGGCCAGGCAGTTGCACTGAACCCGAACGCAGGCTGCTTTGATGATTGAACATCACCTGGAATAGCGGGTTATGGCTCAGGCTGCGCTCCGGCTGCAACACCTGCACAAGTTGCTCGAACGGCAGGTCCTGATGGGCCTGGGCTTCCAAAGCGCGCAGTTTGACTTGGCCCAGCAACTGCTCGAAAGGCATCTGCCCGTGCAACTGCGCCTGCAGCACTTGGGTATTGACGAAGAAGCCCATCAGCCGCTCGGTTTCGAGACGATTACGGTTGGCGATCGGCACGCCGACGCGAACCTGCGACTGGCCGCTGTAGCGGTGCAGCAAGGTCTGGAACGAGGCCAGCAGGAGCATGAACAAGGTCACGTCCTGGCGTTCGGCCAAGGCTTTGAGCTCAGCCAGCATCACGCGGTCAAGATGGATCTGCCGGCGTGCGCCGCGATAGCTCTGCACCGCTGGGCGCGGATGGTCCAGCGGCAAGTCCAGCAGCGGATGTTCGTTACCCAGACGGGCGCACCAGTAATCGAGCTGGCGTTGTTGCTCCCCTGCCGCCATCCAATCCCGCTGCCAACGGGCATAGTCGGCGTACTGGATCGGCAAGGCCGGCAAGTCCGCGTCACCTTGGTACAGCGCTACCAACTCGTCGATCATGACCTGCATCGACCAGCCATCAGAGATGATGTGGTGCTGGGTAATGACCAGCACGTGGTGTTCAGGCGCGACGACCAGCAATTTGACGCGCATCAATGGGCCGTCAAGCAGGTCGAACGGGCGCTGGATTTCTTCGCTGACGGCGTGCTCGATGGCATCGGCGTCGATCGCTTGCTGCTCAATCGGCACGGTCAGACTGGGGTGGACGACTTGCAAGGTGTGCTCGCCCGCCTCCACAAATGTAGTGCGCAGCGGCTCATGACGCTGCACCAGGGCCTGTACGGCGCGTGCAAGTGCCGCACTGTCGAGTTGACCGCGCACGTGCAATGCAGTCGGTACATGGTAAGCCGCGCTGGCCGGGTCCAATTGCCACAGGAACCATTGACGCTCCTGAGCAAAGGACAACGCCAGCGGCTGCTCACGTCCAAGTACTTGGAGCGCTGGCGCCGTATCGGCCGTCAAGCCTGCGCAAGCCGCCGCGAAGGCTGCCAGCGTCGGCTGTTCGAACAGGGCCCGCAACGGCACGTCCAGCTTGAGGTCGTGACGCACCCGTGAGATCACCTGAGTCGCCAGCAACGAGTGACCGCCGCGCTCGAAGAAGTGGTCGTCCAGGCCAACCCGCTCCACGTGCAGCACCGCTTGCCAGATCGCTGCCAACTGCACCTGCAAAGGGCTCTGAGGTGCCACGTACACGGCGCACGCCTGGCTCAGATCCGGTGCCGGCAGCGCCCGGCGGTCGAGCTTGCCATTGTTGTTGAGCGGCAAGGCATCGAGTACCACCCAATGTCCCGGCACCATGTAATCCGGTAACGCCTGACGCAAGCGAGTGGCCAGTGCCTGCGTTTCCAACTGCTGATCGTCGGCGGGTACCACATACGCCACCAACTGCATGCCGATCGCGCTCAGCTGGGCAATCACTGCCGCTTCACGCACGTCGGGCAAGGCTTGCAGGCTGGCTTCGATCTCGCCCATTTCGATACGAAGGCCGCGAATCTTCACCTGATGGTCGATACGCCCCACGTATTCCAGCGCCCCCGCCGCGTTGTACCGGGCCAGGTCGCCACTGCGATAAAGCCGCGCACCGGGCGTGGCAGAAAATGGGTCCGGCAAGAAGCGCTCGGCAGTGAGCGCCGGGCGATCGAAGTAGCACTGGGCCAAGCCCGCCTCGGCGCCGATGCATAACTCGCCCACACCGTCGGTGCTTAGCAGTTCGAAACCGCTGTCGAGCACATACAGCGCACGCCCCGCAATCGCCTGCCCAATCGGTACGCCGTACGCGTCGTTGGCATCGGTCAACTGGCAGTCATGCACGCTGGACACCACCGTGGCTTCGGTCGGCCCGTAGGTATTGACCAGGCGCACATGACCAAGCCCTGCGGCATGCCAGGCACGTACCCCCTCCACCGCCATGGCTTCACCGCCCACATGCACCTGGCGCAGCTTGCCCAGGGAGCGGCAGTGCACTGCACATTCCTGCGCCAACAGATACCAGTAGGCCGCCGGCAAGTCGGCCAGGGTTACGCCTTGCTCGACGATCTCCCGCGCCAGTTGCCCGGCGTCCCACAGCTCATCACTGCGCATGATCAACGCTGCACCCACACACAAGGGCGGGAAGCACTGCTCGACAAAACCGTCGAAACTGAAGGTCGCAAACTGCAAGACGCGATCCTCGGCACTCAAGCGGCTGTACAGCGTGGCACTGTCGCAGAATTGACCGAGGGCGGCATGATCGATGGCCACACCTTTGGGCTGACCGGTGGAGCCCGAGGTGTAGATCACATACGCCAGATCAGCAGCGGCGGCAGGGTTGGGCACGTTGGTCGTCGGGTAGCCGGCCAGCTCGTCACCGCAGGCGGTGAAATCCACACGTGCCAGTCCTTGGGGCAATGGCAGATCCACGAGCAAACCCACTTCGCTGAGCAGCAGGTTGAGTCGGCTGTCGGCGAGCATGTAAGCCAGGCGCTCGACGGGGTATTTCGGGTCCAGCGGTACGTAGGCCGCGCCACTTTTGAGTACCGCCAACAGGCTGACAATCAACTGCGGGCCACGGCGCGAAGCCAGGCCCACCCGTTGTCCGGGACCGACACCAAGCTCCAATAGGCGATGGGCCAGACGATTGGCCCGCTGGTTTAGCTCGGCGTACGTCAAGCCTTCGCCACCGGCCAGAACAGCCAGGGCGTCTGGGGTGGCCTGGGCTTGGGCTGCGATGCGTTGATGCACGCGCTCGTTACCCTGGGCAGCCGCGGCCGACCGGCTGAGAGCGAGCATATTCTGCTGTGCGGTGGCGTCGAGAAGGCGCAGGTTACCAAGGGGCACATGGGCATCTGCGAGCAATTGCGCCAGCAGGTGTTGCAGGTTGGCGCTCAGGCGCGCGACTTGCGGCTCGCTGAACAGCGAACGGTCGTAGCTGAACTCCAGGCGCAGGTTGGCCCCCAGCTCAATGCCCAGGGTCAATGGGTAGTGCGTTTGTTCATGGTTGTGCAGGCGGCCGAAGGTCAGGCCAGCCGGCGCGCCTTGCTTGAGCGCCTCGGCAACCGGGAAGTTTTCGAACACCAGCAAGGTATCGAACAGCGCGCCGTGATGGCCGGCCCAAGCCTGGATATCGTAGAGCGGTACATGCTCATGGTCGCGCAGGCTGAGGTTGAGCGCTTGCAACTCGCCGAGCCAGCTTGCGGCCGACTGGGCTGGCGAGGCTGCGCTGATGATCGGCAAGGTATTGATGAACAGGCCCAGTTGCTGCTCGATCCCTGGCAGTGGCGCAGAACGCCCGGCCACGGTGGCGCCAAAGGCCACGCAATCCTGGCCTGTGTAGCGCTGCAACAGCAGGCTCCAGGCGCCTTGCAACACGGTATTGAGGGTCACTTTGTGCTGGCGCGCAAACTCGCCGAGACGTCGGGTAACGTCGCTGTCCAGCGCCACGTGATGGTCCGCCATGCCGATCCCGTCCACCGGCTTGCGCAGTGCCTGGGACAGCAAGGTTGGCGTCGGCAATGCTGCCAGTGCGGCTTTCCAGAACGCTTCGCCAGAGCCTTGCTGTTGCAACCAGCCCAGATAATCGCGCCATTGCCCCAGTGGTGCGGGCACAGCCTGGCCTGCGTAGTGAGCAATGACTTCGCCAAGCAACTGCGCGTTGCTCCAACCATCCATGAGAATGTGGTGGCTGGTAAAAATCAGGTGCCAGGCCGCGCCCGCACCGCGCACCAGGGTCAGGCGAAACAGCGGCGCGGCATTCAGTGCAAAACCGCGCTCACGTTCAGCCTGAGCCAGGGCGTCGAAGTCGGCATACGGGTCTTCAATCACTTGCAGTTGCAGGTCAACCTGGTGCTGGATCAACTGGTGAGCACTGTCCATTCCCAACCAGTGGAAGCTGCTGCGCAGGGTGTCATGGCGATCCAGCGCGGCCTGCCAGGCACGCCCGAAGGCCAATAGGTCGAGCCCTTCGATGTCGAGGCGCAACTGGTTGATATAAGACTGGGCCTCGGGCGCAAGCAACGTGTGGAACAACATGCCCTGCTGCATCGGCGACAGCGGGTAAAGATCGGCAATGGCCGACCCCGCCACGGGCAATGCATCCAGTTGCTGCTGAGTAAGACGTGCCAACGGAAAATCCGACGGGGTCACCTGCCCTGCCGGAGCAGCACAACAATGTTCGATCAACGCCTTGAGTTCAGCGGTGTATTCATCCGCCAGACGCTGGACGCTCGACACGTCAAACATCTCACGACTGAAGCCCCATTGCAGCGCCAACTCACCGCCATACACCTGCCCTTCCACTGTCAACCAGTTGGCCAGCGGTGCCTCGGGATCCTGGGCTTGGCCGCTGCCTTCACTGGCCGGTACGAAGAGTGCCGACTCATTGAACTGACGGTCGAACTGGCCCAGGTAGTTGAACGTAATGCGTGGCGCGGCGAGGTTCGCCAGGCTTTCGCGGGCCTGCGGCGAACCCAGGTAACGCAGCAGACCGTAACCCAGGCCCTTGTCGGGCACGGTGCGCAGTTGCTCCTTGACCGATTTGATCGCATCGGATAAACCGCCTTCGGCGTGCAGACGCACCGGGAACAGGCTGGTAAACCAGCCGACGGTGCGGCTCAGGTCGATGTCGTCGAACAGGTCTTCGCGGCCATGGCCTTCGAGCTGGATCAGCGCAGCGGGTTGTTCGCTCCAGCGGCTGATCACCCGCGCCAGGGCCGTCAGCAGCAGGTCGTTGACCTGGGTGCGATAGGCCGCCGGTGCGTCTTGCAGCAACCGGCGGGTCTGCTCGGCGTCGAGGCGGGTTTCCAGTTTGGTGCCCAGCCGGTTTTGCAGGCCGCCCTCGGGGTGGTCGCAAGGTAGATCGGTGTCGACCGATTGCGCCTGCCAGTACGGCAGTTGCTCGTCGAGGGTTTGCGCGTGGTCGTGAAGTTGCTGCGCCCAATGCTGGTACGCGCTGGTTTTCGCCGGCAGCGACTGTCCGCGGTAAGCCTGTTGCAGGTCTTCGAGCAGGATGCGCCAGGACACACCATCGACGACCAGGTGGTGGATCACCAGCAGCAAGCGTTGGCTGCCATCGGCCATGCTCACCAATGCGGCGCGTATCAGCGGGCCTTGTTCGAGGTCGAGGCTGCGCTGGGCTTCATCACACAGCGCTGCCAACTCGGCGTCGATGTTGGCGTGAGACTGCCACAGCAGCGGCTCGGCGAGGGGCGCCGCATGGCTCTGATGCCAGCCATCCGCCTGCTGCACAAAACGCAGACGCAAGACGTCGTGATGCTGGATCAGCTGGTTCAAGGCCGCTTCCAGCTGCGCGGGCTGCAACGCCTCTCGCGGGGTCAGCAGCAACGACTGGTTCCAGTGATGATGTGCCGGGATCGCTTGGGCGAAAAAGTGCTGTTGCACTGGGGTCAGAATCACCTCGCCACTGACCGGGCCCTGGTCGATCAGGCTGACTTGGTCGAAGCTGGCCACCCGCGAAAGGCTACGGATGCTTTGGTACTGGAACAGGTCCCGGGGGCTCAGTCGGATACCGGCCCGGCGGGCGCGGCTGACCACCTGGATAGAAATGATCGAGTCGCCACCCAGCTCGAAGAAGTTATCGTCCTGGCCGACCTGTTCAACGCCGAGCACATCGCTCCAGATCGCCGCCAGGGCTGTTTGCAGGTCGCCTTGTGGGGCGATAAACGCCTGTTGCAGCGCTGCATCCGGCAGTGGCAATGCCTTGCGGTCAAGCTTGCCGTTGGCGGTCACCGGCAGCTTGGACAGGGTGAGGAAGTGGGTCGGCACCATGTATTCCGGCAGGCTGCCGAGCAGCCAGGCCTTGAGGTCGGTCGGCTCCTCGCCTTCACACACCAGGTACGCGACCAATTGTTTGCCACCTTGCACCAACACCACCGCTTCGCGCACTTGCGGGTGCTGCATCAGGCGGGTTTCGATTTCGCCCAGTTCGATACGCAAGCCGCGCAACTTGACTTGGTGATCGAGACGGCCGAGGTATTCGATCACACCGTCGGCGCGCTGGCGCACACGGTCACCGGTACGATACAGCCGCTCACCCGTCACGAACGGGCTTGGCACAAAACGTTCGGCGGTCAACGCCGGGCGCCGATGATAACTGCGCGCCAGGCCAGTACCGCCCAGGTACAGCTCGCCAGCTACACCGTCAGGCACCGGGTTGAGTTGGGCGTCGAGCACATAGGTGGCGAGGTTGGCGATCGGACGGCCGATGGGTACGCTGTCGGCGCCTTCGTCGATGCAGGTCCAGTGGGTGACGTCGATGGCCGCTTCGGTCGGGCCATAGAGGTTGTACAGCGCCGCACCCGGCAACTTGGCGAACACCTGCAGTTGCGCATCCAGGGGCAAGGCTTCGCCGCTGCACACAATGCGCTTGAGGCGGGTGCACGCCTGCACGCCCGGCTCGTGGATAAACGCCTGCAGCATCGACGGCACGAAGTGCAACGTGGTGATGGCGTACCGGCCGATGGTTTCGATCAGGCGCGCCGGTTCACGGTGCTCCCCAGGCGCCGCAACCACCAGGCGCGCACCGGTCATCAGCGGCCAGAAGAATTCCCACACCGACACGTCGAAGCTGAACGGGGTTTTCTGCAACACCGCATCCGCGGCATCCAAACCGTACGCCTGCTGCATCCAGCTCAAGCGGTTGACCAGCGCTCGATGGCTGTTGCCGGCGCCCTTGGGCTTGCCTGTGGAGCCGGAGGTGTAGATCACATAGGCGAGATTGAGTGCATCAATAGCGACGGCGGGCGCTGTGTGGCTGTAGCCGTCGAGCCACAGCGCCGGCTGATCCAGGGCAATCACCTGGATACCGGCAGCGGGCAGCGCGGCCAGCAGGCTTTGCTGGCTGAGCAGCAACCGAATGCCGCTGTCTTCGATCATGTAGGCCAGGCGTTCCTGGGGATACTCGGGGTCGAGGGGCACGTAGGCGCCACCGGCCTTGAGAATCGCCAGCAGGCCGATGACCATTTCGACGGAACGCTCGACACAGATCCCCACCAGCACGTCGGGGCCTACGCCCTGCTCGCACAAGGCGTGGGCCAGCTGGTTGGCCCGGCTGTCGAGCTGGGCGTAGGTCAAGGTGGTTGTACCGAATACCAGTGCCGGTGCATCCGGGGTGCGCTGAACCTGGTCTTCGATCAGGTGATGAATTGCGCGTTCGGTTGGGTATGACTCGGCAGTCTGGTTCCAGGTGTGAACCAGCCGGTGCTGTTCTTGGGCATCAAGCATCGACAATTCGCCGATACGCTGTTCGCCATCCAACACCATCGCCTGCAACAGGCTGATCCAGTGTTGGGCCATGCGGTCGATGGTCGGCGCGTCAAACAGGTCATTGGCGTAGGTCAACGCGGCGTGCAGGGTGCCGGATTTTTCATAGGTGTCCAGGGTCAGGTCGAACTGCGTGGTGCGGCCTTGCCATTCCACCAGGGCCAGCTCCAGGCCGGACGCGGTACTGACCGAAGCGATGTCGGCGACGACCGGCTGGTGGTTGTACATCACCTGGAACAGCGGCGTGTGACTCAGGTTGCGCTCGATTTTCAGCGCTTCTACCAGGCGCTCGAAGGGCAATTCCTGATGGGCCTGGGCACCCAGCGCGTGTTCCTTGATGCCTTGCAACAGCTCGGTGACGCGGGTTTGCCCGCTCAGTTCGGTGCGCAACACCTGGGTGTTGACGAAGAAACCGATCAGCCCTTCGACTTCAGTGCGGTTGCGATTGGCAATCGGCACGCCGACGCGGATATCACCCTGGCCCGTATAGCGATGCAGCAGCACATTGAACGCGCCCAGCAGCAGCATGAACAAAGTGACGTTGTGTTTTTGCGCGCAACTGCGCAGTTGTACCGCCAATGCCGGATCAATCGCGAAGTTATACCGCGTGCCTTGATGGCTGGGCATCGCCGGGCGTGGGTGGTCGGTGGGCAGTTCCAGTACCGGATGCTCGTCGCCCAGGCGCGCCTGCCAGTATTCCAACTGGCGCGCCTGCTCCCCCGCTTCCAGCCAGCGCCGTTGCCACAGGGCATAGTCGCTGTACTGGATCGGCAGCGCCGGCAATTGCGGTTCTTCGTTGCGCTCATGGGCGTCATAGCAACGAATGAACTCGTCGATCAGTACGTTCATCGACCAACCATCAGAGACGATGTGATGCAGGGTTAGCAGCAGCACGTGCTCTTGATCGGCGAGTTTGAGCAGTTGCACACGCAGCAGCGGGCCGTGCTCCAGGTCGAACGGCAACAGGGACTGGCGGGTAGCGGCGTCGCTGACGGCCTGCTCGCGCTCGGCGTCTGGCAAGGCGCTGACGTCCAACTGCTCGACATTCACCGCCGGTTCTACCGCCACCTGCGCCAAGCGCTCGTCGGCCTGTCGCTGGAACACGGTGCGCAGGGTTTCGTGACGCGCCACCAGGCTGGCGAACGCCTGCTCCATCGCAGGTAGGCTCAGCGCGCCGGTCAAGCGCACCGCGCCAGGTAAATTGTAGGCGCCACTGGCCGGTTCCAATTGCCAGAGAAACCACATGCGCTGCTGCGCGTAGGAAAGCGCCTGGCGATCCTCAACCTCCACCCCTGCCGGTATCGGAAACCTGGAAAAATCCACGCCCTCTTTCTGCAAGGCTTGCAGGAACAGTCGGCGTTTTTCCAGGGGCAGCCCGATAAACCGGCGAGCAAGTTTCAAGGAGTCTTCAGCATTCATTTCTTCGAATCCGGGGCAATAGGCGGGAAGCACAAAGGCACGTCGTCCCTATAAAACGAACCGGGAAGGGAAAAATTAGCGGGGGGATGGGTGGCATCGAGCGAGCTGTCATCAAGGGTTACATCAATTCCGGGAAAGGCATACGCCCCCGAGCTAGCATTGACGAACACCACTTTTTGCAACTACATTTAGTTACACGCAAGGAACGCCGTGTCCAAAAATGAAAAGCTGCTCGCCAAATTGCTCAATGAGCACATGGCATTTACCTGGCCCGAGCTCGTCACGCTGTTACGCCGACTCGGATACACACTGATTGAAGGGGCTGGAAGCCGCGTCAAGTTCGATATCGGCGACCCCAGTGCAATGATCACGTTGCACAAGCCTCACCCGGGCAACGAACTGAAACATTACATTCGGCGCCAGATCATCGAACAATTGAAATCAGGAGAACTGATTCAGTGAACAACCAGCTCAAACATAAAGGCTACATCGGCTCTATCGAGGCCAGCCTCGAAGACAACTGCCTGTTCGGCAAGATTTTATTCATCAAGGCATTAGTGAGCTACGAAGGCAAAACCGTCGCAGAACTGGACGCAGCCTTTCGCGAAGCCGTGGACGATTATCTGGCTACCTGCCAGACCCTGGGGCAATCACCTGAGAAGCCATGCAAGGGCTCGTTCAACGTACGCGTTGGGCATGAACTGCATCTGGCAGCCGCTCTGGCCGCAATGCGTAAAAAGGTGACGTTGAACGACCTTACGCGCCAAGCGCTGAATGAGTTTCTGCAACAGCACGACGACGGTCTAGCGGCGGTTTGAATTGGCCAGTCAGGCAACATCGCCACAGGGCTCGTTCGATGCGTGTGGCGAAGTGACGACGCGAGTCATCCCAAATGGTCTTATTCGGGCATTAGAGGTCGTTGACTCCAATCAGAACTAAAGGGTCCATTGTGTTTTTCCACCCGGACTTCTAAATTGAAATCAACGCCCTTCCTGATCCTTGGTCCGCAGTAACGTCCAATGGCATAGACACCCGGAGTCTTGCTATGAACGACATCAGCCCGCCGCCTCCCCCACAAAAAAACTCAACCGGCCTGGAAATACCTGCGCTTGAATGTCCATTACCGATACGACTGGACGAAGCGCTCGGCAATCGTATCAATGCGCTGTTAATGGCGTGGATCAATCGAATCGGTATTTTCGAGGGGCAGTTGGATCACGTAAGGGCCTCGAACTTCGGGCGTTTCGTAATGCTGTGTCACGCCGACACCGACGACGTTCAACGCTTGCTACTGTCTGCAAAATGCATGGCGGCGCTGTTCGCGGTAGACGATCACTATTGTGATGATGAGCGAAGTGGCGCCAACCCCAAGCTCCTGGGCGCACGCTTGTCACTGGCCCTGGCCGCCCTGGACAGGGCATATCTGATTCCATCCCACGACCTCGCGCTCAAACGTGCGCTCAACGATGATCCGGTTTTACGTGGATTGCGGGGATATATGAACCACCTGGATCGCTATGCGACACCCTCGCAGAAAGCTCGCGTTCAGTCGGAGACCATTGCGATGTTCGTGACCATGAATGCGGAAGCTTCATGGCGCATCGAACACAGCCTGCCTCAAGTCTGGGAATATTTGGCACATCGTCAAGTCAACAGCTTTTTACCTTGCATGGCCCTCATTGATATTGTCGGCGGCTATGAACTGGGTGCCGATACTTATTTTTCTGCGCCTGTACGCGAAGTGATCGCCCTAGCTGCAAGTTTGACCATGCTCGTCAATGACTTGTATTCCGCATCCAAAGAGCAAGAGCCTGGCATCGGTGATTTCAACCTGCCATTGCTGCTGGCAAACGAACAAGGTTGTTCATTACAGCAAGCCTTGTGGTTGACAGCCGATCTTCACAACACGCTTATACGTAGATATGAAGCCAAGGAAAGAAGGCTGCTCAAACAGGCCTCCCCCACGCTCAAGCGCTTCCTCGGCGGGGTAAAAGCCTGGCTGGGCGGCAATTACGAGTGGCATCGACACAGCGGTCGCTATCAAGTGTGAACAAGCCGGCACTCAGCCCAACCGCCGATACCCCAACCATGCGGCCAACAACACCACCGCCCCCGCCGCCAACGCCACCCGGAACCCACTGGCAGCGCCGAAATGATCGATCATCCAACCAGAGCTGGCGGCGCCGATAGCAACGCCGATGCTCAGCCCGGTGATCAACCAGGTCATGCCTTCGGTAAGACGGCTGGGCGCAACGATCTGCTCGACCATGGCCATCGACACGATCAAGGTGGGCGCAAAGAACAGGCCGGAGATAAATATGGCGACGGCCAGGCCGGGGATGTTGCTCACCAGCAACAAGGGCAAGGTAGTCAACGCCGTGGCCACACCGCAGAACAGGAACTGACGCGGCAACGGCGCCTTGAGCTTGAGGGCACCGAAAGCCAGCCCGGCCAGGCACGAACCGATGGCGTACACCGACAGCACAATACTCGCCGCCGCCGGCTGGCCCTGATGCTGGGCGAACGCCACACTGACCACGTCCACCACGCCGACGATCACGCCCATGGCCAGCAGCAAGGTCATCAGAATCAAAACCGCAGGGGAAGCGATCAGCCAGCGGCCATGCGCGCCGTGGTGCTCGTGTATGGGTGGCTCGGTTTGCCGCTGCATTACAAAGGTGGTGACGCCCACCGCTAGTAACAATGCCGCCACCAAAGGGCCGGCTTCGGGGAACAGCACTACGCTCAGGCCCACAGAAATGGGTGGGCCGATAATAAAGCACACCTCATCCAGCACCGACTCCAGAGCAAACGCGGTTTGCAGCCTGGGCTGGCCGCGGTACAACTCGGTCCAGCGCGCCCGCACCATGGCGGACATATTGGGCATGCAGCCGGCCAGCGCAGCAAACAGGAACAGCGTCCAGCTTGGTGCCTGCAAACGCGTACACAGCAACAACATCAATAGCGCCCCGCCGCCGATCAGTGCGGCTATCGGCAGGACCTTGCCCTGCCCGTAGCGGTCCACCCAACGCGACACTTGCGGCGCACAAAACGCCGTGGCCAGGGCAAACACCGCCGCCACCGACCCCGCCAGCCCATAACCGCCATGGACTTGGGCGAGCATGGTGATCAGGCCGATACCGGTCATCGAGATTGGCATGCGCGCCAACATGCCTGCGAGCACAAAAGCTCGGGCGCCTGGGACCTGGAATAATTCGGCGTAAGGGTTTGCCATCCTGCGTAACCTCTTGCTCAAGCCGCGGCCTTGCTATCTGAAACGATCCGGGCAGAATACATACGGTGCGTATGTGATGGATCATGCTTCGCATACGCACCGTATGTCAATCACCAACCGATGAGACTTCCATGAGCCGAGCCCGTGCCGAAATGATCGAAGAGACTCGCGCCCGCCTGATCGCAAGTGCGCGCCGGGCATTCGCCACCCAAGGCTATGCCCATACCTCGATGGATGACTTTACCGCTCAAGCCGGGCTGACGCGCGGTGCGTTGTACCATCACTTTGGTGACAAAAAAGGCTTGCTGGCAGCCGTAGTCGCCCAGCTCGACAGCGAGATGGACGAGCACTTGCAACGCATCAGCGCGCAGGCCATAGAGCCCTGGAGCGGGTTTTGCGAACGCTGCCGAGCTTATCTGCGCATGGCCCAGGATCCGGAAATCCAGCGCATTGTGTTGCAGGATGCGCCAGCGGTGCTGGGGGATACCGGCTCACAACACCACTGCGTTGAGTCGTTGCGCCAACTCTTGGAGGCCCTGATGCAAGCCGGATGGGTGGCGCCGGCACCCAGCCAGGCACTGGCGCAGTTGATCAACGGCAGCCTGGTCAACACGGCGTTGTGGATCGCCCGGGATGCACACCCGAGCGCGCGGCTGGAGGAAGGCTTGCAGGGCCTGGAGGTGTTACTGCGCGGGCTCAGCCTCAAACCAACCGCTTGATCTGCTTATGCCGCCATACCAGCCGGTAATACGCGGTCTGCAATACCAGCATTGCCAGGTAGGTCACCGGGAACGCCATCCACACCCCCTCCAGCCCGAAGTGTGCGTTGAACAGATAAGCCATCGGCAGCTCCACGCAAAGCACGCAGAAAATCGAGATTGCCACCGGCATCAGCACCACGCCGCTGGCGCGCATGATGCCGCCGATCACCGCCTGGAAGCCGAACACCAGGATGCTCCAGAGCATGATGTGCAGCAGGTGTTCGGCTCTGATCCGGGCGCTGTCGTCAGTGATGAACAGCCCCAGCAACCAGTGCGACAACCCATAACCGAGCACAATCAGGCCCCCGGTCAGGCACAGGTTGATCACCAACCCCGTGCGCAGGATCGGCCCGATGCGCTCCAGGCGCCCGGCGCCGATCGCCTGGGCACCGAGGATGGAGGCGGTGATGGCAATCGACAGCGCCGGGAACTGGACGTAGTTGACGATCTGCGTCACCGCGCCATAAGCCGCCGTGGCCTGGGAGCCGTGGCTATTGACCAGGGCCAGGATGACCAATTCCGACAACGACAACACCACCATCTGCAAGCCTGTCGGCAGGCCGATGCGCAGCACTTTACCGAGGATGACGCGGTCCAGGCGTAAAGCCGCGAGCAGCTCGCGATCCGGTGCCATCACATGGTTTTTATGCCGCAGGCGCAGCACCAGGAACAGCATCGCCAAGGCGTTAGCCACCAAACCTGCGTAAACCGCACTCTGGATGCCAAGGGGCGGCAGGCCGATCCAGCCGCGAATCAGCGCTGGCGTGAGCAGCAAGCCCACCAGGGTCGAAACCATTAACGCCAGCAACGGTGAAATCGTATCGCTCACCCCACGCAGCAATTGGGTATAGAGGATGAACACCAGCAACAGCGGCATGATCAACATCATCATCTGGGCATAGCCCACCGCATCGTCGAGCACATCCAGCGGCGTACCCAATGCCTGCAAGGCCGGGCGCGCAAACAGGCTGCCCAGCACCGCGGCAATCAGGCCCACCAGGGCGCCCAACGTCAGGGTGGCGCCGGTAATCACCTTGACCAGCCCCGTCTCCTGGGCACCCCACGCCTGGCCGATCAACACCGAGGCGCCCGCCCCCAGGCCGATCACCAGGGCGATAAAGAAAAACACGATGGGGAACATCCCCGACACCGCCGCCAAAGCCTGGGTGCCGAGCATTTGCCCGACATAGATACCGTTGAGGGTGCCGGAAAAGCTTTGCAGAAAATTGGACAGCACCATCGGTGCCAGAAAGATCAGATAGATCTGCCACAGCGGGCGTTGCAAAGGGGTCAGCATGAAAAATGGGACCTCGAATAACGAAAGCGTCGCAGGGTTATACCGTAAGTGGATCCAATGCTAATGCGTTTTAGCAAAGATCACTCATCCACCAAACGTCTGCGACGGCCTGCGCAACGTAGGGTCGAACGGGTTGATGCGTGGCCCGATTGCTGCAGCTTCGCGCTTGAGCAACTCCACCACCATCGGCAATCGGCTTGGCCCCAGGCGGTCACTGATGGTCGCCACACTCAACGCTGCGACCGCATGCCCCTCGCGGTTGAGGATCGGCACTGCCAACCCCGCCATACCTTCCAGCACCCCGGTGTTGCGTGCCGCGTAGCCCAAATTGCGAACGTTCTCAACTTCGGAGCGCAGCAGCACTTCGTCATACAAATGAAAATCCTTGAGCCGTGGCAGGTTGTAGCGGATGACCGTCTCGCGCTCTTCCTGCGGCAGAAAGGCCAGAATTGCCAGGCTGCCCTGCCCTACCCCCAGGGCTACGCGCCCGCCGATATCACCGGTGAAGGTACGAATCGGGTACGGGCCTTCGCTGCGGTCCAGGCAAATGGCGTCGAAGCCGCTGCGAGCCAGCAGGAACAGCGAATCTCCCAACGATGCACTCAGGCGCAACAGGCTTGGGCGCACCAGATCGCGCAGGTTGCCAGTCTTGCCGGCATTGGCCGCCAACGCAAAGAACTCCAGGCTCAGGCGATAGCGTTTACTGCGCGCATCCTGCTCGACCATGCCTTCATCCATCAGGCTGCGTAGCAAGCGGTGAGTGGTGGGCTGGGAGAGGCCAACTCGGTGGGCGAGCTGGGTGACACGTTCACCTCCCTCGGGCACTTCACCCAGAGCGCGTAGTAAGGCAAACACGCGGGATACGCCACCAGCACCGACTTCCTTGCCGCTACTATTCCGATGAATGGAATCTGTATCACTCGATATCAACATAAATTCTGCTCAGTGAATAAATCTTAAAATAGTAGTCCGCTGAATGAAATTCCATCTTCCGCCCATCCTAGTCTTCGCTCTAATCTGCGTCCACAGGGGCGAAACGAACAACAACTGGCAGCCGACTCAAGATCGAGCGTCAACGCACCGGCAACACTCTTTTCGCATCTGCCCAAAACAAAAAAACGCGCTTCGGCGCGGCGGAATAAAAGGTGGAACGCAGACATGGCATTTCTCCAACTCAACGCCTTGAGTAAACGCTACGGCGCCGTTGATGCAGTAGTTGCCACCGACCTCGCGGTGGAAAAAGGTGAATTCGTTTCCCTGCTTGGTCCTTCGGGCTGCGGCAAGACCACCACCCTGCAAATGATCGCCGGCTTTGTCGAGGTGAGCAGCGGCCAGATCCTGCTCGATGGTCGCGACATCACCCGCGCCAAGCCTGCCAGTCGTGGCCTGGGCGTGGTGTTCCAAAGTTATGCGCTGTTTCCCCATATGAGCGTGCGCGACAACGTCGCCTTCGGCTTGAAGATGCGCAAGGTACCGGCCGCCGAGATCGCAAGCCTTGTCAAGACCGTACTCGAACTGGTGCGTCTGGCCCCCCATGCCGAACGCTACCCTCGGGAACTCTCCGGCGGCCAACGCCAACGCGTCGCGCTGGCCCGTGCATTGGTGATCGAGCCACCGGTTCTGCTGTTGGATGAACCGTTGTCCAACCTTGACGCCAACCTGCGTGAAGAGATGCAGTTCGAGATCCGCCGCATTCAATGTGCGGTGGGCATCACCACCTTAATGGTCACCCATGACCAGGGCGAAGCGCTCTCCATCAGCGATCGCGTGGTCGTGATGCAGGCCGGGCGCGTGACCCAGATCGACGCGCCGTACAAACTCTATGAACACCCGCGCACGCGCTTCATCTCTGACTTTGTCGGCAAGGCCAACCTGCTGGCCGGCGACTACGACGCGCTCGGTGTCCCCCAAGTGCGTCACCAGGGCGGCGCTGGCCAACTGACCCTGAGCCTGCGTCCGGAAAAGATCCAATTGGTACAAGCAGGTTCAGGCCGCGTGCAAGGCCAGGTGCTCGACCGCTACTTTTTCGGCAGCCAATGGCTGTATCGCATCCATACCCCCCTTGGCGAAATTACCGTGGTGCGCGGCAACGATGGCAGCGCACCGCTTTGCAACGGCGCGGCAGTGGGCCTGCAATGGCAAGCGGATTTGCTGCGGGTACTGGCGGCCGATGAGGTGCACCCATGAGTCGCGGCTACCTGCTCTCGTTACCGGCATTGGTGCTGTTTGGCGGGTTACTGATCCTGCCATTGGCCTTGACGCTGGTACTGTCCTTCAACGTGTTCGATTACCAGGTGGGTGTAAAGGCCGATCAGTGGACCCTGGACCACTACCTGGCATTGTTGAGCGATGCCTATTTCTACGAGATCTTCTGGCGCACCTTCTGGATCAGTGCGCTGGTAACGTTGCTGTGCGTGCTGATCGGGGTACCGGAGGCGTACATCCTCAGCCGCATGGGTACGCCGTGGCGGTCGGTCTTCCTGATCCTGATCCTCACACCGCTTCTGATTTCCGTGGTGGTACGCGCGTTTGGCTGGAGCTTGCTGCTCGGCGCCGATGGCCTGGTCAACCAAGTGATCCAGGCCATCGGCGGGCGCCCGGTGAAGCTGCTGTATACGCCGTTCGCCGTGATCATCGCGCTGGTGCACGTGATGCTGCCGTTCATGATCATCCCGGTATGGACCTCCCTGCAAAAGCTCGACCCCTCGGCGGAACAAGCGGCGCTGTCGCTGGGCGCAAGCCAGGCCACGGTGATGCGCAAGATCGTGTTGCCGCAAGTGATGCCCGGCGTGCTGTCCGGCACCTTGATCGTGTTCGGCCTGGCCGCCAGTTCATTCGCAATCCCAGGGCTGCTGGGCGGGCGACGTCTGAAAATGGTCGCCACTGTGGTGTATGACCAATACCTCTCGGAACTCAACTGGCCCATGGGCGCGACTATCGCGGTGGTGCTGCTGTTGGTCAATCTACTGATCATGCTGAGCTGGAACCGAATGGTCGAAGGCCGCTATAAAAAGTCCCTGGGGGTTTAAGCGCATGTCCAGAAACGGTCCTTTGGCCCTCGGTTTCCATGGTTTGGTGGTGCTGTTCATGATGGCGCCGCTGGTGGTGGTTTGCCTGGTGGCGTTCACCCCGGAAAACACCTTGAGCCTGCCCACATCGGGCTTTTCCCTGCGCTGGTTTCGCGCCGTATTCGAACGCGCCGACTTCATCCAGGCCTTCTATAACAGCCTGATCCTGGCGTTTACCGCCGCGTCCCTGGCGACCTTGATCGCGGTACCGGCGGCTTTGGCGATCAGTCGCTATATGTTCCCCGGGCGTAACTTTTTCAGTGCACTGTTTCTGTCGCCGATCATCATCCCGCACCTGGTGCTGGGCGTGGCGATGCTGCGCCTGTTTGCGTTGATGGGCGTTAATGGCAGCTTTACCTGGCTGATGCTGGCGCACGTGGTGATCATCACTCCCTATGTACTGCGCCTGGTGCTGGCGGCAGCGATCGGGATTGATCGCAGTGCCGAGCAGGCCGCCGAATCCCTCGGAGCCGGGCGCTTTACGTTGTTCCGGCAAATCACCTTGCCGATGATTTTGCCTGGGGTGGCCGGTGGTTGGTTGCTGGCGTTCATCAACAGTTTCGATGAGGTGACCCTGTCAATCTTCGTCAGTTCACCTGCCACACAAACCCTGCCGGTGCGCATGTACGTGTATGCCACTGAGTCCATCGATCCAATGATGGCGGCGGTATCGGCGCTGGTGATCGCACTCACCGCAGCGACCATGATTCTGCTCGATCGGGTCTACGGCCTGGACCGTGTACTGGTGGGGAAACATTGATGGCGCTGTTCAAGCGGCTGACCGAAACCCAGCGCCCAGCCCTGGCGTTCACCCTTGATGGGCAGCCGGCCACCGGGCTGCTCGGCGATACCTTGCTGACTGCCATGCTAACCTGCGCCGACCATCTGCGCGGCAGCGATTTCAGCGCCGAACGCCGCGCCGGTTTTTGCCTGATGGGTGCGTGCCAGGATTGTTGGGTACGGCTTGCCGATGGGCGACGCGTACGGGCCTGCTCGACGTTGCTCGAAGAAGGTCACGCGATCAGCCGCGATCCAGGACGGCAGCCATGAAGCCCGTGGCAATTGTAGGCGCAGGCCCAGCGGGCATCGCTGCCGCACGTACGCTGCTCGATCACGGCATAAAACCCTGCTTGATCGATGAGAACCTGCGCGGCGGCGGGCAGATATATCGGCGCCAACCGGCAAACTTCCAGCGCTCGGCCAAACAACTCTACGGCTTTGAAGCGAGCAAGGCGCAGACCGTGCATCGCATCATGGACGAGCTTGCGCCGTTGATCGACTACCGGCCGCAAACCCTGGTATGGAACGCCGAGGACAACCGTCTCGACCTGCTCACCAGCGGTCGCATCGACAGCGTTGAGTATTCGCGCATCATTGTCGCCACCGGCGCCACCGACCGCATCCTGCCGGTGCCGGGCTGGACCTTGCCGGGCGTCTACAGCCTGGGCGCGGCGCAAATCGCCTTGAAGTACCAGGGCTGCGCAATTGGCGAACGCGTAGTGTTTTGTGGTTCCGGACCACTGCTCTATCTCGTCGCTTATCAATATGCCCAGGCGGGCGCCAAGGTGTTGGCCGTGCTCGACAGTGCGCCGTTCAGTGCCCAATGTCGCGCATTACCGGCGCTGCTCAGGCAACCGGCGACCCTGGCAAAGGGTTTGTATTACCGTGCTTGGCTGACGACCCATGGGATTGCCGTGCATCAGGGCGCAACACTGTCGCAGATCGATGGAGAGCAACGGGTCCACGGCATTCGCTGGGGCGAACAGACGCTGGAATGCGATGCGGTGGCCTTCGCGCATGCCCTGCGCAGCGAAACGCAACTAGCGGATTTACTCGGCTGTGACTTTGCCTGGAATAATCTCAACCGCGCCTGGTTGCCGCAGCGGGACTGCGCTGGGCGCAGCAGCGTCGAGGCGGTGTATCTGGCTGGCGATGGCGCAGGGATCATGGGCGCGGATGCGGCGCAGATGGCTGGCGAATATGCGGCTTTGGCGCTGCTGGAGGATGCCGGCATTACGGTCGATCAGCACCGCCAGGATACGCTGCAGAAGCAGTTGGCGAGGATCCAGGGCTTTCGTCAGGGCCTGGAAACCGCGTTCCCTTTCCCCGAACAATGGGCTGTGCAAGCCCCCGACGAACTGATTCTGTGCCGCTGCGAAGAGGTCAGCGTCGGTGAAGTGCGGGCAGTAGTGGATGAGGGTCACTGGGAAATAAATCGGGTCAAAGCCCATTGCCGCATTGGCATGGGCCGCTGCCAGGGACGGATGTGCGGGTTGGCGACGGCGGAAATTGTCGCCCAGCGCAGCGGGCGTGGCATCGAACAAGTCGGACGCCTGCGAGGCCAAGCGCCGATCAAGCCGCTGCCGTTTGGCGTGGAGGGGCAACCATGATCGACGTCATCGTCCTGGGCGGCGGGATCGTCGGCGCTTCGGCAGCTTTGACACTCGCGCGAAAAGGCCAGCGGGTGGCGCTGGTGGAACGGGATTTTTGTGGCTCGCACTCCAGCGGCGTCAATTATGGCGGCGTGCGCCGCCAGGGCCGGCCCTTGCATCAGTTACCGTTGTCCCAGCGCGCCCATCAACTGTGGGCCGACTTGCCAGGCTTGATTGGCATTAGTGGCGAGTACGTGCGCTGCGGGCATTTGAAGCTGGCGCGCAGCCCGGTAGATTTTGCTGCGCTGCATGCGTATGCCGAACAAACCCGTGGCTTCGACCTGGGCTTGCAGCTGTTGGATCGCACTGAGTTGCGCGAGCGTTTCCCCTGGGTGGGCGACGTGGCAGTGGGTGCCTCCTTGTGCCCGGAAGACGGACATGCCAACCCGCGACTAGTGGCCCCTGCCTTCGCCCGTGCCGCCCTACGCCACGGCGCCGAGGTGTACGAGCAAGCCGAAGTGATCGGCATCGAGTACAACAGCCAACAGTTCCAGGTGCACTGTGCCAATGGCTTGCATCTGCAAGCCCCCTGGCTGCTCAACTGCGCCGGTGCCTGGGCCGGCAGTGTCGCTGCACAGTTTGACGAGCCGGTACCGATTACCTCGGCGCACCCGGCGATGCTGGTCACCGAACCACTGCCGGTGGTGATGACTGTCAGTACCGGTGTCGAGGGCGGAGGGATCTATGCGCGGCAAGTCGCCAGGGGCAACTGCATCCTCGGCGGCGGTCGCGGCTTTGCCCTCGGCCCACAGCAAGCCAGGCCAGGCCAGGCCGCGCTGCTGGAAATTCTGCGCAATGCCAGCGAACTCTATCCATTTCTCAAGGGTGCCCAGGCGATCCGGACCTGGAGCGGCACCGAAGGTTACTTGCCCGATCACGAACCGGTGATCGGCCCCAGCAGCACCCAACCTGGCCTGCTCCACGGTTTCGGCTTCGCCGGCGCCGGGTTCCAGCTCGGCCCCGCAGTCGGCGAAGCCCTGGCAGAGATTGTCTGCGCAGGGGCCAGCCGCCAACCCATCGAAGCGTTTTCCATCCGTCGTTTCCAAGCCTGAGAGGAAAAACATCCATGCACTCACGCATCGCTTTATCCTGCTTGTCCCTCGCCTTGCTCACCGGCACCGCCCATGCCGCCCCCACGCTGTATCTGGGCATGAACGGCGGTACCATGGAACGGGTGTACGCCGACAAGGTGCTGCCCGCCTTCGAGAAAGCCAACAACGTCAAGGTGGTGATCGTACCCGGCACCTCCTCGGACATCCTTGCCAAGGTCCAGGCCAACAAGGCCAACCCGCAGATGCACGTCATGTTCCTCGACGACGGCATCATGTACCGCGCGATCTCCATGGGCCTGTGCGACAAGCTCGCGCCAAGCCCGACCCTGGAGCAGATCCCGGCCAAGGCCAGAATCAAGGACGAAGCCGTGGCCGTAACACTGGGCGTCACCGGCCTGGGTTACAACGCCAAGATGTTCAAGGACAAGGGCTGGTCCGCACCCACCTCGTGGATGGACCTGGCCGACCCGCGTTTCAAGGACAAAGTGGTGTTCCAGTCCCTGGCCTCCTCCACCTTTGGCCTGCACGGTTTCCTGATGTTCAACCGCATCCAGGGTGGCGATGAAACCAATGTAGAACCGGGCTTCAAAGCCTGGCCTACGAGCGTCGGCCCCAACGTACTGGAATACATCGCCAGCTCCGCGAAGATCTCCGAGATGGTGCAAACCGACGAAGCCGCACTCTTCCCCCTGACGCCGACCCAGGTCGCCACGCAGAAGCTGTTGGGCATCCCCATGGAATATGCGCAGCCCAAGGAAGGCGCGGTGGTTCTCAACGTGGCCGAATGCGTGATCGCCCGCAATGACCAGCCGGAACTGGCGCAGAAACTCGCAGCGTTCTTGCTGACCGCCGAGGCCCAGGCGCCGGCGCTGGAGGACGGCGACCAGATCCCGTCGAACCCGACGACGCCCACCACCGAAAAGACCCGGGCACGGGTGGAAGCCATGCAGGGTTACTTGCAGACGGCGATTTCAATTGACTGGGACCAGGTTAACCAGGCGAGGCCGGAATGGAATGCGCGGTGGAGTCGCTCGATTGAGCGTTGAGGCTTGAGCGCTGCGCAATCGCGGCCAGTTCATCGCGGGTGCTACTGATGACAGCACCCGCCTTGAGCAACTCATTGACCGCCTGTACCCCCCCCTCCTCGCTGATGCTGCGGCACGCCGGCAGGTGCAGGACCACTTGCAATCCGGCCTTGAGCAACTGCAACACAGTGGTCTTGACGCAGTAGTCCAAAGCCAGGCCGCCGACGATCACACGCACCACCCCTCGGGCCTTGAGGTACTCGATGACGCCGGTGGACAGTTTGTCATGCAGGTCGTGGTAGCAGGCGCCATAAGGGTGCAGGTCGGGTTCGACGCCCTTCCAGACGAAGTAGTCATAGTCATAAGGCGTTGGCAGTTCGTCGAGCAATGTGAAGCCTTCGGTGCCCGGTACGCAGTGGCTGACCCAAGTGACATCGGCGTGGGCAAGGCCGGTGGGTTGCAACATCTCGCTGTGCTGCGCAACCACCCAAGGGGCGTGCGGGGTGTGGGCGTCCTTGCTGCCGATGCGATGACCGGCGAGGCTGGCCATGTAGTTGAGTTCGGCGCCAATGCGGTCGCCACCGACCACCGGCAATTCGTTGGGGCACAAAGGCGTGAAGATTTTCTGCGCGTCGACGTCGAATGAAGCGATGGCGGTTTTCGCAAGGGTCATGGTGATTCTCCGGTGGCAGGCCCCAGGTGACGGAGTGTCAGTCACTTTATAGATGGCTGGCAACACCGCCATGGGTACAAGTCGAATCGTCGCACCGCCCCTCCCATGTTTTTAACGGTGCATGGCTTCAGTTCATCCAGTTGCCGCCATCCACGTTGTAGGTCTGGGCCACCACATAATCGGCTTCCTTCGACGCAAGGAAGATCGCCATTCCAGTCAGATCTTGCGCCGTGCCCATGCGCCCGAACGGTACCTCATCCCCTACCCGCTTTTTCTTCTCGCCAGGTGCCAGCCCCTCATGCCTGGCAAACAGTGCATCAACTGCGTCCCAGTGCTCGCCGTCCACTACGCCCGGAGCGATGGCATTGACGTTGATGCCCTGCTTGATCAGGTTCAACCCCGCCGATTGCGTCAGGCTGATCACCGCCGCCTTGGTCGCACAATAGACGGCTACCAACGGTTCACCCCGCCGTCCGGCCTGGCTGGCCATGTTGATGATCTTGCCGCCATGGCCCTGGCTGATCATCTGCCGGGCCGCGGCTTGTAGCGTGAACAGGGTGCCGGCGACGTTGATCGAGAACAGCCGCTCAAAGCTGTCGCGGGTAATGTCGATAATAGGTGCCAGGTCGAACAGCGCAGCATTGTTGATCAGGATATCCAGCTTGCCGGCATGGGCCACGACCGCGGCGATGGCGGCGTCGATGCAAGCTTGATCGGTGACGTCCATCGCCACGGCGTAAGCCTGGGGGCCCAATTCGGCGGCGGTGGCCTGGGCGCGTTGCAGGTTGATGTCGGCAATGGCAACGGTAGCGCCTTCAGCAATATAGGCCTGGGCGAATGCTCGGCCGATACCCCGCGCCGATCCGGTGATCAACGCGCTTTTACCTTCGAGTCGTTTCATCGCGGTGTCCTGTAAAAATGAGTTCGGGTCGCCGGCACATTGCACCTGTTGTTTTTGTGGGCGTGCCTCGATTACAGCAGCTCGGCCTGGCCCTCACAAACGACTGGCGACTGCGCGGCTGATACTTTTTTAACCTCAAGCCCAGGATCAAAAAAGTACCAGTGCAAGGCAAAACCGGGGTAGCACACTGATTGCCGGTGCGCGTATTTTGAGTCCATTGCACAACGACAAGAGGCAGCACCATGCCCATCAGCCGCGCCAGCCCGTTAGAGCACCGCCCTGCGGAGCTTGAAGTGATCCTGCCCGAACCGGAGCATGGTTTTCGCTGGTTCGAACATGACTATCCCTATGAGCTGGCGCGCTGGAACCACCACCCCGAGTTCGAGATTCACCTGATCCGCCAGGGCAGCGGCAAGCTGGTGGCGGGCGACTATATTGGTGCGTTCAGCGCCGGTCATGTCGCGTTGATCGGTCCTGACCTGCCCCACGACTGGATCGGCGACCTGGCGCCGGGCGAATACCTGAGCGGCCGCGACGTGGTGCTGCAGTTCGACGGCGCCGCCCTCCTCGCCCTACGCACCACCCTGCCTGAGCTCGGCGATCTACAACCGTTGTTTGAACGGGCGCGATGCGGCCTTGAATTCAGCGGCGAAGCAGCAACGAGTGCGGCACGGCTGATGGAGGCCATCGGCAGCGCCCATGGCCTGCAACGCCTGACCCTGTTCCTGCAGCTGCTCGACACCCTGAAGAACGCCTCGCCCACACAGGCCAAGACCCTGGCCAGCCCGTACTACGCACCCACCCTGGATGCGCGCAGTGCCGATCGCATCAACAAAGCCTTTGATTACCTGATGCGCGAACTGACCGGCGACGTGCGCCTATCGGACATTGCGCGGCAATTGGAGATGAGCGAGCCGGGCTTCTCGCGTTTTTTCAAGCGCAACACCGGCCACGGTTTTATCGACCTGATGCGCAAGTTCCGCGTGCAACGTGCCTGCCGGTTGTTGTTGCAAAGCCAGATGTCGGTGGCGGATATCTGCTTTGAAGTGGGCTACGCCAACCTGTCCAATTTCAACCGCCACTTTCGCATCGAAATGCACCAGACGCCGAGCGAATACCGGCGGCAGACTGCACTGCGTGTATTCAATCCCATAGCCAGGATCGCTCGCTGATTTCTGACCAAAGCGTCGGCTAATTCGCATTTTTTCCAAACAGTTCAAGCCATTGACACAAGTTGGTACAGCCTGTGCAAACGTTTGCGGAACGAACTTGGCTGCCAAGTTCAGCCCTACCCGATGAATCGGGCTAAACCGTGTACGAATAAGGACTTTCAATGCATCCCACCTCTAAGCCTCGTGCTTGCCTTGGTGTTTCCCTGCTACTGGCCGCCGTTACGGGAGTACTCAGTGGCCCCATTTTGGCGCAGCAAAAGCCCGTCGATGATTCAGCCCAGGGCGAAACCCTTAGCCCTGAGGCCAGCCCACCGGCGAAAAAAGGCGTTTACCTGTCGGAGTGGTTCAACCAGGACCTGACGCTGATCGGCAGCAAAGACATCAGCTTCGGCCCCAAGCCTCAGGACGATGTCTACCTGGAATACGAATACTTCGGCCGCAAGGGGCCCTTTGAGCTGTATGGCTACATCGACGTGCCGAAGATCCTCACCATCGGTAACAGTAATGACAAAGGTGTGTGGGACCATGGCTCGCCAGTGTTCATGGAGCACGAACCGCGGATTTCCATCGACTACCTCGCAGGACGCAGCCTGGCAATCGGCCCGTTCAAGGAGTGGTATGTGGCCTTCGACTGGATTTACGATCACGGCAGTCATAAGGAAAACCGCGCCAACACCCTGTACAGCGGCCTGGGCACCGATATCGACACCCACTCGCGGGTCAACCTGTCGGCTAACTTTTATGGCCGTTACCAGTGGGAAAACTACGGCGCCAGCAATGAATATTCCTGGGATGGCTACCGCGCGCAGATGAAGTACATCGTGCCCATCGGCAAGTTCGACAACGGTGCTTCGCTGACCTATATCGGCTTTACCAACTACGACTTCGGCTCGGACCTGCACAAGGACAACCCGGCGCGCACCGCCAATTCCCTGGTGGCTACCAACGTGTTGCTGTACGCGTTCACCCACCTGCGCTTTACCCTGGTGGGTCGCTACTTTCACAACGGTGGCAACTGGGAAGACGGCAGCGAGTTGAATTTCGGCGAAGGCAACTTCCGCGCCCGCTCTGATGGCTGGGGTTACTACGCCGGCGTGGGTTACCAATTCTGATCAAGGAGCTGTACATGAACGCACTGACTCGTATCTCGCTGGCCGTCGGCCTCGCTCTGCTGCCCCACGTAGTGCTGGCGGATAACCCCGCACCGATCAAGCCCAAGGTGATGTTGATCACCATGTTCGCCCCCGAGGCGCAAACCTGGATCGACCGCCTGGAACTCAAGCAGGAAGTACGCGTGCCGGGGCTGTCTGCCGAGTACCCAGTGATTCGCTGCAACACCCAGGACGTGTGCCTGCTGGTAACCGGCATGGGCCAGACCAACGCCGCTGCGTCGACCCTGGCCCTGGCCTTGTCGCCCAAATTCGACCTGCGCCAGAGCTATTTCCTGATCGCCGGTATCGCCGGTATCAGCCCCAAGCACGGCACCATCGGCACCGCCGCCTGGGCCCATTACCTGGTGGAGTTCGGCACCCAGTGGGAGCTGGATTCACGGGATGCGCCCAAGGACTGGCCGACCGGTTATATCGGCATCAACACCAAGGGGCCCAACGAAAAGCCACCGCTGGACTACAAGACCGAAGTATTCGAGCTCAACCCCAAGCTGCAAGCCAAGGCGTTTGCCTTGTCGCACACGGTGGAGCTGACCGAGAGCAAAGAATCCGCCGCCTGGCGCAAGCACTATCCCGACGCCCCGGCCAATCAGCCGCCGCAAGTCACGCGCTGCGATACCCTGGCGGGCAACACTTGGTTTTCCGGCACTCGCCTGAGCGAACGCGCCGAAGTCTGGACCAAGTTGCTCACCGACAATAAAGGCGAATACTGCACCACCCAGCAGGAGGACAACTCCACTTATGAAGCCCTGCTGCGCGCCAGCCGTGAGGGCCTGGTGGATATCCAGCGCCTGGCCGTGGTGCGCGCAGGCTCCGATTTTGACCGGCCTTATCCGGGTTACAGCGAGGTCGACAACTTGCTCAAGTATGCGGACCAGGGCGGCTTTGTACCGGCACTGGAAAACCTGTACCGCACGGGCAACCCGCTGGTGCAGGCGATTGTGAAGCAGTGGTCGGCGTGGGAAAAAGGCGTACCCGAGGCCGAGTAAAGATCTGAAGTGGGAGGGGCTTACCCCCTCCCACATTTGAGGCGATGTCACGGCAGCAGGATGAATTTGTCCGGGCTGCCGCTGTTCACTTGCTCATAACACTCAACTCCATCAGCCAACGCCACTTCGCGCAGGCCGGTGGGCAACGGCAACAACCCCTCATCAAAGAACCGCCCGAACGCCCCTAACATCACCGCACATTGCTCACAGCTATAGAGCAAAGAGTTGACGCCTACCACCGTCCCCCCCTTGCGATACAGCGCCAGAGCCGGCAGTTGCACGTGGCCGTCGACCGGCGCGGCAATGATTGCGATACGGCCGAAAGGCGCCAACCCCGCCACTGCAGCGGGCAGCCAGAAACCGCTGGTATCGAAGATCACCTCGGCGCCGCCCTTGAACACGGCGTGCACTTGTACGCCCAGTTCCTGCGGTTGGCCCAGGGCAATCGCCTCCACGCCTTGCGCCTGTAAGACATCCACCTGATCAGGGCGACGCACCGCTGCCAGCACCTGCGCACCACGAAGCTTCGCCAGTGCCAACGCCGCGCTGCCAACAGCACCATTGGCGCCGATCACCAGCAACCGCGTGCCCTTGCCCACACCACTGCGTTCCAGCGCATCCCAGGCCGTGGTATACGGCACGCCAAGGCTCGCGGCCTGGGTGAAGCTCAAGTGACCGGGCTTGGGCACCACGCCTGTGGCCAATACCCGAAGGTATTGGGCATGGGAGCCGTCAGCAAAAAAGCCCAGGTCGCGACCGGTGCCCCAGACTTCCTGACCGAGCAAGGCTGGCGGACCTTCGACCACCACCCCGGCAAAATCACGCCCGGGAATGCGCGGCAGCGTGGTGTAGGGAAACCGGCCGAGTACGTTTTTCACATCGCTGGGGTTCAGACCGGCGGCTTTGACCTGGACCAGCACTTCATCGGCAGACGGTACGGGCGTGGCAACATCGACCAGGCGCAGGTCGGCGAGGTCGCCACTGGCGCTAAATTGTAGTGCTTTCATTAAAGGCATCCGTCGAAGAAGAAAAGGATCAGGACAACCAACCGCTGACCAACTGCCGCCCCATGGGCCACAACTGTTCGCCGAGCAGCATGCCCATCAGCCCCACCAGAGCAATGGCCGGCGGTGCGGGCGAACGGAAGCCCAGCGCGCCGTAGATCACGCCGACAAACAGGCCGATGGCCAGGGAAATCAGATAGTTCATGGAGGCTAGACCCAGTTGATTGATGGGCTCAGCTTAAAGCGCGCCTGAGGTCGGCATCGGCCAAGTGCTTCAGGATTTCGGCCAACCCGCGTACTGCGAAGGCGATACACCCAGTTCACGGCGGAACATGTCGCTGAAACTGCTGGGCGAATACCCCAGGGCACGAGCAATGCCGCTCACCGACCGGCCCTGGATCAGTTCCGCCGCCGCCGTCGCCAACTGCACTTGGCGCCGCCACTGCGCGAAGCCCATGCCCAGGTGGTTCTGGAACAACCGCGCCAGGGTGCGCACGCTGGCACCGACAGTTTCGGCGTGCTGCTCGAAAGGGATGTCCAGGGACGGCGCAGCCATGACCGCCCGGCATACACTGCTTAGCCGACGATCAGTCGCCACCGGCATGACGATACGGATTTGCGAGCGGCGTGCCCGTTGCAGCTCCAACAGGGCCAGGCCAACGAGCGCCTCGTAGTAGCCGGCATCGGCGTGATCGACCTGCTCCACTAACGTCACGATCAATTCACGCAATAACCGGCCCACCTCAATCACCTGCACCTGACTGTCCAGCGTCGCCGCCAACGCCGGGCGCAGGTAGATGTTGCGCATCTGCAAGTCGGAGACAACACGGATGCCGTGTTCGACTCCCGGCGGCAACCACACGGCGCGCTGCGGCGCAACTATCAGGGCTTCACGGGGCGTCTCGACCCACATCACGCCGCTCATCGCATAGAGCAACTGGCCCCAATCATGGCGATGGGGCTCCACATACAACCCACGCGGGTATGTGCGTGCCAGGGGCTGCACTGGGACGGCTTGATCACTGAGGTCGGGGGGCGCGGCCAGGGCCATGGCGGGTATATGTCAATCAAGGGAAAGGCGACCATGGTAAAGACTGGCCGCCGACAAGCGAACTGTTTTTACTCACCCGGCAGGCCCGGGTTGTCCGAGCCTGCAGGTAGATCACGTCAGGTGCGGGCCGACTTGGCGCACTCACAGCCGGTCGCGGCGGCGCAGGGCTCACCGTGGGCATGGTGCTCGGCACAGCCTTGGCAGCAATAACCCTTACCGTCCTTCATGATCGCATCGGCACCCAGTACGCATTTGCAGTGTGGGCAAGCACAGGTTTTATCTGGCATGGTCAGACTCCTTCTTCATGGTCGTCCCGGTGCAGCGAACGCCACACCTTAAGCAGTGACTCCACGCAGAGCGCCAAGGTTCAGCGCCGTCAGTCGGCCGCCCGGGTATTGCTGCGGTACATGAACACCAGTGCCAGCGCCAGGCACAGCATCGCCACGATGCGGCTGCCCGACAATTCGATCGCCGGGTTGCCCAGCCAGCCAAAGTTGTCGATCAGCATGCCCATGCCCAACTGCCCGACAATCACCGCCACCGTGGCGACCGCCGTGCCAACCACAGGCACCGCGCCGACCATCACCAGCATGTACACCACGCCGAACAAGGCGCCGGTCAATTGCCATTTCGGCACATCCAGCAGGCTGACGGCCTGGGCCGGCTCGAAGAAAAATATCAACAACGCCGTGGTGAGCGCACCGACGGCAAAGGTCAGCAGGCTGCTGCGCAATACGCCTACCGTCTGGCCCAGGCGCCCATTGATCGCGGCCTGCACACTCAACACCGCCCCTGCCGCAATCACCACCACCAATAACAGAATCAGATTCATCGTCTTACCCTCGTGCAATCAGGACCAATGCCGCCACAATCAACGCCAGCGCAATCCAGCGTTCGCCATTGACGCGCTTGCGCGCCGTGCCGAACCAACCGAAGTGGTCGATCAATACACTCTTGCCCACCTGGCCGGACAGGATCGCAATCATGGTCATCGCGATACCGATATGGGGCGTGGCCAGCGTCAACACCACCACGTACATCGGCCCCAGGAACCCGCCAATCAACTGCCAGCGCGGCAGTTCGGTGAACGCCGGGCCCTTCTGCGGGCCGCTGAACAGCAGCAGTAGAAGGAGAATCGCGGTGCCGACGCCAAAGATGCTCAAAGTCGCCCACAAATGCCCGACCTGCGCGCCCAGTGGCCCGAGCAGGCCAGCCTCCACCGACAGGCCCATGCCCGCCAGGATCACCAACGGCAACAACAGCAACCGCAGAAAATTTTTGTTAGGTCTGGCCTGCGCCACACCTTCGATAGAACGTGCCTGCATAGATCACCTGCGCATCGACAAAGAAAACATGGCGCGCATTATCCGGTGGCCGTCCTGTGCGATAAATGGGAGCATGCAAACAACACCTTTGCGCAACACGCACAGCCAGGAGAGATGATGCAGGGTTTGAATGAGCTGAGTTTCAAGGCGCTGCGCCTGTTCGTCGCCGTGCTCGACCATGGCAGTTTTTCCGAAGTGGCCCGCCGAGAAAGCCTGGCACCCTCCTCCATTTCGCGGCAGATTCAACTGATGGAACAGGCCCTCGGCCAGCAATTGCTGTACCGCCACACCCGCGCCGTAAGCCCCACCGAAGCCGGGCGCCTGCTGGGGCGTCACGCGCGGCTGGTATTGGAGCAGCTGGAAACGGCGAACCAAGCCCTGCAGGAACAAGACAGTGAGCCCAGCGGGCTGGTGCGTATCAACGCGCCGATGGTATTCGGCCAGCGCCATCTTTCACCGTGGTTGGGGCAACTGTGCCGGCGCTACCCGAAGCTGCAACTGGATATCCAGCAAACCGATACCTTCGTCGACCCACTGCAAGACGGCACCGACCTGCTGTTTCGCATTGGCGTGCTCAATGATTCGGGTATGCAGGCACGCATCTTCGCGCCCCAGCGCTTTCGCATCGCCGCCAGCCCCGCCTACCTGGCGCAACACGGCACGCCGCGCCACCCCGACGAACTGGTCGACCACCACTGCCTGGCCTACAAAGGCATCACGGGCCAGCAACGCTGGTTCTTCCGGCGCGGCCAAAGTGACTGGACCTCCTACAGCGTCAAGGGCCCGATTACCGGCAACCACGCCGACACCCTGACCCACGCCGCCGAACAGGGCCTGGGCCTGGTGGTGTTTCCGTCCTGGCTGATTGGCGAAAGCCTGCGCGCCGGCAGTTTGCAGGCTGTGCTGACTGAATATGAAGTGGCGACCACCCTGGAGCCCCAGCAGATTGCCGCACTGTGGCCGGGCAGCCGGAGATTGTCGTTGAAAGTGCGTACGGTGATCGACTATTTCGTGGAGTGTTTTGGGACGGTGCCGTATTGGGATCGGTAAGTGAAGCCGCCCTTGTTGATGGTGCCACCGAGGGAAAATTCCTCGGAAGAAAAGTAGGCCCGTTCTGATTTTACGCGCCAGTATTTCTGGATACCGATCGCTGGGGCAGACTTTGGTTTGTGCTTTCTTGGAGATATGCCATGGATGTCGTGTATTACAAACCATCACGCGCGGAACGAGCAGCTTTGGCCGGTGGTCGAGCCGTCTTTGATAGCTCACGTAGTTTTGGCTATATTTGGCCAAAACACGGGGAAGACAACATGATTACCGTTCCTCTGGGTGAGGCAAAAAACAACCTGTCCAAATTGGTCGACGATGCCGCCGCCGGTAAAATCATCACCATTGCCAAGCATGGGCGCGCAATGGCACAGCTGGTGCCCGTGGGTAAATCCAACGGACAGCGGATTGGCGCAATGAAGGGAAAGCTGGTCATCCCTGAAGATTTCGACGCGCCACTACCTAGCGATTTACTGGATGCATTCGAGGGCAACCACTCGTGAGACTGTTGCTGGATACCCATATTCTGCTGTGGGCGCTCAACGATGACCCCAGACTATCCGGCAAAGCTCACAAGCTGATTGAAAATGCCGCAGACTCATTGGCAATGTTGGTGTAGGCCTGTATTCCAGCGGCCCTATATCATCAATCCAACAACCACTGCCCAATCAACCACGCATTCGCCCCACTGATCACCGCGAACAGGAACCACGCCAACAGCCGCGTGGGCAATCGATTGACGAACGGCCCCATCAACTGCTTGTCCCCGGTCATGCGAATCAGTGGATACAGCGCGAACGGCAACTGCAGGCTGAGTACCACCTGGCTGAGAATCAGCAGCTTGCCGATGGCATCGTCGCCCATCAGCCATACCCCAAGGAACGCCGGGATCAACGCCAGTCCGCGAGTGATCAGGCGGCGTTGCCAGCAGGGTATGCGCAGGTTCAGGTAGCCCTCCATGATCACTTGCCCGGCAATGGTGCCGGTAAAGGTCGAACTCTGCCCAGACGCCAGCAACGCGATACCGAACAGGATGCTGGCGAAGGCGCCACCTACCAGTGGGTCGAGCAGATGATAGGCGTCCTGGATTTCCACCACATCGGTATGGCCCGTCTTGTAGAACGCCGCAGCGGCCAGCACCAGGATCGCTGCGTTGACCAACAGTGCCAGAGCCAGGGAACCGATGGTGTCGATACGCGCCAGCTTGACCGCGTCCTGCTTGCTCGCCAGGTCCTTGCCGATCAGGCGCGTCTGCACGATGGAGGTGTGCAGGTAGAGGTTATGGGGCATGACCGTGGCGCCAAGGATGCCGATCGCCAGGTACAACGGCGCCGCGTCGCTGATCGCCGACAGTGAAGGCGTGAAACCGCTGAGCACGTCCGGCCAGTAGGGTTTGATCAGCACCAGTTCGATAAAGAAGCACACGCCGATGGTCGCCACCAGCGCCAGCATGATCGCTTCAAGGCGGCGGAAACCGCGGTTTTGCAGGGCCAGGATCAACAGCGTGTCGAAGGCAGTGATGACAATGCCGGTGGTCAGCGACACGCCAAGCAGCAGGTGAAACGCCAGGGCGCAACCGAGCACTTCGGCAAGATCGGTGGCGATGATGGAGATTTCCGCCAGCAGCCACTGGGTACGTGAGGAGCGCTTGCTGTAACGCTCGCGGCACAGCTGCGCCAGGTCCTTGCCAGTGGCGATGCCCAGCCGTGAGCACAGGCACTGCACCGCCATCCCCGCAAGGCTGGCCAGCAGCACCACAAATAACAGGCTGTAGCCGTAGCGTGAACCGGCTTCAATGGCGGTCGCCCAATTGCCCGGGTCCATGTAGCCAATGGAGATCAACAAGCCGGGGCCGGCGAACATCAACATGCGTTTGAAAAACGAAGCCTTGGGGTCAACGGCAACAGAGCCGGCCACTTCCGGCGGGCAGAACGGAGCAGTAGCGATTTTCGGCAGGTTGAATTTCACGCGCAATTCCAGACAATACACTAGACTTGGGCAGCAGCTTATCAGTCGGACGCGACTGTGCGCATCACCGTATCTCGCGGCAAATCAAAGGCCTCTACCACTTGCACAACCAGGTCCAGCTCCTGGTTCAGCGCCTCGCGCTCCATGCGCTGACGAATCACACCAACCACCAATACCGCCAAGGTGGTGATCGAATAAGCCGGGCCGGAAAACGCTCGCACGCCGCTGACCAGCAACATCGCCGCAGCCAGCGCCTGGCCCACCACCGGAATCGCCGTGGCTGCACCCCGACGCAGGATAAACCCGGTCAGCCCGGCCAGCGCGGTGCCGCTCAAGGCTGTGGTGGCCGAGCGGCCCACATCGAAGCGCGTGAACAGCCCCTGCTCTTTTTGCGCCGCAGCCTTGAGTTCGGCGTCGAACGCCTGACGGTCGGTGCGGCTGAGTTTGTCCTTGTACTGCTCGATCAGTTTTTCAGCGACCTGCGCTTCGATATCCGCCAGCGCCACGCTTTGAAGTGGCTCGTCGAACTTGATGCCCAGGCGTTGCGCCACCTCCTCGGCAATCTGGCGATAGCTCACCCCGTGACCACGGGCCAGGTTCATGAAGCTGTCACCGCCCATGCGCTGCAACTCGATGGCCAGTTTCAGCGGTTCACGCACACTGGCGTCGATCGAGGCACTGCGCTTTTGCGCCATCAGCTCGGCGAGGAACTTCAGCTCTTCAGGACGCGCCTGCACCAGCACCGGAAACAGCTCTGCATCTTCTTCGGCAAAGCGCACTTCGCTGCTGCGCAGGTCGGCGCGGATCAGGCCACGGCGCTCCTGCAGCAAGTCGGTGTACTGCACCACCGTCTTCAATTGCGGCCAATAAGCGGCATGATCGAAGCTGGCCAGATGCACATTGGTGACCTTGGTCTTGAGTGCAGGCGTAACGTCAATCGCATAACGGCCGATGCAGCGCTCGCTATCCGGCTTCAAGGCCAGCGCCCAGTCCTTGCTGGAATAGCAGTTGATCAGCCGGCCCTTGAGCGGCGCCGACACGTCATCCCAAGGGCTTGACGTACAGATCGCCCCGCCCATCAGCAACAGGTTATTCAACGGCAGCTCGCGGGCGATATCGGGGCTGGCCAACAGACTCTTGACCAGAATACGTGCGCCCAGGGAATGACCGATCAGGTTGATGCGCCGCACCGGCAGCGCCTCGTCGTGCAGGTAGCCGGCCAGTTCAGGCAACAAGGTCCTGGCCACTTCATCGACCCGCGCCTCGACACTTTTGTAATGGTCAAGAAAATAGGCAATCGCCCTACCGACGCCCACCGTCGCTGCGCCCAGGCCACCACCGCCAAGCATCGAAGCGATCACATCCTTGAACGGCGCGAACAAGTTTTCCAGAAAGTGCCCCGCCGGCCAGAACAGCATCAGGTTGGTCGAGCCTTCGATACCCGCCAGTTGTGCCTTGAAATTGCTCAGTTGCTGGCGGTTGAAGAAGGCCGAATAACCGTGAACATAGAGATTGAGCACATCCCCCTGGGGCTCGCCACATAGAACGAATGTGGGCTTGCGGGTGCGGTGCATTTCATCCCACTGGTGTTGCATGGGCCGGTGACTCCTGTTGGCAAGGGATGGCGATAGTAACAAACAGTGCCCGCAAGGAAGGTGAATCCTGACGGGCGTTAGCCACGTTCAGGACAACGGGAATAACCCGAGTCGAGCACGCCACACCAGCCGCGCTCCGGAAGAAATTGTGTGTACATTCTTCAGCCTGGCGGGTGAGCAATAAACTCTGTGCATTCAGGAACCAGTATTACTTCAAAAAAAACCGCCCTTTCGGGCGGTTGAAAAAACTCGGCCTTGATCAAAAACCGAGGGAGAAACTCACCGTCACTGCATGGTCCTTGTCGTTGCGCGAGAGTTGACCCGAGTAGCCCAGGCCCAGCTTGCCGTTCTGGCTGATCTGGTAGTCCAGGCCCGCCTCCACCACCGCGCTGTCCTTGGCAATCGGCACGCCCTGGGTGCTGAACGAGCCACCGCCATTGATGAAGCTCAGGTCGGCGTCAGGCTTGGTATCGCCGAAGGCATGGCGCCAGCCGATGCTGCCCCGTGGGGTGATTTTCGAGCCGTTGCCCAAGGTAAGGGTCTGGCCGATGCGTACGCCCAAGGTCGAGTAGGTAATACTTTGGTCGGCATCGCCACGCAGGGCTGCCGAGCCGCCTTTTTCCTTGATCGTATCGCTGTCGTAGTTGACGTAGGCCAGGCCGGCGAACGGTTCCAGGGCCACGCTGGCGGTTTGAATGGTGTAGCCGACTTCACCGAACACCTGGGCACTGCGTGCCTTGTAGTCGGCTTTCAGGCGTTGGCCCTCACCGCCGACCGCCACGTTGCGTTTGCTTTCGATGTCATGCCAGCTGTACGCGACGCCCATGCGTGCGGCGAAGGCTTCCTGCTGGTAGGCGGTGTAGGCCATCAAGTGGTAGCTGTCCACATCGGCACTGGAATTACGGCGCTTGGCATCCAGATCACTGCGGGTGTAGCCGGCGGCCACACCGACGCGCCAGGCGTCGTCCACTTGCTTGTCGGTGCCGAGCAGGAAGCCGCTGAGATTGCGGTCCAGCTTGGCGGTATTGCTGTCACCGCCCATATGGCCCCAGGTGCCGAGTACGCGCATCCAACCGACCATCTCGCCGTGGCAACCGGCACTGGTCAGACGGTTTTCGCTTGGCGCCAGGGCATTGCGTGGGTCGTCCTCGCGGTAGCAACCGGGTTGGCGCATACGCTCGTTGACCGCGTCACGTACGTAACGCGAATCTTCGAGCATCGCGCTGGCGGTGCTGGCATGAATCTCGCCAGACAAGCTGTCGAAGGCTGCACGCGCTCCTGCCACGTCAGAATTGAGCAACGCGTTCTGCACCGCCACGCCACCGACGGCTGCGCCGCTGCCCAAGGCCGCCGCCACGCCGCGCTGGTTAGCGGTAGCCGCCACACTGGCATAGCTGACGTTGTTGCGGCTGACCGCCAGTGCCACCTGGGTTGGGCTGTAGTTCAACGCGGTAGTCAGGAACGCCAGGTTCTCCAGGTTGGTGGTGGCAAAGGTGCCGTTGACCGCGCCCGCAGTCAGCAGAGTGTAGGTGGTCGCGCCGGCATACGGTGCCAAATTGATCACATTCAAGGTGCCGCCCAGGTTGGCAGTGCCGCCCACGGCCAGGGAGCCGGTGGTGGATGGGGTAATCACCAGGTTCAGCGCGCCCGTGCTGGCGTTGGTGAAGTTGCCGGCCACGGTCAACTTGCCGCCGTCAGGCGTCACTGAGCCGTTGTTGACCAGCGAACCGACACTGCCGTTGCCGGTCAGGCCCGCACCGTTGGCCACGGTGACCTGGCCACCGAGCACCGCACCTGGGTTGGCCGCATTACCCACCTGCAGTACGCCCTCTTGCACCGCTACGGTCCCGCTGAACGGCTGGTTGCCGGTCAGCAACAGCGCACCGGTGCCTTGCTTGACCACCGCACCGGTGCCGCTCAAGGTGCCGTTGAATTGGCCATTACTGCTTTGGGCAAATACCAGACTGGCGTTGTCGAGGATACTGCCTTGCAGGCTGGTGGTATTGCCCACCAGCGTACCGCCACTGACCGTAGTGCCGCCGGTGTAGGTATTGGCGCCGGTCAGCAGCAACGTGCCGGAATCCAACTTGTTGATCCCACCGGTTCCTACCAGCGGTGCATCGATCTGGGCGGTCACGCCGGAGTTGACCCGCACCGCAGCCAGGCTGCCATCCGCCGAATTGGTCGGGCTCAAGCTGCCCCCAGCGCCGGCCGTCAGGGTGTAACCGGCGTCAAGGAATTGCAGGCCGGTAAAGCCTTGGTTACCGACAACCGTCACGGTGCCGCCCTGCCCGCCAAATACCGCGAACTGGTTGGTGGACGCCTGCCCTTGGGTACCGGTGGGGTCGGTCCAGTTGGTGCCCGGGCCCCAGGTGCCGCTGCCACCGGTGATGGTGCCGTCGGGGTTGGTGGTGCCGCCGTTCCAGAACTGGATCTGCCCTGGGGCATTTTGCACCACCAGGTTGAGCTGGTTGGCCAGCGCGGTTTGCAGGCTCACGTTGCCCAAGGCGACGGGCAAGGTGCCAAAGGTAAGGCCGTTATCGACCAAGCTGCCGCCATAGCGGAACAGTTGATACACGCCCAGACCGAAGCCGCCGGCATCACTGACGTTGAGCGTTCCGTCCAGGGTCAGGTTGCCAGCGACATTCACCGCAGTGCTCGAAGCACCCGGTGCGCCGAGGGCGAAGTCCAGCGTGGTGCCCGACGACAAGGCCAGCGAGCCCACCGACAGTGGGGACGCCGAGCCCGCCTTGAGCACCGAACCGTCCGCCATGCTCACCGCACCGCCCAAGGTGCCGCTGCCACCCAGGGTCGCGCCGCCGGCAACTTGCACCGCAGCGCTGTTCAAGGTGCCGTTGACCAACAGGCTGCCGGTGTTGACGTTGGTAGTGCCGGTAAAGGTGTTGTTACCGGTCAGCAGCAACGCGCCGGTGCCGGTTTTGTTCAGTACGCCAGTGCCGGTGAGGTTGCCGGTGTAGGTGCTGTCGGTGGCTTGCTCAAAGGTCAATGCCGCATTGTTGGCGATGGCGCCTTGCAGGCTGTTGGTGTTGCCGGTGGTGGTACCACCGTTGAGCGTGGTGCCGCCGCCGTAGGTGTTGGCACCCGCCAGCAGCAAGGCGCCGCTGCCGTTTTTCACCAGGCTGCCGGTGCCGCTGACGACGCCGTTGAGGGCCAGGTCATGGCTGCCGGCCAGGGTCAGCGGGCCGCCCAGATTGACGGCATTGGCCAGTTGCAAGTCAGTGCCACCATCCAGTTGCGCAGCGCCGCCGACAGTCAGGGCACCGCTGCCCAGTGCAGCGTTGTTGCCCAGCACCAGTTGACCGGCGTTGAGGCCGGTGCCGCCGCTGTAGCTGTTGGTGCCATTGAGGGTCAAGGTTGCAGCGCCGTTTTTCACCAGGCTGCCGCTGCCGCTGATGCCACCATTGAGGGTCAACGCGTTGCTGCCGCCAATCGCCAGGGCGCCGTTGAGTACCGCTGCATTGGCCAGGCTCACTGCCGCGTTGCTGTCCAGGGTGGTGCCCGCCGCGGCAGTCAGTACGCCGGTGCCCAGGGCACTGTTGTTGCCGACCACCAGAGTGCCGCCGTTGAGCGCAGTGCCGCCGGTGTAGCCATTGGCGCCGTTGAGCACCAGAGTGCCGCTGTCGAGCTTGGCCAGGGTACCGGCACCATTGAGCGTGACGCCCAGGGTGGCGGTCACGTTCGGATCGACGCGCACCGCGGTGTTGCCGGTGCCGCCATTGACCAGGTTAAGCACACCCGCCGTGCCGGAGGCCAGGTTATAGCCATCGGTGACAAACTGCATGCCGGTGATGTTTTGCGTGCCGTCCACCGTCACATTGCCGGCTGCGCCCTGGAACACTGCGAAACTATTGGTCCAGCCTTGGTTGAGCGTGCCGTCGACATTGGTCCAGTTGGTATTGCCGGTGCTCCAGGTACCGTTACCACCGTCGATGGCAGCGTTGCCGATCAGGTTATTGCCATCCCAGAACTGCACAGTAGTGTTAGGTGCAGTCACCAGCAGGTTGACCTTGTTGCTGATGGCGGTCTGCACTTGCAGATCGCCCGGCGCCACGCTGCCCGGCAGTATGCCGAGGGTCAACCCGTTGTCGGTAAGCGCCCCGCCGTAGTTGATGAGGTTATAGACGCCGCTGCCAAAGCCGCCGATATCGGTGACGTTGAGGTTGCCGTCCAGGGTCAGGTCGCCGCCGACATTCAGCAGCCCGGTGCCGCCGCCCACAACTGGGGTGCCTAGACCGACATCCAGATTGGAGTTGCCGCCCAGCACCAGCGAGCCCACCGACAGCGTGCTGCCGGTGTTCAGGCCGATATGGCCGCCGTCGGCGACAGTCACGGCACCACCAAGAGCACCGCTGCCGGTCAGGGTCGCGCCGTTGTTGACCGCCACCGTGGCACTGGCCAGCGAGCCTGTGACATTCAAGGTGCCACCGTTGACGTTGGCTGCGCCGCTGATGCCATTGGTGCCGCCCAGGTTGAGCGCACCGCTGCCGTTTTTATCCAGGCCGCCGGTACCGCCCAGCGAACCGCCAAAGGTGTTGTCCAGGTTGCTGCCGCCCACCGCCAGCGTGCTACCGCCCGCCACCTGCACCGTGCCGTTGCCGGCCAGCGTGTTGAGGCTGGCATTGCCGCCCAGGTTGAGGCTGGCGCCGCTGCCGACAGTAACGCCGGAAGTGCTGCCCAGTGCGCCGTTACCCAACGTAGTCACGCTGCCGCCGGCCACAGTCAGCGGGCCGCTGAAGGTATTGCTACCTGTCAGCAACAGGTCCGCTGCGCCATTTTTGATCAGCGCCGCATTGCCGGCCAGTACCCCAGCCAGGGTCAGGTTATTGCTGCCTGCGACGGTCAGGTCGCCATTAAGATTGACCGCGTTGGCCAGCACCAGCGGCGTGCTGTTGGCCAGGGTCGCCGCCCCGCCGACGGTCAAGGCGCCCGACCCCAGAGCCGTGGCGTTGCCCAAGGTCAATGTACCGGCATTGAGGGTTGTGCCACCGCTGTAGCTGTTGGCGCCGTTGAGCGTCAGGTTGGCGCCGCCGGCCTTGGTCAGGGAACCGCTGCCATCAACTACGCCATCAAGGCTCAGATCATTGCTGCCGCCGACTGTCAGCGCAGCATTCAGGCTGGTGTTATTGGCCAGGGCCAGTGCAGCGCTGGTATCCAGGGTCGCGACGCCATTGACTGCCAGGGCACCGCTGCCCAGGGCCGATGCGTTGCCCAGGGTCAACGACCCCGCGTTCAGTTGGGTGCCACCGAGGTAGGCATTGGCGCCATTAAGGGTCAGGTTGCCCGCACCGGTTTTGGTCAGGCCGCCGGCACCACTGACCACACCGTTCAAGCTCAGGTCGGCAGTTCCCAGAATGTCCAGGTTACCGGCCAGGTTCAGGGTATTGGCCAAAGCCACCGCGGTGCTGCTGTCGAGGCTGGTACCGGCTGCCGCGTTCAACGCGCCACTGCCCAGTGCGCTATTGGAGCCCAGGATCAAGGCGCCGGCGTTGAGTGCGGTTGGCCCGGCGTAGGTGTTGTTACCACTGAGGGTCAGGTTGGCGATGCCATTTTTGATCAGGCTGCCGGTGCCTGCCACGGTGCCGGCCAGGGTCAAGGCGTTGCTGCCGCCAACAGTCAACGTACCGTTGACGTTCACATTGTTGGCCAGGTTGACCGCAGCGTTGCTGTCCAAAGTGGTGCCATTGGCGGTGGTCAACACGCCACTGCCCAGGGCACTGTCATTGCCGACCACCAGCGTGCCGCCATTGAGCAAGGTGCCACCGGTGTAGCTGTTGGCCCCGTTGAGTACCAGGGTGCCGGTGTCCAGCTTGGCCAAGGTACCGCCGCCATTGAGCGTGACGCCCAGGGTCGCGGTGACGCCAGGGTCGACCCGCACGGCGGTGTTGCCGCCGGTGCCATTGAACAGGGTCAAGGCCCCCGCCGTGCCACCCGCCAGGTTGTAGCCATCCGTGACGAACTGCAACCCAGTGATAGCTTGCGCGCCGTCAACGGTGACGGTGCCCGCTGTGCCCTGGAATACCGCAAAGCTGTTCGGCGCCCAGGTTGTATTGAACGCGCCGTTGACGCCGGTCCAGTTGCCGGTGCCTGCGCTCCAGGTGCCGCTGCCGCCTTCGATGGCACCGTTGCCGGTGACTTGACTGCCGTCCCAGAACTGCACGTTGGTACTGCCGTTGACCAACAGGTTGACCTGGTTGCCGATGGCGGTTTGCAGGTCCAGATCAGCGGCTGGGATATTCACCGGCAGGCTGCCCAGTTGCAGGCCGTTGTTGGTCAGGCCGCCGGTGTAGTCGATCAGGCGATAGATACCGGTGCCGAAGCCGCCGATATCACTCACGTTGAGCGTACCGTCCAGGGTCAGGTTGCCGTTGACCTGTACCAGTGCCGTACCGCCGGTGGATGGCGCGCCAAGGCCGGCATCCAGGTTGGAGTTGGCATTGAGCAACAACGAGCCGGTGGTCAGGGTAGCGCCCGAGTTGACCGCCAGGTGGCCGCCATCGGCGATGACCACATTGCCCAGCAAGGTACCGGTGCCGCCCAGGGTTGCGCCGCTGCCCACGCTCACATTGGCGCTGGCCAATGAGCCGTTGACGAGCAGGCTGCCACCATTGACCAGCGTATCGCCGGTGAGCGCGCTGAGGCCACCAAGGGTCAGGGCGCCCGTGCCGTCCTTGGCAAAGTTGCCGAGCCCGGCCAATACGCCGTCGAACGTGCTGTCGAGGTTATTACCGCCAACGCTCAATGTGCTGCCCGCCCCGACTGTCGCCAGCCCTGTGCCGGTGAGCGCGCCCAGGCTGGCGGTACCGCCCAGGTTCAGGGAGGTACCGCCCGCCAGATTGACGCCGGCACCGACACCCAATGCCCCATTGCCCACGGTGGTAAGGCTGCCCGATTGCACATCGAACAAGCCGTTGAAGGTGTTGTTGCCAGTCAGGCTCAAATCAGCCGTGCCGGTTTTGATCAGGTCACCACTGCCTGCCAGTACACCCGCAAGGGTCAGGTTGTTATTGAGACCGCCCACTGTCAGGCCTGCATTGAGGTTGACCGCGTTGGCCAGCACCAGCGGTGTGCTGTTGGCCAAGGTGGCCGCACCGCCGACCGTCAAAGCGCCGGTACCCAGCGCCGCTGCCGTACCGAGGGTCAAGGTGCCCGCATTGAGGGTGGTACCGCCTTGATAAGTGTTGACGCCGTTGAGCGTCAGGTCGGCGGCGCCGTTCTTGACCAGCTCGCCAGTGCCACTGAGCAGGCCAGCCAAGGTCAGGTCATTGCTGCCGGCTACGGTCAGCGCCGCGTTCAGGACGGCATTGTTACCGATGGTCAAGGCTGCATTGTTATCCAGGGTTGCGGCGCCACCAACGATCAGATTGCCCAGCCCCAGCGCCGCCGCATTGCCCAGGGTCAGCGTCCCGGCGTTCAGTGTGGTACCGCCGAGAAAGGCATTGGCACCCGTCAGGGTAAGGTTGGCAGCGCCGTCTTTAGTCAGGCTGCCGGCGCCATTGATCGCCCCCGTCAGGGCCAGGTCGGCGGTGCCGCCGATGCCCAGATTGCCCGCCAGGTTGATTGCATTGTTGACGCTCAGCGCAGTGCTTGCATCCAGGGTTGTACCGCCTGCCGCATTGAGCACGCCAGCGCCCAACGCGCTATTGGCCGCCAGCACCAGACCACCCGCATTCAAGGCCACCGGGCCAAGGAAGGTATTGCTGCCACCCAGGGTCACAGTGGCCGCGCCATTTTTGATCAAGCCGCCCGTGCCGCCAATCACGCCGTTGAGCGCCAACGCGTTGCTGCCCGCCAGGTTCAGGTCGCCGTTGAGGGTGACGTCATTGCCAAGCGCTGCCGCGGTATTGCTGTCCAGCGTAGTGCCCGCCGCAGCGGTCAGGGCGCCAGTGCCCAGCGCGGTGTTACTGCCGACCACCAACGTACCGCCATTGAGCAAGGTGCCACCGGTGTAGCTGTTGGCGCCACCGAGTACCAGTGTGCCGGTATCGAGTTTATTCAGGGCACCTGCCCCGGTGATATCGACGCCAATGGTCGCGGTTGCCAGCGGGTCGACACGCACCGCGAAGTTGCCACTGCCGGTGCTCAATTGCCCCCCGGTGCCATTGACCAGATTGTAGCCATCGGTGACGAATTGCATGCCAGTAAGGGTCTGCGCACCCTCCACGCTGACGGTACCCGCCGCGCCCTGGAACACCGCAAAACCGCCGCCCCAGGTCTGGTTGAGAATGCCGTCGGCCGAGGTCCAGTTGGTGCCGCCCGCCGTCCAGGTGCCGCTGCCACCGTCAACACTGCCGTTGGGCACGGTGTTGCTGCCGTCCCAGAAACGGATGTTCGGTGCCGACACCACCAGATTGACCTGGCTGCCCACCGAGGTTTGTACCAACAGGTCACCCAGGCCATAGCCCAACGGCACGCTGTTGACGTTCAATGCGCCGGCCAGGCTGCCGGTGTAGTTGATCAACCGATACACACCGGCACCGAAACCACCGGCATCGCTGACGTTCAGGTTACCGGCCAGGTTCACATTGCCACCGACATTCAGCAACGAAGTCAGCGAAGGTGCACCGAGGGCCACATCCAGATTGCCGCCGGCGCTCATGTTCAAGCTGCCGGCGGATAAGGTCGCGCCGCTACCCAGGGCCAAGTGCCCGCCGTTGTTGATATTCACCGCACCCAACAGCGATCCGCTGCCGGTCAGCGTGCCGCCGCTATTCACGTCAACCACCGCACTGCCCAGGGAACCGGTGAGGTTCAAGGTGCCTGCGTTGATCGCCGTGTTACCACTGATGCCGTTGATCCCGGTGAGGTCCAGCGTGCCGGTGCCAACCTTGATCAAGCCACCCGCGCCACTGAGGCTACCGTCAAAGGTACTGCTGGTGCTCAGGCCGCCTACGGTGAGATTGAAACCACCGCCCACCGCCACGTCGCCCGTGCCGCTGAGGCCGGCCAGGCTGGAATCGACATTCAGGTTCAGCGCCGCACCGGCTGCCACGTTGGCGCCGGAACTGCCCGCCAGGGCATCGGCGCTCAACAGCGTGACGCTGCCAGACAGGATATCCACGGCGCCAGTGAAGGTGTTGCTGCCCGACAGGGCCAGATCGGCCAGGCCATTTTTGATCAGCGCACCCGCGCCGCTGATCACGCCGTTCAGGGCCAGGTCGTTATTGCCCGCGAGGCTCAAGTCGGCATTCAGTGCAATGTCGTTGCCGATCCCTAAGGCCGCGCTGTTATCCAGGGTGGCTGCGCCGCCGACCGTCAAGGCGCCGCTGCCCAGCGCGCCCGCTGTGCCCAGGGTCAAGGTACCGGCATTGAGGGTGGCGCCACCGCTGAAGGTGTTGGTGCCGTTGAGGGTCAGATTGGCCAGGCCGTCCTTGATCAGCGGGCCCGCGCCGCTGATCGTATTGCCCAGGGTCAGCGCATTGGTGCCGCCAACGGTCAGCCCGGCATTGAGGACAATGCCATTGCTCAGCGCAACCGCCGCGCTGCTGTCCAGAGTCGCCGCGCCGCCGACAGTCAGGTCGCCAAGGCCTAGCGCCGAGTTGCTGCCGACGGTCAGTGTGCCTGCATTCAAGGTGGTGCCACCCAGGAAGCCATTGGCGCCACTGAGAATCAGGTTGGCCGCGCCGGCTTTGGTCAGGCTACCGGCACCATTGATGCCACCGCTCAGGGTCAAATCGGCGGTGCCGCCGATGCCCAGGTTGCCCGCCAGGTTGACAGCATTGGTCAAGGTGACGGCCGTGCTGGCGTCCAGGGTCGTGCCCGCCGCCGCATTTAATGCTCCGGAACCCAACGCGGTAGCGGAACCTACCACCAGCCCACCGGCATTCAGCGCGGTAACCCCGGTGCGGGTATTGTTGCCGGTCAAGGTCAACAGGCCCGCACCGGTTTTGATCAAGCTGCCGGCGCCGGACATCACCCCGCCCAACGTCAGCGGGTTGGTGCCGGTCAGCGTCAGGTTGGCGCCCAGCGCCACGTTGTTGGTGAGTAACGACGCACCGCCAGCATCAAGGTTCGCGGCACCCGTCACACTCAAGCCACCGCTGCCCAATGCGGTGTTATTGCCCAGCACCAGTGTGCCGGCGCCCAGGCTGGTGGTGCCGCTGTAGCCGCTGTTGACGCCATTGAGAGTCAGGCTGCCCGCACCGCTGTGGGTGATCCCACTGGCGCCGGAAATCACACCGCCCAAGGTCAGCGCGCCGGCGACGTCGGTGGTCAGGTTACCGTTCAGGGTCAGCGCATTACCCAGGCTCACGGTACCGGGGGCCTGCAAGGTGGTGGCTGCACTGACCGTCACTGCGCTGCTGCTCAAGGCCAGGTTATTGCCCAGTTGCACCGAACCGCCGGCCAGGTTCGTCGCACCTGTGTAAGTATTGGCGCCGCTGAGGATCAGTTGCCCGGTACCGGCCTTGGTCAAGCCGCCCGCGCCCGAGAGCACACCGCTGAGGGTCAGCCCGGTCGAGGCACCCTGCACCGTCAAGCCGCCAGTGCCCAGGGTCAGCAAATTGGACAGGGTCAAGCCATTGCCGGTGGCCTCGATGGTCCCGCCGTTGGCGGTCAACACACCAGTGCCGAAGGTGGTGTTGTTATTGAACTGCGAAATGCCGCCATTGAGGGTCGTGCTGCCGCTGACCAAAGGCCCTTGCAGGGTCCAGGTGCCGCTGTTGATGGTCAGGTTGTTGAAGTTGACATAGTTGGCGCTCGACGCTGTGCCAGTCCCCGTGATACCGCCGCCGACACCCGTGGTGTTCTGCAAGATCAAGGTGTTGCTGCCCAGCGCGCCACCATCCACTTGGCCGGTGGGCGCGAATGTCAGGTTCACACCGAGCAGTCCGCCCAGGCTCGCGCCGATGCCGCCGCCGTTCGTTACGCTTGAACCGGTGACAGCGGTGAAGGTGTTGGTGCTACCGGCCCCCATCGACACACCGCCGGATATAGTCCCGGTGTTGAGGAAAGTGTTACCAGCGGTGGAGCTTTCGAACGCCACGCGCCCGGTCAGGGTGCCGTTGTTGGTCATGTTGACTTGCCCGCCGCCTTGCACCGCCACCACTGGGGTGTCGGAAGTGAACAGGGTCAGGCCGAGCAAGGACGAAGAGCCGATGGTGCCGTTGTTGACGATGGTGGTGATGCCGCCTGCACCGTTGGTGGCGTTCAGGGCCATGCCATCGAGCGAGGCCAGGTTGAGCCCGAGCAGCGCACCGGTACCGCGCATGATGCCGGTGGCGGTGTTGGTGATGTTCAACGCGCTGGCTGCCGTGTTGCCGATCACTACGCCACCGCTCAGCACTGAAACCAATCCCAGGAGTGCCGGGTCAATGGTGCCGGAGTTATTCAACGTCGCGTTGTTACCCGTCAGGGTCAACGCTTTGCCGCCCAGCGTCGCATTGAGTTGCGCTCCGGCGCTGACGTTGACCGTCAGGTCGTTGACCGCGCTGCTGAAGGTGTTGAGGAACAATGGCAATGACGGCACGCCCGTACAGGTCACCGTCGCGCCGGCTGCAGGACTTGCCGGGGTACAGGCAGCGAACACATCCGGGCTCGCCAAGCCCATGACCAAACCGGCCACGCCCAGGCGGATAGCAAGAGAAAGCGCAGAAATACGAGGTACAGCGGCAGTCGCAAGTCTTCTATCCACGTTCTACTCCTTGTGGTGCAAGCGTTTCGTCCATGAATGCGTAAAAAGCCCGGGTTTAACCTTCCACACGCATCGAATTCGAAATACCTGACCGTGTTGACTAACAATCCAGTTTGTCGAAACGTTAGTAGAGCCACGGAAAAGTCATTGAATTAAATGGTATTAATACTTTCGTAAAACCCGTGATCGAATGGGGTAACAACCAACATCCATTGACTGTCGCGACAAAAATACAAGTTTCAAAATGTGAAAAAGCGTTCTAATAGCGCCCTATCTCCCTCGCCACAGCAATAGTTAGCCGTTGATCCAAGTAAACAATGGAGTTCGCAATGCCCCATGAAGGCAACCTGTTACAAGCGGCCGTAGTGTTCCTGCTCGCTGCCGTGCTCACCGTGCCCCTGGCCAAGCGCCTGCAATTGGGCGCGGTGCTGGGCTATCTGTTTGCCGGTGTGATCATCGGCCCGTTGGTACTCGGCCTGATCGGCAACCCGCAAAGCGTGGCGCAGTTCTCTGAATTGGGTGTGGTGCTGCTGTTGTTCATCATCGGCCTGGAGCTGTCGCCCAAACGCCTGTGGGTGATGCGCAAGGCCGTGTTCGGTGTCGGCCTGGCCCAGGTGCTGCTCACTGGGTTGGTCATGGGCGCGGTGGCGCTGTGGCTGTTTGGCCAGCCATGGAACAGTGCCATCGTGCTGGGCCTGGGCCTGGCGCTGTCCTCCACCGCGTTTGGCCTGCAAAGCCTGGCCGAGCGCAAGGAGCTTAACCAGCCCCACGGGCGTCTGGCTTTCGCCATCCTGCTGTTTCAGGACATCGCGGCCATCCCGCTGATCGCCCTCGTACCCTTGCTGGCCGGTGGCAGTCACCCAACCACCGAAGCCGAGGGCCTGCGCCATGGCTTGCAGGTACTGGGCAGCATCGCCGTGGTGATCATCGGCGGGCGCTACCTGTTGCGTCCGGTGTTTCGCATCGTCGCCAAAACCGGCCTGCGCGAAGTATCCACCGCCACCGCGCTGCTGGTGGTGATCGGCACCGCCTGGCTGATGGAGCTGGTGGGCGTGTCCATGGCCCTGGGGGCGTTCCTCGCCGGCCTGCTGCTGGCAGATTCGGAATACCGCCACGAACTGGAATCCCAGATCGAACCCTTCAAGGGCCTGCTGCTGGGGCTGTTCTTTATCAGCGTGGGCATGGGCGCCAACCTCAGCCTGCTGCTCAGTACGCCGCTGGTGGTGATCGGCCTGACCCTGCTGTTGATCGGGTTAAAACTGCCCCTGCTGTACGCCGTTGGCCGCATGGTCGGCGATCTCAATCGCGAAAGCGCCTTGCGCCTCGGCGTGGTGCTAGCAGCCGGGGGTGAATTCGCCTTCGTGGTGTTCAAGATCGGCCGCGACCAAGGCCTGTTCGAACCACACCTTTACGATGTGCTGGTGCTGACCATCACCCTGTCCATGGCCTTGACCCCGCTGTTGCTGCTGGTGTGTCCGAAGCTGTTCAAACCCAAGGTCAAGCCAGTGGAAGTGCCCGAGGAATACCGCGCCATCGAAAGCGATGCGCCCCGCGTGGTCATTGCCGGCATGGGGCGGATGGGTCAGATCGTGGCGCGGATCCTGCGGGCGCAGAACATTTCGTTTATCGCCCTCGACACCTCCGTGGAAACCATCGAGCTGACCCGCAGTTTTGGCGGTATGCCGGTGTTCTACGGTGACCCCCAGCGCCCGGAAATTCTCCACGCGGCCAAGGTCGATCAGGCGGAATTCTTCGTCATTGCCATGGACGATCCGGAGATCAACATCAAGACCGCCGCTCTGGTGCGCAGCCTCTACCCGCACATGAAGATCATCGCCCGTGCCCGTAACCGCCAGCACGTACACCGCTTGGTGGACCTGGACGCTTCACCGGTGCGCGAAACCTTCTACTCCAGCCTGGAAATGAGCCGCCGCACCCTGGTCGGCCTTGGCTTGAGCCAGGCTCAGGCCGACGCGCGCATCAACCGCTTCAAGACCCACGACCAGCAAGTGCTCGCCGCGCAACACGCGGTGTACGACGATGCAGCCAAAGTCATGCAAACCGCTCAGGAAGCCCGTACGGAACTGGCGCGCTTGTTTGAGATGGACAGGCTTGAGGAAGAGTCCGACAAGGTGTGACATGGAGAATGAACGAAATTGCGAATTTTCTGACAGAATACGCCGCAATTTCGTTCATCCCTGGAGCGCTACATGGCCACGTTCACCAAGACCGCAGTGCTGCTGGCCCTCGCGCTTACCGCCGGCAGCGTGTTCGCTGCCGCCAAGCCAACCACGCAAAAAATCTCCACCTTGGGTGGCAAGTTCACCTTCAACCTGCCCAAGGCTTACAGCGCTGACACCCTGCCCTCCGGCAAGGCTGAGGACGGCACCGCTGATACCCAGGGCACGCTGTATGCCAACTCGACAACGAAAAGTGTGGTGATCGTCGCCGAAACCGTGCGCAACGATGGGGCAACCATCAAGGATAACGACCCGCAGTTCCTCGATGGTGCCGTGGCCGATTTCGTCAAGGACCAGAGCGCCGCCCTGCCCGACTTCAAGAAGCTGGGCGAGAAGAAACTCACTTACAAGGGCCTGGGCCTGCGCCAGGTTGACAGCAGCGCTACCCAGGGCGGCGGCAAGACCTTGAACTCCACGTTCCTGGGTGGTTCCGGCAACCATCTGCTAGTGATCCAGGCGATTTCCCGGGCCGATGATGTGAAGGGGCATGCGGCATTGGTGAAGCAGATTACGGGCGGCAAGTAACCGCCCCTCCCACATTTTTTACTGCATTTTACTTCAGGCTTTTCTCTAGCCAGGCTTTCAAGTCCTGCACTTCCGCTTCGCTGATGGTGTGATTCATCCCCGGGTATTCATGAAACTCCGGCTTGAGCCCCAACCCCACCAGCACCTTATCTGCCTGCGTGGCCGAGCTGAAGGGCAGCGCCTGGTCCAAAGTGCCATGGCCAATAAAAATCGCCAGTTTGCCCATGGACGCATCAGGCTTCAGCGCAGACCTGAGTACCGGTAGCACGCTGCCACTGAGCGCGGCGATACCGCGTACCAACTCGGGTTCACGCAAGGCCACCTCGTAAGACATGATCGCGCCCTGGCTGAACCCCACCAGGAATACCCGATCGCTTTGGGTGTGGTACTTGGCGGTAGCCTTGACCACAAAGTCCTTGATCAGTCGGGCGCTGCTGAACAGTTCATCGGTCTCGCCGTTGTACTCAGGCTCATCAGTCTTGGTAAACCAACGATAACCGTGCGGTTCCACCGGCAGCGGCGCACGCACTGACAGGTAGGTCCAGGTGGATGGCAACGCGTCCTTGATACCAAACAGATCTTCCTCGTTGCTGCCAAAACCATGCAGGAAGATCACCAGCGGCTGATTGCGCGCATCGCTCTGGGTTTGTTCCAGGTAGGACAACGGCAAGTCGGTGTGCAAGCCGGTATCGGCATGAACGGCGCCGGCCACCAGGGCCAATGCGAGGGCAAGCTGTTTGAGCATCGGATTTACCTCAGGGTTTGCGCAACAAATAGGTGTCCATGATCCAGCCGTTTTCCAGGCGCGCCGCCTTGCGTACCCGTTCGATCTCTTGCGCCACGTGGGCCACTTTACCGCTGATCAGGATTTCGTCAGGCGTGCCCAGGTAGGCGCCCCAGTAAATATCCAGGTCCTGATCCGCCACGCTGCGGTAGGAATCTTCTGCGTCGAGCATCACCACCAGGGTATCGGCATCACTGGCCTGCCCCGCCGCCAGGCGACGTCCCGTGGTGATTTCGACGGACTTGCCGATACGGTTCAACGGCACCTTATGCTGGGCCGCCAGCGCCTGCACGCTGGTGATGCCGGGGATCACCTCGAACTCGAACACGCACCGGCCACTGGCCAGGATCGCCTGCAAAATGCGAATGGTGCTGTCGTACAGCGCAGGATCCCCCCAGGCCAGGAACGCCCCCACTTCACCGTCGGCCATTTCTTCGTTGATCATGCGCTCGAAGGTGTGCTGCTTATCGCGGTTAAGGTCCTGCACGGCGGTGGTGTAGTCGATGTCACCGCGTACGCGCTCAGGGCAATCGGCCTCGACAAAACGGTAGCCGGGCTCGGTGATGTAGGTCTGGCAGATCTCACGGCGCAGGTCGATCAGCTTGTCCTTGCTCTGGCCCTTGTCCATCAGGAAGAACACGTCGGTACGGTTCAGCGCCTTCACGGCCTGCATCGTGATGTAGTCAGGGTTGCCGGCGCCAATGCCGATGATCAGGATGCGTTTCATGGGGTGCTCTCAGTGCGGGGCGTTGATTTTGCCATGATCTGCACGTCAGGCGTGAGTTTCCAGGCGCAGGCGCCACACGCCATTGAAGCGCAACTCAGTGGCCGACAGGGGCTCGACGTCGATCCGATAGAACATCGAGACCGGGAACTGCATGACGGAGAGCATCGCGGCGCGAATCACGAACGGGTGGGTCACGGCGACTGTATGGCCAGGGTGGGTTTCGAGCGATGCGAGCCATTGGCCCACACGCGCACAGAGCTGATCCACTGACTCGCCGCCATGGGGTGCGCGGGTGCTGTCGGCGCTCCAGGCCTTTAATTCCTGGCTATCGAGTTGGCTGATGTCCTGGCCTTTCCATGAACCGAGATCAACATCGCGCAACGCCACTTCAACCTCGGCGTGGGCGCCGAACAAGCCGGCTGTCTGGCGGGCCCTGGCTTCGGGGCCGCAGAGCAGGCGTGGCTGTTTTTTGTAGCGTCCGGCCAGGGAGCAAGCAGCACTTTGCCAGTCCATCGAGACGGACTCATCGTCGGGAAAACGCCCATGTTTTTGCAGGGGGGTGATGGCGTGGCAGATCAGGGTCAAACGGGTGGCGAGCATCGCACTTCACTCTGTTTTCGGTATGTTACTGCACCCCCAGTGTGAACGATGTACCTGTGGGAGGGGCTTGCCCCCTCCCACATTTAATCAGGCGGATGCACTCTCACTGAGCGGAGCGGCTGCGGCCTGAGCCTGCAAATGCGCGGCTTGCTGGCTGTATTCGCGCAGGTAGACGATAAATTCCTGCAACAGGCGGTCCCACAGTTCCAACTGGCTACGCAGATGCGAAGCGCCGACACCGGCCACCACCACGTCCATCTCCATCAACAGAAACTCACCCTGCACCGACAACCGCGCAAAGCGCCGCGAGGCATTCCACACCTGAGCCAGGCCCTCGGGCAATTCACCCTGCACCCGCAGGGCGCAGCTGTAGGTAAAGTCCACGTAACTGCCCTGCTCGGCCGCCGGATTGCCAAAACGCACGGCAAAACCGATGCCCTGGCTGGCGCTGAGCAATTGCACAACGCCGTTCTGCTCAGACTGGTTGACCCGATACCCGGCTTCCTGCAACAGCTCGGTGAGGCTTTGAATGGATACGCTGGTGATCAGTTGAACATCGCTCATAGTGGTCTCTTCCTTGTTGATCATTGATTAAGGCGGTGTGCGAGCATCGAACCGATTAAGGTATAGCTCATCGCCAAAACCTTGGGTCAATTCATTGGAAATGACCCATTCTCATCACAACAACGGCTGACCACCTTTTTTCGATCATGCTGCATCAGTCAGATAAGCGTCGGCTAGGAGGCCGTCTTCGGGAGCAAGCCCCCTCCCACATGCGACAAAATCCTCCTTGCGCAACACCACCAATGCCACCAGCGACACCACCCCGGTGGCCACGTAGAAGTACCACGGCGAAGTAATGTCCCCGGTCACCTTGATCAACCAGGTGGAAATCAACGGCGCACTGCCGCCAAACACCGCCACCGGCACGTTGTATGCCACTGCAATGCCGGTGGAGCGAATCCGCGTCGGCAGCAGCTCACTCATCAACGCGTAGGTCGACGACGCATACAGCCCGAACAGAATCGCCACCGCCATCAACGGTGCGAAGAACGACGCCGGGGTCGCGGTGGGTGCCGACTTGAACAGCCAGAACATCGCCAGGGTCGCCAGCGTGCCGATCACCATCAGGAACGGCTTGCGCCCGTATTTATCGGTAAATGCCCCGCCAAACGGCATCACGAAGGCGGCCGAGAAACTGGCAACGAACACGTAGAGCAAGGTGGTGCCGCTGTCGAACTTGAGGATCTTGGCCATGTAGGTCGAGGCGAAGGTCAGCACCAGGTAGAAGATCGAGCTGTGCAAGGTGATGATAAAGAACACCAGGGCAATCGCGCGCTTCCACTGCCAGACCTCCCGCAGCGGCGCCCGCGAGGTTTGCCCGGCGCGTTGCAGGGCTAAAAACTCGGGGCTGTCTTCAAGCTTGAGGCGGATGTACATGGAGATAAAGCCCAGGGGTGCAGCGATCAGGAACGGTACGCGCCAGGCCCATTCCTGCATGACCTCGGCGCCCAGCACCCAGGTCATGCCATTGGCCACCGCGCCGCCCAGCAACAGGCCGAGCACAGCGGTGACCATCAACCAGCAGGTGGCGAAGCCGCGGCGACCGGGCCCTGCGTATTCGGAGATAAAGCTGGTGACCGTGCCGATTTCGCCGCCCGCCGAGAAGCCCTGCACGCAGCGCACCAGGATCAGCAGGATCGGCGCGGCGATGCCCAGGCTGGCGTAGGTCGGCAACAACCCCAGCATCACCGTGGAACCGGTCATCATCACCAGCGCCATGATCAGGGTTTTGCGCCGGCCGATCTTGTCTGCCAGCGGGCCGAAGAACAGCCCACCCAGAGGGCGGATAAAGAAGCTCAGGGCAAACGCGGCGAAGCTGGCCAGCAGGCTGGTGGTGGGGTCATCGGAGACGAAGAACGCCTGGCCGATATAGACCGCGAGAAACCCATAGACGCCGTAGTCGTACCACTCGATCAAGTGGCCCGAGGTGGCGCCCAGAAACGCTCGGCGGCGCTTGCGGACAGTGTCTTGTGCGGGATTGCCCATCGTGGGGACTCCTTGTCTGATTATCGATCCATGTCAAAGCGCGGCGATACTCGCTGCTTTCAACCACTGCCGCAAGTCGGTCTTGAGAATCTTGCCGTAGCTGTTCTTGGGCAAGTCGCTGCGCCATACATATTTTTTCGGTTTCTTGAACGAGGCCATGCGCGTCAGGAACCAGGCGGTGAGTTCACCCTCATCCAGGGGCTGGCCGCTGCGCGTCACCACAAACGCCACCACCGACTCCCCCCACTGAGCGTCCGGCTCGCCCACCACGCACACCTCAAACACCTGCGGATGCTGGGCCAGCACTTCCTCGACTTCACGCGGGTAGACGTTGCTGCCGCCGCTGATGATCACGTCCTTGGAGCGATCCGTCAGGGTCAGATAGCCGGCTGCGTCTAGATAGCCGATATCACCGGTCAGCAGCCAGCCGTCCACCAAGGTTTGGCCAGTGGCTTGCGGGTTGCGCCAGTAGCCTTGCATCACGGTGGCGCCACGCACCGCGATTTCGCCGCGCTCACCGGTGGGCAAAGGCTGGTGCGCAGTATCGAGAATACGGATTTCCACACAGGACTGCGCGTGGCCCACCGAAGCGGCCAGGCTGGCCCAGTCGGGGCGTTGGCGATCGGCAATCACTGCACGGGGCAACACGCTGATAGTCATCGGGCTCTCGCCCTGACCGTAGATCTGCACCAGGCGCGGCCCGAAGGTGTCGGCGGCTTCACGCAGATCGGCCAGGTACATCGGGCCGCCGCCATACACGATGGTCTTGATGCCAGCGCCGTGATAATCCTGGCGCCGTGCCTGCTCGACCATGCGCTTGACCATGGTCGGCGCGGCAAACAGCGACACATTGCCCACCTGCTCGGCCAGCCCGAACAGCTCGGCGGCGTCGAAGCCATGGGAGGCCGGCACCACGTGGCGTGCACCGCAACGCACATGGATAAAGTTATACAGGCCAGCACCGTGGGACATCGGCGCGGCATACACCGCGGCATCGTCGGCGCTGACCGCATCGACATCTGTGGCGTAGCACAGCGACATGGCGACCAGGTTGCCGTGGGACAGCATCACACCCTTGGAGCGCCCTGTCGTGCCGGAGGTATAGAACAGCCAGGCGAGGTCCTGGTCGTGGCGTGGCACCGGTTGCTCCAGGGTCGGCCAGCCAGTGTTGAGAGGTAAGAGGTGGCCGTCCAGCTCCTTGCAGCGCGGGGGCAAATCCCGTGATGAAAACACCCGGCCGCCATCGGTAAAGATCAAGCGTGCCTCGGCGTTATCGGCAATCCACGCCGCTTCGCTGGGGTGCAGTTTGGCATTGATCGGCACTGCCACGGCGCCCATCCACCAGATGGCATAGAGCAATTCCAGATAGTCGCAGCTGTTTTTCATCAGCAGCGCCACCGCGTCCCCCGGCACCAGGCCGTGCTGGTCCACCAGGCGCGCGGCGCGTTGGCGCACGTGGGCGGCGAAGGTGACGTAGTCGGCCACTTGGGTGGTGCCGTTGAACAGCGCCGGGCGTTGCGGGGCCCGACGCTGGGTGTCGTGCAGCCAGTTGGCAATGTTCATGGCTCAGCTCCGGCGTGCCTGCAGGACCGATGCGTAGTTGGCCACCGCCATGCCGCCCATGTTGAACACCAGGCCGAACTCCGGGTTGGGCACCGCCAGGCCAATCGGTTCGCCGGTCAATTGCCGGAACGCCAAGGCATGCATGGACACCCCCGTTGCACCGACCGGATGCCCCTTGGCCTTGAGCCCGCCGGAAAGGTTGACCGGCAAGCGCCCGCCGGCACGCACCACGCCGCTGTCGAGCACGCGATGCCCTTCGCCTTTGGGCGCCAGGCCCATGGCTTCGTAGATCAGCAGCTCGGCAATGGTGAAACAGTCGTGCACCTCGGCGAAACTCAGGTCTGCCAGGGTCACATTCGCTCCGCGCAGCGCTGCATGGATCGCTCGTTGCGGGCCTTCAAAGGCGAGGATGTCGCGCTGGGCGATGGGCAAGGTGTCATTGACCTGGGTCATCGCCCGGATCTGCACCTCGCGGCGAAACGCTCGCGCACGTTTGGGTGACGCCAGGATGATCGCAGCGGCGCCGTCGCTGATCAGCGAGCAGTCCGTCAGGCGCAGGGAGTCGGCCACGAACGGGTTGCTCTGGGACACGTTGTTGCAGTGCTCGAAATTCATCTCCCGATGCATCTGCGCCAGCGGGTTAGCCATGGCATTGGAGTGGTTTTTGGTGGCGATGGCCGCCATCGAGCCCAGCGGGCAGTGGTAGCGCTCGGCGTATTGGCGGGCGGCGCGGCCGAACAATTGCGGGAAACTCAGGCCGGCTTCGGCCGGGTCGTTCTGATAGCCGGCGCCGGCCAGGGCTTGGGTGACCGCGGCGGTGCTGGTGTGAGTCATCTTTTCGGCGCCCACCACCAGCACCAACTCGGCGCTGCCGGAGAGAATCGCATTGACTCCCGCCTGGATCGCCGCCGAACCCGAAGCGCAGGCGTTTTCGCAGCGGGTGGCAGGTTTGAAGCGCAGCCCGGGGTCGGCCTGCAACAGCAACGAGGCGGCAAAGCCGTCGGGCACCAGCCCAGAGTTGAAATGCCCCAGGAACAGCGCGTCGATTTGCGACGCATCAATCGCAGCGTCACTCAGGGCTTCACGGGTAACCTGGACGATCAGGTCTTCCAGCGTGGTGCCTTCCAGGCGACCAAAGCGGGAGTGACCAGCGGCAACAATGGAGACGCAATCAGCAGGCATAATCAATTTCTTCTGTTCTTGATCCGGACTTTACTTACAATGACCCACCCCTGGTCCCGCGCCAATTCGTGTAACTACTTACATGGGTAAGTAGCGCACCAGGGCATTGAACAACGAGGCAGGATGCCCCATGAACGCGCTTGCACAGCAATTTCCCGACCTCGAACGCCTGGCGTTCAAGCTGTCCCCTGCCCCGCAGATCGTCACCAGCGACCGGGTAATACTCGACTGCAACGATGCCTTCCTGAAGCTGTTCGGCTATACACGCCAGGCACTGGTCAATCAGTTGACCCTTCTGATCTACCCGTCCCAGGCCGACTACCATGCCATCGGCAAGCGCAGCCATGACTGGCTGCTCGACAGCGACAACGGCTTTTATTCCGATGAGCGCTTCATGCAGCACCACAATGGCGAAGTGTTCTGGGCCAAGTCCCACGGCTACACCCTCACCCCCAAAGACCCGTTCAAGCTGATGATCTGGCACTTCGAACGCCTGGACCGTCTGCATCAGGGCACTGGCGACCTCACGCCGCGGGAGCGGGAAATCGCCATGCACATCGTCAATGGTTTCAAGTCCAAGGAAATCGCCCTGCGCCTGGCGATTTCCCACCGCACGGTGGAAGTGCACCGGGCGCGGTTGATGAAGAAATTGCAGGCCAAGACCGTGGTGGAGCTGGTATCGAAGATCATTATGGTGGCGTGACAGGTAACGGCTATTGAGCAGGTTGCCCCCCTACATCTGAGCACATTTCAATCCGGCAGCCGATTCAGCTGCCTTATCCACCTTTTCAGCTTTCCCGGCTGAGCCGCCCCGCTGTTTCAGCCGGGATCCTCCCACCCTATGGCACAAAATAGCGTCACAAGATCCCCCATGGACCCGTGCCCCCATGCAAACCACCAACACCGTCCTGATGATTCGCCCGGCGCGTTTTGCCTTCAACCCGGATACCGCGATCAACAACCGTTTTCAACGCCCGCCGCCGGACCCGCTCAGTGCACAGCACAAAGCGCTGAAAGAATTCGACGGCTATGTCGACACCCTGCGCAGTCACGGCGTGGAAGTGCTGGTGGTGCAGGACACCCCGGCACCTCACACACCGGACTCGATCTTCCCCAACAATTGGTGGAGCAGCCACGCCGACGGCAGCCTGGTGCTCTACCCCATGCAAGGCCAGAACCGACGACTGGAGCGCAACAAGGGCGTGCTGCAAGTTCTGGAGCAGCGCTTTGCGATCAACACTACCATCGACCTCAGCCACCTGGAACAACAGGACATCTTCCTCGAAGGCACCGGCAGCATGGTGCTCGACCGCCAGCACCGCATCAGCTACGCCTGCCACTCCGGGCGCACCCATCACGCGGCGCTGCACCAGTTTGCCGAACGTCTGGACTACCAACTCTGCGTGTTCCACGCCCTGGACCGCCACCACGCACCGATCTACCACAGCAACGTGATGATGAGCGTCGGTCGCGACCTCGCAGTGGTGTGCCTGCAAGCCCTGCCCGACGAGCGCGAGCGCGTGGCCCTGGAACGCTCACTGCGCGACACCGGCAAGGACATCCTCGCCCTCGACTTCGACCAGTTGGAAGCCTTCGCCGGCAACATGCTCGAAGTCCACGACCGTGACGGCCAGCCATTGCTGGTGATGTCTGCCAGCGCCTGGCGCGCGTTGCAACCGGCGCAGCGCCAGCAGGTGGAGCTCCATACGCGACCAGTGGTGGTGAATATCGACAACATCGAACGCATCGGTGGCGGCAGTGCCCGTTGCATGTTGGCCGAAGTGCATCTGCCGATCCGCCCCTCATTTCAATAAGGAGTCTTGCCATGACCCGTTATATCGACGTCAACGACCTCAGCTACCTGGTTTCGCAAAAAGGTTTGCAAACCTGCATCACCGAGATGGCCGAGTACATCCGTGCCGACTACCTGCGCTGGCAAGACTTCGAGAAATGCGCACGCCTGGCCAACCATTCACCGGATGGCGTGATCGAGTTGATGCCCGTCTCGGACGCCTCGCTGTACGCGTTCAAATACGTCAACGGCCACCCGAAAAACACCCTGGCCGGTATGCTGACCGTGATGGCCTTTGGCGCCTTGGGCGATGTGGATACCGGCAAACCCGTGCTGCTGGCGGAAATGACCCTGACTACCGCCATCCGCACCGCTGCCACCTCGGCCCTGGTCGCCCGCTACCTGGCGCGCGACAACAGCCGCAGCATGGCGTTGATCGGCAACGGCTGCCAAAGCGAATTCCAGGCCCTGGCCTTCCACGCCATGCTTGGCATTAACGAAATTCGCCTGTTCGATATCGACGCCAAGGCCACCGCCAAACTCGCCGCCAACCTCAAGGCGTTCCCGGCGATCAAGGTGATCCTGGCTGACAGCGTGGCCGACGCGGTCAAAGGCGCGGATATCGTCACCACCGTCACCGCCGACAAGGCTTATGCAACCATCCTCACCGACGAGATGATCGAACCGGGTATGCACCTCAATGCCGTGGGTGGCGATTGCCCGGGCAAGACCGAGCTGGACCGGCGCATCGTCGAACGTGCCCGGGTGATCGTGGAGTACGAACCGCAAAGCCGCATCGAAGGTGAGATCCAGCACATGCCTGAGGATTCGCCGGTGATTGAGTTGTGGCAAGTGATCAACGGCCAGAAGCCCGGCCGCGAGAATGCGCGCCAGATCACCCTGTTCGACTCGGTGGGTTTTGCCATCGAAGACTACTCGGCCCTGCGTTATGTACTGGACGTCGCCACGGCGTTGGACGTGGGCAGCGAGCTGGAATTGGTACCCGACCTGGCTGACCCCAAAGACCTGTTTGCCCGCCTGGCCCGGCAGCCGGTCGCACAGCACAAAAAGCGCGCCTGAGACCGCTCTGGCCTGCCGCTTTGCGTCGAGGGCGGGCCGGACTTTGCTGGATTAAAAGCCGATTCGGCGGGCGCAACAGCCGATTGCGCTGCATTGTCGGTTTTAACAGCGCAATTTGCGCTTTGTGCAGGGGGTAAACGACACAAAAAACGCACCATCATGAAGCATTCTCTGCTCCCAGTTATTCACTGCCCTGACATCAATTACAAAATATAGGGACCTCCACATGACTCCACTGCGATCACTCTTCGCTGCGTTGCTGTTGCCTCTGTGCGCCACCGCCGCCCACGCCCAGGACTGGAAAGAAATCCGTTTTGGCGTGTTCCCCGAATACCCACCCTTCGAATCCGTGGCCGCCGACGGCAGCCTGCAAGGCTTCGATATTGAACTGGGCAACGCCATCTGCGCCAAGCTCGAAGTGAAATGCACCTGGGTGCACAATGAATTCGACGGCATGATCCCGGCCCTGCGTGCGCGCAAGTTCGACGCCATCATGTCCTCCATGGCCGTGACCCCGGCTCGCGAAAAAGTCATCGACTTTACCGATCGCCTGTTCCTCAGCCCCACCTCGGTGATCACGCGCAAAGGCGCCGACTTCGGCGATACCCCGGAATCGCTCAAGGGCAAGCAGGTCGGCGTGCTGCAAGGCTCGCTGCAGGAAGCCTACGCCCGAGCGCACCTGGCCAGGCTGGGTGCGCAGATCAAGGCGTACCAGTCTCAAGAGCAGAACTACGCCGACCTGCAAAACGGGCGCCTCGACGCCACCCTGACCGACAAACTCGAAGCCCAGCTCAACTTCCTGTCCAAGCCCGAAGGCGCCGACTTCAAGACCGGCCCGGCCTTCAAGGACCCGACCCTGCCGCTGGACATCGCCATGGGCCTGCGCAAGAACGACCAGGCACTGCGTGAGCTGATCAATAAAGGCATCGCCGCCGTCCAGGCCGATGGCACTTACGCGCAGATCCAGAAGAAATACTTCGGCGATCAAGATATCTACAACGAATAACTAAGCCATCGACCTCCCTGTGGATGCAGCTTTTGTGGGAGGGGGGCTTGCTCCCGATAGCAGTGGTCAGTCATTGAAAATATTGACTGAACCACCGCTATCGGGAGCAAGCCCCCCCTCCCACACAAATCGGTTCCCCACAAAGATGGTGTGTGTGCCTTTTAGAGATCTTCCCATGAACGAACTCCTCAACCTGCAAGGCTACGGCCCGATGCTGGCCCAGGGTGCCTGGATGACGCTCAAGCTGGCCTTCCTCGCCCTGGCCCTGAGCCTAACCCTGGGCCTGGTCGCCGCCGGCGCCAAGCTATCCAGCGCCAGATGGCTGCGCGTACCGGCCACGCTCTACACCACGCTGATCCGCAGCGTGCCGGACCTGGTGTTGATACTGCTGATCTTCTATAGCCTGCAACTGTGGCTCAACGACCTGACTGAAGTGTTCGGCTGGGAGTACTTTGAAATCGACCCGTTCACCGCCGGGGTGGTCACCCTGGGATTTATCTACGGCGCGTATTTCACCGAGAACTTCCGTGGCGCGATCCTCAGCGTACCGGTGGGCCAGTTGGAAGCCGCGACGGCTTATGGCCTGAGCCGCTGGCAGCGCTTCCACCTGGTGCTGTTCCCACAACTGATGCGTTTTGCCCTGCCGGGCCTGGGCAATAACTGGCTGGTGCTGCTCAAGTCCACGGCGCTGGTGTCGATCATCGGCCTGTCAGACCTGGTCAAGGCCGCACAAAACGCCGGCAAGTCCACCAGCGAGCCACTGTACTTCCTGATCCTCGCGGGCCTGGTGTACCTGCTGATCACTACCCTCTCCAACCGCATCTTCAAGCGCCTCGAACGGCGCTATAACCTGGGCATCAAGGGGATGGCGCGATGATCGAACTGTTCCAGCAATACGGCCTGGCCTACCTGTTCAGCGATGGCAGCGGCTTGTCCGGCGTCGCCATGACCGTGTGGCTGTTCATCATCTCGGTGGTGCTCGGTTTTTGCCTGTCGATCCCCCTGGCACTGGCGCGGGTTTCGCAGCACGTTTGGCTGCGCTGGCCGGTGGAGGTCTACACCTACCTGTTCCGCGGCACGCCGCTGTATATCCAGTTGCTGATTTGCTACACCGGGCTGTACAGCCTGGAGGTGGTGCAGGACAACGCCCTGCTCAACCAGTTTTTCCGCAATGCGCTGAACTGCACCTTGTTGGCGTTTGTGCTCAACACCTGTGCCTACACCGTGGAGATCTTCGCCGGGGCGATCCGCAATATTCCCCACGGCGAAATCGAAGCGGCACGCGCCTATGGCCTGCACGGCTGGCGGCTGAATCTGTTCGTGGTGGTACCCGCCGCATTGCGCCGCGCATTGCCGGCCTACAGCAATGAAATGATCCTGATGCTGCACGCCACGTCACTGGCGTTTACCGCCACCGTTGCCGACATCCTCAAGGTCGCCCGCGATGCGAATGCCGAAACCTTCCTGACCTTTCAGGCGTTTGGTATCGCCGCCCTGCTCTACATGCTGCTGTCCTTTGCACTGGTGGGCCTGTTTCGGCTGGCCGAACGTCGCTGGATGCGTTTTCTTGTTCCTACCCGAGGCTAACCCATGAATCAGTCCGCGCAGGCCCTGGCCGTTTATCCGGTGGATGTACCGGTTGTCGAAACTGCAACTGCCGCCATCAAGCTTCAAGTCGAAGGCATTCACAAACGCTACGGCGAACACGAAGTGCTCAAAGGTGTGTCCCTCAATGCCCGTCAAGGCGATGTGATCAGCCTGATCGGCGCCAGCGGCTCGGGCAAAAGCACCATGCTGCGTTGTATCAACTTTCTTGAACAGCCGGACGCCGGGGTCATCACCCTGGACGGCATCAGCATCGAAATGCAACAAGGCCGCGCCGGCACCCGCGCGCCGCACCAGGCACAACTGCAAAACCTGCGCACGCGCCTGGCCATGGTGTTCCAGCACTTCAACCTGTGGAGTCACATGACGGTGCTGGAAAACATCACCATGGCCCCGCGCCGGGTGCTGAATGTGAGCGCCGCCGAGGCGGAAAAACGTGCGCGCCTGTACCTGGACAAAGTCGGCTTGCCAGGCCGCGTGGCGGATCAATACCCGGCGTTCCTCTCGGGTGGTCAGCAGCAGCGTGTGGCAATTGCGCGGGCATTGGCGATGGAGCCGGAGATTATCCTGTTCGACGAACCGACCTCAGCCCTCGACCCGGAACTTGTAGGCGAAGTGCTCAAAGTCATACAGACGTTGGCCGAGGAAGGCCGTACCATGCTGATGGTCACCCACGAAATGGGCTTTGCCCGCCAGGTGTCCAGCCAAGTGCTGTTCCTGCATCAGGGCCGAGTCGAGGAACACGGCGGCGCCGAGATCCTCGACCACCCCAACAGCGAACGCTTGCAGCAATTTCTTTCCAACCGTTTGAAGTGAACTCATGGATACCAAGGCCAACGGACCCCACTCCTCCCCTGCGCTGGATCGCATCGACGAGGCGATCATCGACGTGCTCAGGCACCAGGGGCGCATCACCTATGAAAAACTCTCGTCGCTGGTGCACCTGACTCCCAGGCCATGCCTGGAGCGGGTGCGCAAGTTGGAGCGACGCGGGGTGATCCGTGGGTATGGGGCGATCATCGATGTGCAGATGGTCTCACCAGGGCTGTCGCTGCTGGTGCTGGTGGCCTTGTCCAACCAGAGCGGGCGCTCGGCGCAAAAGGCCTTCGAAGCCTGCGTCAAAGCCTGCCCGCAGGTGTTCGAATGCCAGTTGATCAGCGGGCCGTTCGACTACAGCCTGCGTATGCGCTGCCGGGATATGGAGCATTACCGGGTGCTGACCGAGATCTGGTTGAACAATGATGAGTTGCACATTGATAAGTTGGTGGCCCATCCAGAGTTGGCAGTAGTCAAGAACACTGCGACCGAACTGGCCTGATACCCACTCCCCCAGGCTGCGAAAACCAAATGTGGGAGCTGGCTTGCCTGCGATAGCGGTGCATCAGTCACCCCACATCTGACTGGTCGACCGCTATCGCAGGCAAGCCAGCTCCCACATTGACCGGGTTTGCAATTCTTTTGCCTGGCTTGGCCCCCACCAGCTTCGCCTGCCCATCCTTCTGCTTGCCCGTACGCGCCTCGCTGATCAGCCCCGGGATCAACTTGCCCTCCGGCAAATTTTTCCAGAAGCGGCTGGGCAAGTGCCCTTCCATGACCTTGGGATTCAGCCGCGCCGGGTTGAAGATGTGACTGTAGTAGGTCAGCCACATCGCACTGTGGGGGTCGTCAACATTCTGCGCCAGTTGCTGCCACGCCTCGGGGCAGCGGCGTTGGTGAATCAACTGCTCGCCGTCGTAATACACCCCGTCCAGTGGCGTGGCGATCATCCAGCGATGGCGGCCCATGCGCCCGACAAAATGCTGGCTGGCGCTTTTAAGAATGTCGTGGGCCGGTTCATGCCAGGCCACGTATTCAGGAAGTTCGGGGCCCGCCTCGGCCGGCAGGGCAATAAAGCGCACAAACGCATGCAGGTGATGGGCCTCGCGGCTGACTTGCTTGATGCGTCGCTGCAACTCGCTGCCCAGCTTGTCCCCCGCCAGCATCGCGGTGCGATCACCGTGGCTGACCCGCCACAGCACTTCATACAGCAGGCTCCAGCGTTGATCACCGTGATAACAGGCGGCAGACTCCAGCAACTCCAACAGCGCCTTGGGAATCCGTGCCTGGAAGGGCCCCAACCCTGACGGGATCGACTCATCGGTAGCGAACAGGTCAGCTGCTTGCGCCTCGCCCCAGCTCACCTGGCTGGGGTCGACCTGATGGCTGAGCAGCCAGCGCGCCTGTTCGCGCCAAGTGCTGAACAGGTTGTCGCATTCCAGGCTGATCATCCCCACAACCCCATCTGTTGCGGTTGCGGACGGTCGCGCAATTGTTCGCGCAGCAACACGCTGGTGCTGTCGGCCTGTTGCGGGTGGTAGTCACTGGTGATGAAGAACGGTTTGGCCTTGGCCAGTACGCAGCGCATGCGCGCCAGGTCTTCGAAGCGGATCTTGCGCTCGCGGCGCAGGTCCACCAGGCGTTGGGTGGTACGCAGGCCAATACCGGGGATGCGCGCAATCAGGGTGGGCTCTGCGCGGTTCAGGTCCAGGGGGAACACTTCGCGATGCTCCAGGGCCCAGGCCAGCTTGGGGTCGATATCCAGGGCCAGGTGGCCGGGGCCGGCAAACAGCTCCCTGGCGCTGAAACCGTAGCTGCGCAGCAGGAAATCGGCCTGGTACAAGCGGTGCTCGCGCATCAACGGCGGCGCGGCCAGGGGCACACTTTTCGGGCTGTTGGGGATGGGGCTGAACGCCGAGTAGTACACGCGGCGCAGCTTGAAATTGCCATACAACGCCTCGGCACCGTGGAGGATGGTGCTGTCATCGGTGTCGTCGGCACCTACGATCATCTGCGTGCTCTGCCCGGCCGGGGCGAAACGCGGGGCGCGAGGCTCGTTGAACACCGTCTGCTCGCCGGTGTAGATGGTCTGCATCGCCTGCTTGATCGACACAATCTGCTTCTCCGGCGCCAGGGTCTGCAGGCTGGCCTCGGTGGGCAGTTCGATATTCACGCTCAGGCGATCGGCATAACGACCAGCCTCGGCAATCAATGCAGGATCCGCATCGGGAATGGTCTTGAGGTGGATATAGCCGCGAAAGTCATGCTCTTCGCGCAGCAGTTTGGCGACCCGCACCAATTGCTCCATGGTGTAGTCCGACGAACGGATGATGCCGGAGCTGAGAAACAGCCCGCTGACGCAATTGCGCTTGTAGAAATCCAGGGTCAGGGTGACCACCTCTTCCGGGCTGAAACGCGCACGGGGCACGTCGCTGGAACGGCGGTTGACGCAATACTGGCAGTCGTAGAGGCAGAAGTTGGTGAGCAACACCTTGAGCAGCGACACGCAACGGCCATCAGGCGTGTAGCTGTGGCAAATGCCCATGCCGTCGGTGGAACCCAACCCCGCCTTGCCCTCGGAGCTGCGCTTGGGCGCGCCGCTGCTGGCGCACGACGCGTCGTACTTGGCGGCGTCGGCGAGGATGCTGAGTTTTTCGATCAACTGCATGACGGGCTACCGATACTGGTTTTTTGTACAGTACCAATAGCCGCACGTTGTCACAAGTGCCGTCTGTAGGAGGGGCAGATCAGCTGGCGGTTGCCAGGAGCAGGTCCTGCACCGAACGGCCCTTGTCACGGTTTCGATCGTTGGCATACAACGATGCCGCAATCTCATCCGCGCGAATCGGCAGCACCGACAGCAAGGTATCGCTCAAGCCATGGCTGGCCTGGCTGAAGCCCTGGATGTAGATACCCGCCTTGCAGCGCTCGTCGGTGACGATGCGGTAGTCGCGGGCCACTTCGAAGTCGCCCATGTAGGCTTGCAGCGGCGCCAACAGTTCGCGGTGCATCTGGCGCTCATAGCCGGTGGCGAGGATCACGGCGTCGTAGTGGTTGACGCTGGTTTCGCCCGTGGCGTTGTTGCGCAATACCAGTTCGATACCCAGCGGCCCGGGCGTGGCCTTCTCCACCACGGTCATGGTGCGGAACGCCTGGCGGGCGATGCCGGAAACTTTCTGACGGTAGAAAATCCCGTAGATGCGCTCGATCAGGTCCAGGTCCACCACCGAATAGTTGGTGTTCTGGTACTCGGCGACCAAACGCTCGCGTTCGGCCCCCACTTGCTGGAACACCAGGTCGGTAAACGCCGGCGAGAACACTTCGTTGACGAACGGGCTGTCATCGGCCGGCTTGAGCGCCGAGCCACGCAGGATCATATCGACCTGCACCGACGGGAAGCTGTCATTGAGGTCGATAAAGGCTTCGGCCGCGCTCTGGCCGCCGCCGATCACCGCGATGCGCATGGCCTTGCCATCCACGCAAGGCTGGCTCGCCATGCGCTCCAGATACTGGGAATGGTGGAACACGCGACTGTCACCCTTGAGCGCCTTGAACGCTTCGGGGATACGCGCAGTGCCGCCGGCGCTGACCACCACCGAGCGGGTGGTACGCACATGCTGCTCGCCCTGGGCATCGCGGGAAATGACGCGCAAGGCCTCCACCTGCTGCTGATGCAGGATCGGTTCGATGGCCAGCACTTCCTCACCATAGTTGGCCTGGGCCTGGAACTGCCCGGCCACCCAGCGCAGGTAGTCGTTGTACTCCATACGGCAGGGGTAGAAGGTGCCCAGGTTGATGAAGTCCACCAGGCGATCGTGAGCCTTGAGGTAATTGACGAAGGAGTACGGGCTCGTGGGGTTGCGCAGGGTCACCAGGTCCTTGAGGAAAGAGATCTGCAGCTCACTTTGGGTCACCAGCGTATTGCCGTGCCAGCGGTAGTCGGTCTGTTTGTCGAGAAACAGCACGTCCAGCTTGCCCTGGGCCTTTTCACGCTCCTGCAGGGCGATGGCCAGCGCCAGGTTCGAAGGGCCGAAGCCGATACCGATCAGGTCGTGAACCGCGGGCGAAGCAATTGCCTGTGTCATTCCAGTGTCCTCTGGATAAGCCCCTTGGCGGTGGGGCGGGAATACCTTCATGGCCTGAACAACAGGCCGTGTGTTGATAGGAAACGAGGACAGTGAAATAAAATTTAACCAACTGGCGATCAGTGCGCTTCCCACTCACGCATACGCACCCGGCAATGCTTCATGGCGTTGACGATGTGTTTTTCCACCAGGCTGCGGGAAATCCCCAGGCGCTCGGCGATTTGCACATGGGACAGGCCCTCAAGCTTGCGCAGCAGGAAACTGTCGCGACACGCCGCCGGCAACTCGGCCAGGGCGCGCTCAAGCATCTCCAGGCGCTGGTTGTGGTCATGACTGGCGTGGGGTGAACAGGGGGCGAAGCGTTCTTCGCTGTCCAGCACCTCAAGAGGCTCGGACTGACGCAAGGCGTTGCGCCGGTGGCCGTCGATCACCAGGTTCAAGGCCGTGCGGTACAGGAAGGCGCGGGGCTGTTCGATCGGGATGTCGCTGGAACGCTCCAGCACCCGTACATAAGCGTCATGCACCACATCTTCGGCCACCTGACGGTTGCCCAGCTTGGCGTTCAGGAAACACACCAGCTCGCGATAGTAGTTTTCCAACATGACTCCTGGCCCCATGGCCTTGGTGCTAACGATGCCAGCCCGCGTAGGAGCGAGCCCATCGATGATGGCAGTTTGAGTGCGTGCAATTTATAGTAATTCTCATCTACTTTTAAAGGAGTCTTGCACCAACGGTGCATTTTTTTTCGTCGCACGAGCTGTTACCACATGTGTAACAACCTAAATTCCCGAGCATTTTTCTCGTATAACTGTCAACTCCCCGCTCCTGCGGTCAACACCTCCTGGCTGGAACCAAGACATGAAACGCCCTCGACCTGCCCGACGCGCCCTGCTTGTGCTGGCGTGCCTGCTCCCCATCCTTGTGGTGGCTGCCTGGCAAGTGCTGCCGTCGGGCCGCGACAGCCTACCCACGGTCACCGTAACCCGCGGCGACATTGAAAATAGCGTTACGTCACTGGGCACCCTGCAACCGCGCCGTTATGTGGACGTGGGTGCCCAGGCGTCCGGACAGATTCGCAAGATCCATGTGGAGGCTGGTGATCAAGTCAAGGAAGGCGATCTGCTGGTGGAAATCGATCCCGCCACGCAACAGGCCAAGCTCGACGCCAGCCGCTATTCCATTGAAAACCTCAAGGCGCAGTTGCAGGAACAGAAAGCCCAGCACGAACTCGCACGCCAGAAATACCAGCGCCAGCAACGCTTGGTTGCAGGCAACGCCACCCGCGAAGAAGATGTGCAAACCGCCAAAGCCGAACTGAGTGCCACCCAAGCCCGTGTCGATATGTTCCAGGCACAGATCCGCCAAGCCCAGGCCAGCCTGCGCAGTGACGAGGCCGAACTGGGCTATACGCGGATTTACGCGCCCATGAGCGGCACCGTGGTGGCGGTAGATGCGCGAGTCGGCCAAACCCTCAACGCCCAACAACAAACGCCGTTGATCCTGCGCATCGCCAAATTGTCACCAATGACCGTATGGGCCGAAGTGTCCGAAGCCGATATCGGCCACGTCAAACCGGGCATGAGCGCCTATTTCACTACCCTCGCCGGCGGCAACCGGCGCTGGAGCAGCACCGTGCGCCAGATCCTGCCGATACCGCCCAAGCCGCTGAATGAAACCAGCCAGGGCAGCGGCAGCCCCAGTAGCACGAGCAAAACCGGTAGTGGCCGCGTAGTGCTGTACACCGTACTGCTGGATGTGGACAACACTGACAATGCACTGATGGCCGAAATGACCACCCAGGTGTTTTTCGTAGCCAGCCAGGTCAAGGACGCTCTCACCATCCCGGTCGCAGCGCTGCTCGGCAGCCAAGGCACCGACAAGCAGATCGCGCGGGTCGTGACCAAAAACGGTGCCATCCAGAAGCGAGAAGTACAGCTGGGTATCAGTGACCGCCTGCGAGTTGAAGTGTTGGATGGCCTGGACGAAGGTGATCACCTGTTGATCGGCCCCGCCAGCAGCAGCGGGGGTTGACGTGACCACGCCACTGATCGAACTCAAGAACATCCGCAAATCCTACGGCGGCGGCGACAGCCCGCAGGTCGACGTATTGCGCGGGATCGACCTGTCGATCCATGCAGGAGAATTCGTTGCCATCGTCGGCGCCTCGGGCTCCGGAAAATCCACCCTGATGAACATCCTCGGCTGCCTCGACCGCCCCACCGTGGGCGACTACCTGTTCGCCGGGGAAAACGTCGCGCACCTGGACAGCGACGCACTGGCCTGGCTGCGCCGCGAAGCCTTTGGTTTCGTGTTCCAGGGCTACCACCTGATCCCGTCCGGATCGGCCCAGGAAAACGTCGAGATGCCGGCGATCTATGCCGGCATCAGCGCTGCCGAACGCCATGCCCGCGCCAAGGCCCTGCTGACCCGCCTGGGCCTGGCCGACCGCACCAACAACCGCCCGCACCAGCTCTCCGGTGGCCAGCAACAGCGCGTCTCGATTGCCCGTGCGTTGATGAACGGCGGGCATATCATCCTTGCCGACGAACCCACCGGTGCCCTCGACAGCCACAGCGGCGCCGAAGTGATGGTGCTGCTGGATGAGCTGGCGAGCCAGGGCCACGTGGTGATCCTGATCACCCATGACCGCGAAGTCGCGGCGCACGCCAACCGCATCATCGAGATCAGCGACGGCCTGATCATCAGCGATTCGGCGTTGAGTACCGCCCACGTGCCCGTCACGGCCGGCAGCGACGCATTGCAAGCCGTGGACCTGCGCCAGCGCCTGGCCGACGGCGCCGAACACAATGGTGCCTGGAAAGCCGAGCTGCTGGACGCGGTGCAGGCGGCCTGGCGGGTGATGTGGATCAACCGCTTTCGCACCGCATTGACGCTGCTGGGGATCATCATCGGCGTGGCGTCGGTGGTGGTGATGCTGGCGGTGGGCGAAGGCAGCAAGCGCCAGGTCATGGCGCAGATGGCGGCCTTCGGCTCCAACATCATCTACCTGAGCGGCTTTTCGCCTAACCCGCGCACGCCACCCGGTATCGTGACCCTCAATGATGTGGCCGCATTGGCTACATTGCCCCAGGTCAAACGCATCATGCCGGTGAACGGCACCTACGCCGGTGTGCGCTTCGGCAACGTCGACTACATGGCCTATGTGGGCGGTAACGACACCAACTTCCCGGACATCTTCAACTGGCCTGTGGCCGAAGGTAGCTACTTTACCGAGGCCGACGAGCGCGCCGGGGCCACGGTGGCGGTGATCGGTCATCGCGTGCGCGAAAAGCTGTTCAAAGGCCAGCTGGACCCCATCGGCCAATACATCCTGATCGAAAACGTGCCCTTCCAGGTGATTGGCGTGTTGGCGGAAAAAGGCTCCAGCTCCGGCATGCAGGACAGCGATGACCGTGTCGCCATTCCCTATACCGCCGCCAGCGTGCGCCTGTTCGGCACCTATAACCCCGAATACGTTGCCATTGCCGCCGCCGATGCGCGCAAGGTGCAAGAGGCCGAGCAAGCCATCAGTCAGCTTATGCAAACGCTGCACGGCGGCAAACGCGACTTCCACCTGACGAACGACGCCGCGATGATCCAGGCCGAAGCGCGGACCCAGAACACCCTGTCGCTGATGCTCGGCTCGATTGCCGCGATTTCCCTGCTGGTGGGCGGTATCGGCGTGATGAATATCATGTTGATGACCGTGCGCGAACGCACCCGCGAAATCGGCATCCGCATGGCCACCGGGGCGCGCCAGAGCGACATCCTGCGCCAATTCCTCACCGAGGCGGTGATGCTCTCGGTGGTCGGCGGTCTGTTCGGAATCGCCCTGGCATTGCTGGTGGGCGGCGTGCTGGTGCTGGCCGAAGTGGCGGTGCAGTTTTCCCTGGTGGCGGTGTTCGGCGCGTTTGGCTGTGCGCTGGTCACCGGCGTCGTATTCGGCTTTATGCCGGCCCGTAAAGCTGCCCGGCTCGATCCGGTTAAGGCATTGACCAGTGAATAAACGATCCATCGCACCGCACCTGTCGACACTCAGCCTGTGCCTGTTGCTCAATGCCTGTGCCGGCACTTCGCCTGCCCTCGACAGCAGCATTGCCGCGCCCGCCGTCTGGCAATATGCCGAGCGCGACGCCGACCAGGCCACCAACCAGCGTTGGTGGACGCAGTTTGGCAGCCCTGTGCTTAACCGCCTGATCGATCAGGCCCGCCGTGACAGCTTTGATGTGGCTGCGGCCATGGCGCGGGTGCGGCAGGCCCAGGCGACAGCGGTGATTGCCGGCGCACCGTTACTGCCCGAGGTGAAGTTCAACCTCAGCGCCAGCCGTCAAAGACTGTTGCGCGGCAGCGGCAACTCGGATCTGGACGCCACCGAGAGCAACAAGACGGTCAATAACTATGACGCCAACCTCACGGCCAGCTACGAAATCGACTTCTGGGGTGGCCGCGCCGCTGCGCGAGACAGCGCTGTGCATAGCCTGCACGCCAGTGAGTTCGATCAGGCCAACGTGGAGTTGACCTTGCTCAGCAATGTCGCCGACCGCTATGCGCAAACCCTGGCCGCGCACCAGCGCCTGCAGATTGCCGAGCTGAACCTGGCCAATGCGCGCAATGTGCTGGACCTGGTGCAAACCCGCTACGATGCCGGTTCCGCCACGGGCCTGGAGTTGGCACAACAGAAGAGCCTGGTGGCCGGCCAGCAACGGCAACTGCCGCTGATCCAGCAATCGGCCGAAGAATCGCGCATCACCCTCGCCGCCTTGCTCGGCCAGCCCGTACAGGCCCTGGCGCTGGGCAGCGAGCCGTTCCAGGCACTGACCTGGCCGAATATCGGCCCCGGTGTGCCTAGCCAGTTGTTGCGTCGCCGCCCTGACATCGCCCAGGCCGAGGCACAGCTGGCGGCGGCCAATGCCGACGTCACGGTGGCCCGTGCGGCCATGCTGCCCACGGTGACATTGGGCGCAACCCTCGGCTCGGGTGCGTACAAGGCTGAAGAGATTCTGCGCAGTCCGTTCTACACCCTGACCTCGGGCCTGATCGCACCGATCTTCAACAACGGTCGGCTGAGTGCCGAGCGCGATAAAGCCCGTGCGCGCCAGGATGAACTGCTGCAGACCTACCGCGGGGCGATCATCAACGGCTTTGCCGATGTGGAAAAAGCCCTCAGCAGCCTGACTCGCCTGGATCAACAACGCCAATGGCAAACCGAAGAACTGCAGCAGGCGCAAACGGCCTTTGAGATTGCGCAAAGCCGCTACGAGGCCGGCGCCGAAGACCTGCTTACGGTGCTGGAAACCCAACGCACCCTCTACGCCGCCCAGGACCTGAACGTGCAACTGCGCCTGTCGCGGCTGCAAGCCAGTATCGCGCTGTACAAGGCATTAGGGGGTGGATGGAAGACCGATAGCTGATAAGCAAAATCGGCATTTCTTACACAAACTGTTTCTTAGCCTTACATTCTCCACCCCCAGGTCCTTGGTAAAAAAGCTATTACATACGGCTGCCCGGGACCTCGTGATGACACCCAGCGTTCTTGTAAAAAGCCTGGTCTGCATAAGCTGCTGGCTTATAGCAAACGCAGTGCGCGCTGAGCCCTTGATCGTGCCCACTGCAATCGACTGGCTGTTGGATTGCCCCCTCACTACCACTGCGCGCCTGGACCCTGAGGTGGTCGGGCGCACCCAATGCGGCCTGGTCAGTGTGCCACGGGACCACGCTGCTCCCGGGCGCGGTCGTATACGCCTGAGCGTGACGCGTGTGGGCGCAAGGCAACCGCTCAACCGCGAGGGCGTGGTATTCATCCAGGCCGGCGAACCGCCCCAACCCGCCAACGCGCCTTTCGTGCAGCACCTGGCCAGCCACTGGGAGTCGCTCGCCACCCGCGCTTATCGCACGCTGGTGGACCGTTATGACGTGATCGAACTGAGCCCCCGCGACCTGCGCCAGCCAAACGCGGTCGAGCAGGCGGCGCTGGACATGGAATATGTGCGCGGGCAGCTCGGCGAAGCGCGCCTGCACTACCTGGGCAGCGCCGCCGCGACCCGTCTTGGCAGCCGCTACGGCACGCTGTTTCCCGAGCGCATCGCACGCATGGTGCTGATTAATGCGGCGCCGGGCGATCCTATCGCTGTGGGCGTCGAGCAGTTATTGCTCAAGGAGTCCAAGCAGTCGGGCGCCGACGGCTGTGTCACCCGCTGGCTGGGGGATTTCCTCGCCTATGGCAAACAGCCGCCAGCCTCCGCGCGCTGCCTTGACCTTGGTGCCTGGGAGTAACCGGCGCATTTGCGACCTGTTGCCATCGAAAACGACACGCTGCGTTGACGCTCCGATGCAATCGTTATTAAGTGCTATTTATCCGCATTAATACGATAAATCGAACCCATGCTGACTCGCCCGCTACGCCGCAAACGCCAGAAGCTGTCCGATGTGATTGTCGAGTCGGTCAAGCGCTCCATCGTCACCGATGCCTTGAAGCCCGGCGACCGCTTGCCCACCGAACGCGAGCTGATGGAAAGCTTCCAGTGCTCCAAGGGCTCGGCACGCGAAGCGCTCAAGGCATTGGAAGTCGAAGGGTTGGTCAATACGCGCACCGGCCCCAGTGGCGGGGCTTATCTGAACCAGGCCGGCACTGAACCTGCCAGCCGCGCCTTGCGCAACTACCTGCACTTCCAGCATCTGGATGGCGAGCAGGTGTATCAGTTGCGCAAGGTCATCGAAGTGGAACTGGCGCTGTCGGTGCTCGGGCGCTTGAGCGAAGACGACTACCAGGCCCTGCAAGCCAATGTGGATTTTTGCAGCGCCCCCGAAGACAGCGAAGCCGGCCAGCGCGAACAGCGCCTGGCGGAACTGGAGTTCCACAACCTGCTGGCCCGGGCGTGCCCCAACCCGCTGCTGAGTTTTATGGCGCAGTTTCTCAACGACCTGCTGCGCGACCTGGTGGTGCTGAAGAAAGCCTACAAGCCCAAGCGCAAGCAGTTCGACGCGGCCAACCTCGACTATCACAAACAACTGCTGATCGCCTTTCGTGCCGGGGATGAAAGCGCCGTGCGCAGTTTGATGCATGAGCATATGTGCGATGCCGAACACCATATGACTGCGCTGGAAGGCCAGGTCAGCCCGCACTTCCTTCTGGAGTTTGATCACCGTTAGGAACAAAACCCAATCAATGTGGGAGCTGGCTTGCCTGCGATGGTATCGGCTCGGTCCCCCTGTAACACCGAGGCGCCCGCATCGCAGGCAAGCCAGCTCCCACATTTGACCGTGTCCATCTGTTGAACCGAGTTACCCAATAACAAGCCTGCCCACAGGCCCTTGCACCACCGTATCGCCCTTGCCGCTCCTGCCAATAACTAAACCAGGGAGTCACCCCATGCAGCGTCGTACGTTATTGAAAGCCAGCCTCACCGCAGCCGCCGCCCTCAGCTTGCCGCTGAGCGTGCGTTCGGCCTTCGCCGCCGAGCCCTTTACCTTTTACGGCCTCAAGTCCATGTCTGGCGCGTTTGCCAGCTATGGCAAATTTGCCGACATGGGTTCGCGCCTGGCCGTGCAACAGCATGCCGAGATCCTCGGCCGCCCGCTCACCTACAAGGTTATCGACACCGAAGGCAACGCCGGCAAAGCGGTGCGCAAGGTGCAGGAGGCAATCGCGCAGGACGGCGCACGGTTCTTCCAGGGCTGCACACTGTCGTCTTCCGCCCTGGCGGTGGCCAAGGAAGTCGATAAGGTCGGCGGCGTGTTCATGACCCCGGTGGGTGCCGATGAAGTCACCGGCAAGGATTGCAACAAGGCGACCTTCCGCTGGTCAGTGCCCACCTACGGCGCGATCCGCGAAACCATGGTGCCGCTGATCAAACTGCTGCCGGACGCCAAACGCTGGTACACCATCACGCCGCAATACGTGTTCGGCGAAGCCTTGCTCGAAGGCGCAAAGAACGTGCTGAAGGAGCACGGCCTGGAACACGTCGGCAACAGCTACCACTCGCTGCAGGAGCAGGAATTCTCCGGCTACCTGACCAACGCCATTTCCACCCGGCCCGACGTGCTGGTACTGCTCAACTTCGGCAGCCAGTCGTCCAACACCCTGCGCCAGGCGGTGAACTTCGGCATCAAGGAACGCATGAAGGTGCTGCTGGTATGGTCGGCCGGCCTTGATCAATTCCAGGAACTGGGCAGCGATGTGCTCGAAGGTGTGTACCTCGGCGCGCAGTACTGGCATCAGGTCGATACGCCACTCAACCGTGAACTGGTCAAGCTGACCCAGGCCAAATACGGCATCAACCCCACCTACCCGCTGGCCGCCGACTACATCAGCACCAAGGTCATGCTCGACACCATCATCGCCACCGCCAGCTTCGACGGCGCAACCGTGGCCAAGGCCATGCAAGGCTTGAGCTATGAAGGCCCGACCGGCAAGGAGTCGATCCGCGCCGGCGACCATCAGGTGATCAAGGATTACTACTTGCTGGTCGGCAAGGCCAGTGGCGACATGGCCGACAAGGACGACCTGGCCAAGGTGCTCAGCGCCGGCCAATCGTTCCCACCGGTCGAGGCGACGGGCTGCACGCTCGGCTGACTGCTTACTTTTTGTCGCGCAGGGCCGCGCAAGCGGCCGCCTGCAGAGGGTTCCTGCATGCTCAATTTGTACCTGTTCCAGATTCTCAACGGCCTTGGGCTGGGGATGATCTACTTCCTGATCGCGGTCGGGCTGACGATCATTTTCGGCCTGCTCAACTTCGTCAACTTCGCCCACGGCGCGTTTTTCCTGCTGGGCGCCTACATCTGCTACACCGCCGTGAGCCTCACCGGCAGCTTCTGGCTGGCGCTGCTCGTCGCGCCGCTGGTGGTGGCTGCGCTGGCCTGGGTGATCGAGCGTGTGCTGATCCAGCGGATCTACCACTTGCCGCACATGTTCCAGATTCTGGTAACCCTGGGGATCGCGCTGATTATCCAGGAAGCCAGCGTGATGATCTGGGGCCCGGTGGGCAAAAGTGTCGCCGTACCGGAGTTGCTGCGCGGCGTGCTGGTGGTGGGGGATTTTGTCTATCCCTACTACCGCCTGTTTCTCATCGTGTTTTCCGGGCTCGTCGGCCTGGGCCTGTGGCTGCTGCTGGAACGCACGCGCTTCGGCGCCCTGGTGCGCGCCGGCAGTGAGAGCACTGAAACCGTGTCATTGCTGGGCACCAATATTTTCCGCCTGTTCTCCATGACCTTCGCCCTCGGCGTGGCCCTGGCCGGTGTCGCCGGGGTGTTGTTCGCGCCGTTGCGTGGTGCCCAGCCCTTTGTCGGCCCGGAGATTCTCGGGGTGGCGTTCGTGGTGGTGGTGATTGGCGGCATGGGCTCGTTCAGCGGTGCGCTGGTCGGCGGTTTGCTGGTAGGCGTAGTGCAAAGCCTGATGACCACACTCTGGCCCCAGGGTGCGAGCCTGATGATCTACGGCGCGATGGCCGTGGTGATTCTGGTGCGCCCCTACGGCCTGTTCGGGAGAGCCTGAAATGAGCGAGAAAAACCCCCTGCCGTTTGCCAAGACCCAATCCAAAGCGATGCTGCTGTGGGTATTGGCGGTGCTGATCGGCCTGCCGTTGATACTGCCCTCGGCAACCCTGGCCACCGAGATCCTGATCTTTGCCATGGCCGCCCTGGCTTGCAACCTGTTGCTGGGCTACACCGGCTTGCTGTCATTCGGCCAAGGCATCTTCTTCGGGGCCGGCGCCTACTGCGCGGCGTTGCTGATGATCCACCTGCAACTGGGGTTGTTCACCGCACTGCTGGGTGCCGCCATCGCCGGCGGTTTCCTGGCATTGCTGGTGGGCGCCCTGGCGATTCGGCGCACCGGCATTTACTTCGTGATGCTCACGCTGGCGTTCAGCCAGATGGCCTATTTCGTCGCCTACACCCTGAGCGACTGGACCGGCGGCGACAACGGCCTGCTCAGCGTGCCGCGCCCGGAAATCCGTGTGGGTGAAACCGTGCTGTTGTCCTTGGCCGATGCCCGTGCCTTCTATGGATTTGTCGCGGTGCTGTTCCTGCTGATCTTTATCGGCGCTCGCCGGGTGATCGCTTCGCCGTTCGGCAGCACGCTGATGGCGATCCGTGAAAACGAGACACGTGCCTCGGCCATCGGCTACGACACGCGGCACTTCAAGATCCTGGTGTTCGTGCTGTCCGGGGCAGTCACCGGGATTGCCGGGGCGCTGTACGCCATGCTGCTGCACTTTGTGCCACTGTCCAATATTGACCTGGCGATGTCCGAGAACATTCTGATCATGACCATCGTCGGCGGCACTGGCTCGTTGTTCGGCTCATTGCTGGGCGCCGGTTCCATTGTGCTGCTGGGGGATTTCCTCTCCGACCTGTGGCCGCGCTGGCTGATGCTGCTGGGGGTGATCCTGATCCTGGTGGTGATCTTCATGCGCGGCGGTTTGTGGGGCGGCCTGGCGTCGCTGTTCGAGAAGCTGCGCGGCAATCGCAAAACTGCGGCCGTCGCCAAGGAGCCAGGGCTATGAGCATCCTGCTGGAAACCCAGAACCTGGAACTGGCCTACGGCGCGTTCCATGCGGTCAATGGTGTCAACCTCAAGGTCGAGGCCGGCACCATCCACACCATCATCGGCCCCAACGGCGCCGGCAAGACCAGCCTGTTCCACTGCCTGACCGGCGAACGCCAGGCCACTGCCGGAGCGATCCATTTCGACGGCAACAACCTGATGCGCAAACCCGCCCATGCCCGCGTCGGCCTGGGCATGGCGCGTTCGTTCCAGCTCACCAGCCTGTTCCAGAACCTCAGCGTGCGCGAAAACCTGCGCCTGGCCGCCCAGGGCCGCGACGGTGCGCGCGCCTTGAACTTCTGGCGCCGGGTGGACAGCAAGCGCGAGCACCTGGAGATGGCCGACCAGGTGCTGGAACGCCTGCAACTCACCGCCCGCGCCGACACCCTGGCCGGCGAGTTGTCCCACGGCCAGCAACGGGTGCTGGAGGTGGGCATGTCGATCTGCTCCAAACCGAAACTGTTGATGCTCGACGAACCGACCTCGGGCATGGGCATCGACGATATCCCGATCATGACCCAACTGATCAGCGACCTGGGCCGCGACCACACGGTGCTGTTGATCGAACACAACATGAGCATCGTCATGTCCATCAGCCAACGCATCACGGTGATGAGCCACGGCCAGATCCTGGTGGAAGGCACGCCAGAGTTCGTGCGTGCCGATGAACGTGTGCGCACTGCATACCTTGGGGAGGCCGCCTGATGCTGATCGTCGAGAATATCCATTCCTACTACGACAAGAGCCATGTGCTGGAGGGCGTGTCATTGACCGTCAACCCTGGCGAACTGGTGACCCTGCTGGGTCGCAATGGCGCCGGCAAGACCACCACCCTGCGCAGCATCCTCGGCATCATTTGCCCGCGTCAGGGCCAGATTCACTTCAATGGCCAGGCGCTGGTGGGGCAGAAAATCTTTGAAATTGCACGCCAGGGCTTAGCGCTGGTGCCGGAGAACCGCGGGATTTTCCGCCTGCTCAGCGTCGAGGAAAACCTGCGCATCGCCGTGCGCAAAAGCAGCCGATGGCAACTGGACGACGTATACGCCATGTTCCCGCGCCTCAAGGAACGGCGCAAAAACGCCGGCCATGCGCTATCCGGCGGCGAACAGCAAATGCTTGCCATCGCCCGCGCCCTGCTCAACGACCCCAAGCTGCTGATCCTCGACGAACCCACCGAGGGCCTGGCCCCGGTGATTGTCGACGAGCTGGTGAAGATCCTGCGCAAGGTCAAGGACGACGGCCTGCCGGTGCTGCTGGTGGAGCAGAACCTGATGGTCTGCGACAAACTCGCCGACCGCCATTACGTACTCGAACAGGGCCGCGTGGTGTACGAAGGCAGCGCCGCTGACTTCCGTGCCGACCCGTCGATCAAGAACCGTTATCTGGCCTTGAGTGCCTGACTGGAGATCTCTGATGAATAGTGTTGCGCAACCGCTCCCGAGCAACGCCCCGCTGATCAACCGTGACCGCCTGTGGCAATCGCTGATGGACCTGGCCCGACTCGGCGCCACGGCCAAGGGTGGCGTGTGTCGCCTGGCCCTCACTGATCTTGACCGCCAGGCCCGCGACCTGTTCGTGCAGTGGTGCGAAGCGGCCGGGTGCAGCGTTACCGTCGACGCCATCGGCAATATCTTTGCGCGTCGTGCCGGACGTAACCCCGCCCTGCCCCCGGTGATGACCGGCAGCCACATCGACACCCAACCCACCGGCGGCAAGTTCGACGGCTGCTACGGGGTGATGGCCGGGCTGGAAGTGATCCGTACCTTGAATGACTTGCAGATCCAGACCCAAGCGCCGATTGAAGTGGTGGTGTGGACCAACGAAGAAGGCTCGCGCTTCCCGCCATGCATGATGGGTTCCGGGGTGTTTGCCGGGAAGTTCGACTTGCAGGACACCCTCGACAAACGCGACGACCAGGGCCTGTCGGTAGGTGCCGAATTACAGCGCATTGGCTATGCCGGTTCCCGTGCGGTTCTGGGCCATCCGGTCGGCGCCTACTTCGAAGCCCATATAGAGCAAGGCCCGGTACTGGAAGACCAGGCCACCACTATCGGCGTGGTCATGGGCTGCCTGGGCCAGAAATGGTTCGACCTGACCCTCACCGGCGTCGAAGCCCACGCCGGCCCCACACCGATGCACCTGCGCAAGGACGCCCTGGTCGGAGCCGCCGAGGTGGTCAGCGCGGTCAACCGTATCGCCCATCAACAACAGCCCCATGCCTGCGGCACCGTTGGTTGCCTGAGCCTGCACCCGGGTTCGCGCAATGTGATTCCCGGCCAGGTGCAGATGACCCTCGACTTGCGCCACCTGCATGCCGACAAGCTGCAAGCCATGGTCGATGAAGTACGCGACGTGATCGAAACCACGGCCGCCCGACACGGCTTGACCTTTGAACTGACGCCCACCGCCGACTTCCCGCCGCTGGACTTCCACCCGGACTGCGTCAATGCCGTGCGCGATGGCGCGAGAGCCTTGGGCTTGAGCCATATGGACATCGTCAGCGGCGCCGGGCATGACGCGATCTTCGTCGCCGAGCTGGGCCCCGCCGGGATGATCTTCGTGCCGTGCGAAGGCGGCATCAGCCATAACGAAATCGAAAACGCCGCGCCGGATGATCTGGCGGCTGGCTGCGCGGTGTTGCTGCGGGCCATGGTCAATGCGGCGCAGGGAGTTCAAGCATGAGTGAGATCGGCCAACTGACGGCGGTGCAACTGCTCAAGCATTATCGCGACAAGAGCTTGTCACCGGTAGAGGTCACCGAAGATGCGCTACTGCGCATCGAACGCTACAACCCGGTGGTGAACGCCTACTGCCATTTCGATCCTGAGGGTGCATTGAACGCGGCGCGGGCCTCGGAGCAACGTTGGTTAAAAGGTGCCCCTTGCGGCGCCCTGGATGGCGTACCAGCGTCGATAAAAGACCTCACGCTGACCCTCGGCATGCCCACCCGCAAGGGCTCGCGCACCTCATCCGCCGAGGGGCCTTGGAATGTGGACGCGCCCTTCTCGCACTTCATGCGCAAGGCCGGCGCGGTGTTGTTGGGCAAGACCACCACCCCCGAGTTCGGCTGGAAAGGCGTCACCGACAACCCACTGTACGGCATCACCCGCAACCCGTGGGATACACGCACCACCGCGGGCGGCTCGTCGGGTGGCGCGGGCGCGGCGGCGGCGTTGAACCTAGGCGTGTTGCACCAGGGCAGCGATGCGGGCGGTTCGATTCGCATCCCGTGTGCGTTCACCGGCACGTTCGGGATCAAGCCGACCTTCGGTTATGTGCCGCAGTGGCCGGCCAGCTCCATGACCATCCTGTCGCACCTGGGGCCCATGACCCGCACGGTGGAAGACAGCGTGCTGATGCTACAGACCGTGGCACAAATGGATGTGCGCGATGGCCTGATCGGGGCGCCAAGGACCACGCCCTGGCTCACCCCAGGGGCGGATCTGAAGGGCTTGCGCGTGGCTTATAGCCCCACGTTCGGCTATGTGGATGTCGACCCGCAAGTCGCCAAGGTCGTCGCCCAGGCGGTGGAGCGCCTGGTGCAATTGGGCGCCCATGTCGAGCAGATCGACCCGGGTTTCAGCGACCCGCTTGAGGTGTTCAGCACCCTGTGGGCCGCCGGCGCTGCACGCCTGACTGGCTCCATGAGCGACGCGCAAAAGCAACTGCTGGACCCGGGGCTGCTGCGTATTGCGCAACGGGGCGAGCGTCTGAGCCTGGACGACTTCAACGCCGCCCTGGAAGCGCGCGCCGCACTGGTTGCGCGCATGGCGGCGTTCCATGAGCACTACGACGTGCTGGTATCGCCGATGATGCCGATTACCGCGTTCGAAGCCGGGCACAACGTACCGCCCGGCTCGGGGATGAACGAGTGGATGGAATGGACGCCGTTCAGCTACCCCTTCAACCTCACCCAGCAACCGGCTGCGTCGGTGCCGTGCGGGTTGGCCGCCAATGGTTTGCCGGTGGGGTTGCATGTGGTGGCTGCGCGGTTTGCCGATGAGCAGGTGTTGAGGGTGTGTCATGCCTATGCAAAAGCCTTCCCTACCGAGCATTTGCAAGCACCTGAAACCCTGAGCTGAGATTCAATCGAAAATGTGGGAGGCATGCCCCCTCCCACAGTTTTTACCGCATTCCACTACAATGCCCTCCATTCATCTTCCGGGGGGCTTCATGGACATCGAACTGGCACGCACCTTCCTCGAAATCACCCGCTGCGGCAGCCTCGCCGCAGCGGCGGAGAAACTGCACGTCACCCAGACCGCCATCACCGCCCGGGTCAAGAACCTGGAGAGCCAGTTGGGCAGCACGCTGTTTATCCGCAACCGTGCCGGTGCACGCCTGACCGCCGATGGCGAGGCCTTTGTGGTGTACGCCAACCAGCTGCTGCAAACCTGGGAAGCGGCGCGCCGTGACCTGCCGTTACCCGATGGCTATCGCAATGTGCTGCATATCGGCGGTGAGGTCAGCCTGTGCAACCCGCTGATGCTCGGTTGGGCCAAGGCGCTGCGCGAGCATATTCCCGGACATGCACTGCGTACCGAAATTCGCGAGGGCGAGTACCTGTTGCGTCAACTGGAGTTGGGCGTGCTCGATGCCGCGCTGGTGTTCCAGCCGCAGTACTGGCCAGGTTTGCAGGTAGAGCAAGTGCTGGAAGAAAAACTGATCCTGGTGCAATTGGCGAGCAAACCCGAGCCCTATGTGTATATCGACTGGGGCCAGGGTTTCCGCCAGCAGCATGACGCCGCCCTGCCCGACCGCGCACGTGCCGCCGTGAGTTTCAACCTGGGCCCATTGGCGCTGCAGTACATCCTGGAAAACGGTGGCGCCGGGTATTTCCGCACGCGGGTGGTGCAAAGCTATCTGGACAGTGGCGTGATGCAGCGCGTGCCCAAGGCGCCGGAGTTCAGTTTCCCGACTTACCTGGTGTATTCGCGGGCGCGGGATTCGGCGGTGTTGCAGCAGGCGCTGGCGTTGCTGCGCGAGTTGGTCAAGGCTGAAGGTGACTGGTCGCAACGCTGGGACCCGCTGATTTGAATCACACTGGGCCTGCACACATGCTAGCCTGCTGATGTGTCCTCTCGCAGCCTTACCGATGAACAAGAAAAAGTCCGTCACCATCAGCGACATTGCCAAACGGGTCGGCATGACCACCATCACCGTGTCCCGGGCGCTGAGCAAACCTGACCTGGTAAAACCCGCCACCCTGGCGCGCATCCTCGAAGTGGCACGCGAACTCGACTACGTGCCCAACGCCTTCGCGCGCGGGCTCAAGCGCAGTGAAAGCCTGATCATCGGCGTGATCACCGCCTCGGTGGACAACCCGTTCTACAGCGAAATGATCAAGGCCATTTCCCGCGAGGCGAAACAACACGGCTACACCATCATGCTGGTGGACACCGACGAACTGGAAGAACTGGAAAGCAAGGCGGTCGATACGCTGCTGGGTTACCGCGTGGCGGGGATCATCCTGTCGCCGGTCTCCGATGAGCCGAACTACCAGCCCGACTACCTGGAACGCCTGGGTAACGGCAAGACCCCTGTGGTGCTGCTGGATCGCACGATCCACGACAGCCCGTTCAGCCGCGTGGTGCTCGACAACTACCACAGCGGCATCCAGGCCGCGCACTACTTGTTGCGCCAGACGCCGCACCTCAAGCGCCTGCTGGTGCTGACCGGCCCCGAGCACTCGCGCATCACCGTGGAGCGCCTCAAAGGCTTGCGCGAAGTGCTGGCCGAGCATCCCCAGGTGCACGTTGAAGTGCAGGCGGGCGACTACACGCTGATGCCATCCTACCTGCACACCCTGGACTACCTCGCCGAACATTCGGCGCCGGACGCGATCATGGGTTTTAACCAGTTGATCACCCTCGGCGCCCTGCGCGCACTGCGCATGCACAACATCCCCCATGACAGCCTGACCATCTGCGGCATCGACCGCCTGCCCTTCGCCGATATCTTTGGCGTGCCGATCGCCTGCGTGGCCCACGACGCGTCACTGGCTGGCAGCAGCGCGGTACGTTTGCTGCTCGATCGCCTGGAAGATCCGTACAAGCCGCGGGACAAGGTGGTCATCGCCGGCCAGTTGGAGAACGGCTAGCGGCTGGTGTAACCGCCGTCGATGGGCAGGCTGACGCCGCTGATCATGCTGGCGGCATCGCTGAGCAGGAACAGCACCGGCAACGCCACTTCCGAGGGTTGCGCAAAACGCCCCAGGGGAATTGCCGCCAATGCCGGATCGCGCTTGGCCGGCTCGGACCAGGCCATGGTTGCCATCGGCGTAAGCGTCACCGTGGGGTTGACGCTGTTTACCCGAATACCAAAGCGGCCCCATTCGGCGCATTGCACGCGGGTGATCGCATCCATGGCGGCCTTGGAGGCGCAGTAACCGAGATGATCGTCCAGCGCCACCAACGACGCCTGGCTGGAGACGTTGACGATACTGCCGGTAATGTTTGCCGCGATCATCTTGACCGCGACACGGCTGGCCACCAGGGCGGCGGCACGGGCGTTAACGTTCATTACCTGGTCGAAAGCCTCGGCGCTGATCGCGGCGGCGGGCTCCAGGCGCGAGATGCCGGCGCAGTTGACCAGGCCGTGCAGGGGCGGCAGGTCTTGCAGCGCTTTATCGAGGGCTGCGCTGTCGGCAATGTCCACACAGAGGGAGTAGCAGCCCAGTTCGGCCAAGGCTTGGGCGTCGCGGCCAAGGGCAAAGACTTCGGCGCCGCTGTTGATCAGTTGGAGCGCGATTTCGCGACCGATGCCGCTGCTGGCGCCGGTGACTAGGATGCGCTGGTGGGTGAAGTTGAAGACTGCGTTCATAGATCAAAATCTCAAGAACAATGAAGATTGACTGTGGGAGGGGGCTTGCTCCCGATGGCGGTGTGTCAGCTACAGATAAGCTGACTGATACACCGCCATCGGGAGCAAGCCCCCTCCCACATTTTTAACCGTGTTGAGTCAGGTAGCTTGCAGGTTGTGCATGATCGGTTTCAGGGCCGGATACAGCTTCAGGTACTCGGTAAACGCCCGGTCATAGGCCATGACATTCTCGCGCTTGGGCTGCGCCCGTTGCTCCAGTTGCACCCAGCCTGTGTCCATCGCCTCATCACTGACCAACCCCACCGAATGCGCCGCCAGCAACGCCGCGCCCAAAGCCGCTTCAACCTCCTGGACAATGGTGTACACCGGGTAGCGGGTGACATCGGCAATGATCTGCATCCACAAATCCGAATGGCTGGCTCCACCCACCACGATCAAACGCGGGTCAAGGGAATGCGCGCCCTGGGTGCCCGCTTCGATATTGTGGCGCAGGGCAAAACTCACACCCTCCAGCACCGCGCGGTACAGGTGAATGCGGCTGTGATACAGGTTCAGCCCGACAAAACTGCCGCTGGCGCGGTCGTCCCATACCGGGCTGCGCTCGCCCATCAGGTACGGCAGGAACACCACACCTTCACTGCCCGCCGGGATCTTCCTGGCACTCTGCTCCAGCAGCACCAGGCTGTCTTGCCCGGTTGTCTGGGCCTGCTGCTCTTCGGCCTGGCAGAACTGCTCGCGAAACCAGCTGACCGACGCTCCGGCGGTGATCGCACCGCCGAAGATGTACAGGTCGCGGTGGCCGTTATAGACATGCGGCATGCTGACCAGGCCGTGGTGCGCATCCACCTGCTGGTTGAGGTAGCCCCAGCACATGCTGGTGCCGATCATCGCCACATGGTTGCCCGGCTGAGTCACGCCTGCGGCCAGGGTCGCCATGGCCGCGTCAACGCCACCGGCCAGGATGGGCGTGCCCGCCTGCAAGCCCAGGCGAGTGGCCCAGTCTGCGAGCAAACCACCCACCACCTCACCGGAATACACCAAGCGCTCGGGCATCATCGACCGCGCGATACCCAGCGCATCCAGCATCTCGCCTGACCAGTTGCGCGCCGCCACATCGTAGACACCGCCGATATTGCCGGCGCTGCTGTGGTCCACCGCCAACTCACCGGTCAGGCACCAGTTGATGTAGCTGTTGGGCGGCAGCAAGTAGCAAGTGTTCGCCCACACTTGCGGTTGATGCTGCTTGAGCCAGAGCATTTTGGTGAAACCGTAGTAGCTGTCCACCGAGTTACCGGTGACCGCGAACAGCCGCTCCAGATCCACATGCTCACGCACCCACTCGACCTGCTCGCCAGCGCGGCGGTCCATCCAGATCAGGCACGGGTGCAAAGGTGTCATCTGCGCATCCACGGCAATCCCCGAGCCGCCGTACAGGCTGCTGATGCACAGCGCCTTGACCTGCCCCGCCGGCACGCCAGCCTTGGCCATGCACTGGGCAACGCAGGCTTGCACAGCGTCCAGCCACACCTGCGGCCATTGCTCGGCCCAGCGCACTTTGGGTTTATCCACGCGATAGCCCTGGCTGTGCTGGGCAATGATCGTGCCTTGGGCATCCACCAGCAGCGCCTTGGTGCTCTGGGTGCCGATGTCGACACCCATGACGTAGTTCATGTTGTTACTCATGGGCGGGCAGCACCGGTTTCAACAGCACCTTGATCGACTTGGTCGAGTTCGCCAGTTCGAACGCTTCGGCCCAGTCGTCCAGCGGGAAATCGTGGGTGACGATGCCTTTGGACGTGACCAGGCCACGCTCGAACAGGTCGATGGCAATCGGGTAGCAATACGGCCCCAGGTGCGCGCCGCGTACGTCGAGTTCCTTGCGGTCGCCGATGATCGACCAGTCCACGCTGGTCTCGGCGCCAAACACGCTGAACTCCACAAACCGCCCAAGCTTGCGGATCAGGTCCAGGCCCTGGGTGACGCCGGCCGGTACCCCCGTGGTCTCGATGTAGACATCGCAACCATAGTTGTCGGTGAGACCATTGATGATCTCGCGGGCGTTGTCACGGGCGGGATTGATCACCACATCGGCGCCGAATTGCTTGGCCAGTTCCAGGCGCGCGTCGACCATGTCGATCACCACCAGTTTTTTCGGGGTCTTCAGCGCCGCCACCTGGACCATGCACAGACCGAGGGTGCCCGCGCCGGCAATCACCACCACGTCATCGAGCTGGATGTCGCCGCGGTTCACGGTGTGGATCGAGCAGGCCATGGGCTCCACCAGGGCCGAGTCTTCCAGGGACACCGCCTCAGGGATCTTGTGCACGATGGCAGTCTTGGGAATACGCATGTACTGGGCCATGCCGCCTTCGGCCACTTCACGCTGGAAGCCGAAAATATTGTGCACTTCGCACATCCAGTATTTGCCCGATTTGCAGAAACGGCACTTGCCGCACGGCACGATCTGTTCGGCGATGACCTTGTCACCGACCTTGACCTCGAAGTGTTCCTCGGCGCCCTCGCCCGCCTCCACCACGTAGCCGAAAAATTCATGCCCCGGCACCACCGGCGCCTTGACCCAGGGGTTGTCACCGCCCCAGAACATCGCAGCGCCGGAGTGGCACTTGCAGTCACTGGCGCAGATACCACAGGCAGCGATGCGAATCACTAACTCATTGGCGCGGGCCTGGGGTTTGCCGATGCGTTCCAGGCGGTAGTCTTTCGGGCCGTGGCAGACGACGGCTTGCATGTGGGTGTGCTTGTCCATGGTGTTGGGTCCTGTGTGATGAGGTATTTATCGATGGCGCTGACGGCTGATAAAGATCGCCAGCAAAATGATCCCGCCCTTGATCACGCTCTGTACGTAAGGCGATACGCCAAGCATGTTCAAGCCGTTGTTCAACACGCCCAGCAGCATGGCGCCGAGCAAGGTGCCGACGATCACCCCGCGCCCGCCGGCGATCGATGCACCGCCGAGTACCACGGCGGCAATCGCATCAAGCTCGAACGACACACCGGCATTGGGCTGGCCGCTCATCAGCCGCGAGGTGAGCACCAGCCCGGCTATCGCCGCGGTCAGGCCACTGATGCCGTACACCAGCAGCTTGAAGCGCGCCGCACGCACCCCGGACAAACGCACCGCTTCTTCATTGCCGCCGATGGCGTAGATGTAGCGGCCTATACGCGTGTGTTGCAGCAGCACATAGGCGGCCAGGTAAGTGAGCAACATGATCAGGATCGGCACCTGCATACCGAACACGCTGCCGCGCCCGAAAAAGGCGAACCACTCCGGCAGCCCGGAAATCGGGTAGCCGTCGGTGTACATCAGCCCGAACCCACGGGCGATGCCCATGGTCGCCAGCGTGACGATGATCGGTGGCATGTGCAGGTAAGCCACGAACAACCCGTTGCCGATGCCGAACGCCACGCCTACCAGCAACCCGGCGCCAATCGCCAGGCCGGGCGGCACGCCGGCCACCATCAAACCGGCCGTGAGCGTGCCGGATAACGCCATCACCGGCCCCACCGACAAATCGATGCCACCGGTAAGAATCACGCAGGTCATGCCCACCGCGATGATCGCGTTGATCGATACCTGGCGAGCGATATTGGAAAGGTTGCTGGCGGTGAGGAAGGTGTCGCTGGCAAGGATCATCACCAGGGTCACCACCACCAGCCCGACGAAGGGATAGAACGCCGGCGAGCGCAGCAGCCGTGCCACATTCAGGCGCAAGCGGCCGGTGTTTGCGGTGTTAATGGACGTATTCACTTGAGCCCCCTGTTGCATGGCGCATGACCTCTTGAGGATTGACGGCGGACGCTTCCAGGACCTTGACGATCGCGCCCTTGTGGAACACGGCGACGCGGTCGCACATGCCGATGACTTCGGGCAATTCGGAGGAAATCATAATGATTGCGTAGCCTTGTTCGGTGAGGCTGCGCATCAGCGCGTAGATCTGCGCCTTGGCGCCGACGTCGATGCCGCGGGTGGGCTCGTCGAACACCAGCACCTCGCAGTGGTGGTTGATCCAGCGCGCGATCACGACTTTTTGCTGATTGCCGCCGCTGAGGTTAAGCACGCGACTTTCGCCGCTGGGCGCCTTAATCGACAGCTGGCGCATCAGAGCTTCGACGCTGGCGCACTCCTTGGCCTTGTCGATCAAACCCGAGGCGTTCTGATATTTGGGCAGGTTGTTCAGGGAGATGTTTTCGCGAATGCTGAAATCGGTGATCAGCCCTTCGCTCTTGCGACTTTCCGGCAGCAGGCCGATGCCGTGCGCCAAGGCTTGGGCTGGGTCGTCAAGGCTGATTTTTTCGCCGCGCAGCCACACCTCTTTGCTCACCGACGGCAGCGCCCCCATCATGCCCAGGGCCAATTCGGTACGGCCCGAGCCGACCAGTCCGGCAAAGCCCAGGATTTCGCCCTTGTGCAGTTGGAAGCTGTTGTGTGGGCCATTGCGCACCAGCTGGATGTCTTTGACCTCCAGCAACAGCGGGCCGCGCTCGCAAGTGGGCTTGGGCGGGAAACTGCACTCCAGGCGGCGCCCCACCATCATCTCCACCAGGCGGTCGATATCGCTGTCGGCCACGTCGGTAACGCCCACATTGCCGCCGTCGCGCAGCACGCTGATGCGGTCACAGACCTGGAAAATCTCTTCCAGGTGGTGCGAGATAAAAATCACCGCCACGCCCTGGCGCTTGAGTTCGCGCATGATCTCGAACAGCAGCTCGGCTTCGCTGGGCGTCAGCGTCGCGGTGGGTTCATCGAGTACCAGCAGGCGTGCGTCCAGGGCCAGGGCCTTGGCGATTTCGACGAACTGCTGCTCGGCCACGCTCAGGTGCTTGACCGCGCAATACAGGTCGATACTCACCCCCAAACGCTGAAACAACGCCTGCGCCGCCTCGGCCATCTCACGTTTGCGCAACAGGCCGAAGCGGTTGCTCAACTCATGGCCGAGGAAGATGTTTTCCACCGCCGTGAGGTAGGGAATCAGGCTGAACTCCTGGAACACGATGCCGATACCGGCGGCGATGGCATCGCGGTAAGTAGCGAACTGCTGCGCCTGGCCGTCAATGAGGATCTGCCCTTCGTCCTGATGCTCGACGCCGCCGAGGATCTTCATCAGGGTGGATTTGCCCGCGCCATTTTCCCCCAGCAAGGCATGGATTTCGCCACGCTCCACTTGCAGGTTGATGGACTTGAGGGCCTGTACCCCCGGGTAACGCTTACAGATGTTTTCCAGCTTCAGAAGACTGCTCATACCGCCGACCTCGCGCTCAGAAGGAAGACCTGGGCCCCACGGTTTGCGTGGGGCCTGGGGATTTACCAGCTGAAGTCCCTGGCCTTGGCCTGGTCGATCAAGGTGATGTCCACCGGCACGCTGGCCGGGACTTGAGAGCCCCACTTTTTGGCCAGGGCAATGCCCAGGGCGAGGCGGATCTGGTCGCGGGGGTACTGGGCCGAGGTGGCGATGAAATGGCTGCCGGGTTTCTGGATCGCCTTGATCGCTTCCGGCGCACCGTCGACGCTCACCAGTTTCACGTCCATGCCGCTGGCTTCGATGGCCGAGAGCGCACCGAGGGAGCCGTTGTCATTCACGCTGAAAATACCCTTGAGGGTCGGCTGGGCCTGCAGCATGTTTTCGGTCACGGTCAGCGCCTGGTCACGCTCCTGCTTGCCGTTCTGGATGCTGACGATCTTGATGTCCGGGTGCTTGGCCACCGCCTCTTTGCAACCGCGCACACGTTCGAGAATCGGCACCACGGCGATGCCGTCGAGGATGGCGATATTGCCTTTGCCACCGATGGTCTTCGCCAGGTATTCACACGCCTGGAAGCCCGCGTCGAAGTTCTTCGAGCCCACGAACGAATCCAGCGGGCCGTCCGCCTGGGCATCCACTGCCACCACCACGACACCTGCGGCGTGGGCCGACTTGACGGCGGACTGCACGCCGACCGAATCGGTAGGGTTGATCAGCAGGATATCGATGCCTTTTTGCAGCATGTCTTCAACATCACTGACCTGCTTGGACACGTCGTGGCGAGCGTCGGTGATGATCAGCTTGGCACCGATGGTCGCGCCGGCTTCTTCCAGAGCGTTTTTCATGGTGACGAAATAGGGGTTGTTGATTTCCTGGAAGGAGGCGCCGATACGAATGGGCGCGGGCGGTGTGGCGGCAAAGGCTTGAGCACCGAAGGTGATGCCGACAGCCAGTAAACACAGGGTTTTTGGGAGCATTTTCATGGCGTGAGTCTCTGTTTTGTTTTTATTGTTAGAGCAAATGTTATCGTTAACATTTTGCCAGAAGCTAACAATTAAACAGAGGTGACGCAAGCCCCCGTTGGTCGCTTGAAGCGTTGCAGTAGATTTGGTCAGGCAGGGGCAAGCTTGATTTTGTAACGGCCTCGGCACCCACCCGTCTGGATGGGTCGTGCTCGGTGAACATGTGGGAGGGGCAAGTCGAATCGTTGCACCGGCCCTTCCACATTTGATCTCCCGAAGGCTTGAATCAACGTTGTTTCATACGGTCAATAACAACGGCCAAAAGCAGGATCGAGCCGCGAATCACGTACTGGTAAAACGTGTCGATGTTCTTCAGGTTCATCGCATTCTCAATGATCGCCAGGATCAACACCCCGGCAATCACATGGCGGATCATGCCGATGCCGCCACTCAGGGATACGCCGCCCAGCACACAAGCCGAAATCACTGTGAGCTCGAAGCCCTGGCCGATCATCGGCTGGCCCGAGGTCATGCGCGACGCCAGGATCACCCCGGCCAGGGCGCCGATCAGACCGTGCACGGCGAAGATCAATATCTTGGTGCGATCAACGTTCACCCCCGCCAACAACGCAGCTTCCGGGTTGCCGCCGATGGCCATGGTGTTGCGCCCGTAAGTGGTGTAGTTGAGCAGCCAACCAAAGAACAGAAAACACACGATGGTGATCAGGATCGGCACCGGCACACCGAACAACTGGCCGTTGCCGAACACAAAGAACTGTTCCTGCGACACACCCACCGCTTTGCCGTCGGCGAAGATGTACGCCAGGCCGCGCACGATCTGCATGGTCGCCAGGGTGGTGATCAAGGCATTGACGCGCAGCTTGGCGATCACGATGCCGTTGATCAGCCCCACCATCAGGCCCATCAACAATGCAGCGCCGATGCCCAGCATCACGCTGTCGGTATCGCGCATCACAATCGCCGCCACCACACCGGCACAGGCGATCACCGAGCCCACCGACAAGTCGAAGTGCCCCGACGCCAGGCAGAACAGCATGGTGCACGCAGCGATGCCCACGGTGGATATCGCCAGGCCCAGCCCGCGCATATTCAGCGGCGAGAGGAAGTTATCGATCAGCAGCGCGCACAGCACGAAGATGCCCACCGCCGCCAACAGCATCGCCCAGTTGTCGAGCAATGCGCGCATATCGAGGGGTTTGCGTGCCGAAGGCAGCGCGTTGTTTTGAATGGTCATGGTCTTCTCTCAGTTCGCCAGGCCGCGCGGCAAGGCCAGCTGCAGCAGGTTGGATTCAGTCGCGTGCTCGCGCAGTTGTTCGCCGCGCATGGCGCCTTCGCACAGCACCAGAATGCGGTCAGAAATACCCATCACCTCCATCAGGTCGCTGGACACCACGATCACCGCAATGCCGCTGGCCGCCAG
>NZ_JXSI01000015.1:0-154917 GCF_002916705.1 Pseudomonas sp. GZJR-8 | reverse complement strand
CGACACACAAAGCCTGTGCGCCAGCGCATGACTCCAGCCAAACCCCAACCCGCAATCCAGTTCCACCGCACTGGTGCGATACAGCCGCGTCCACTCAAACGGCAAAATCCCGTCCAGCGCGCCATCGGTAAGGGTCAGCAATTCCTCGCCGGTGACCATCGACACCGGGCAACCATGAGTGACCGTCTTATCTGCTGGAGCCGCCGCATCTCCCTTCGGATTCGACGCCACGGCAGGCGCATCATCCACCGATTCCTGGCGGACCAACGTGGTGCGTTGGGTCTTGCTGCGCACCATCGACACCGGGTTCGAAACCAGCGTATCGCCTGCCTTCAACGGCACCACCGGCACGGCCTTGACCGGTGTCGCGGCACTGCTCAGTAACACCGGCTTGGCGACCTCGACATGCGGCCCCAACCCTGGCCCCACTACTTGCTTGGCCAGCAATTCCAACAACGCTCGTGCGCGCCCGGATTTGACGTGACTGAGCACACCAGCCCCCAATCGCACCACTACGCCCATCGCACCCAAGACGCGAATCAGCAGCAGATTGATCAGGACCTCACCGGTAATTTCGCCCCACAGTTCAGCCATCTCCGGCGGCGGGAGCATGCGCATCCAGCTGACCAGCGCCGATAGATAGATAAACAACAGCGGCTCATCACTGAGCACCAGCAAGCCCTGGGCGATCGCGTCACTGCTCAGTGTCAGCAGTTCATCGAGCTCAGTTTGAGAAAGGTATTGCAGCAGTTTTTCGCTGTTGGGCTTGAGGTCCGCCAGCAGCGCCGACAGCTCGCCAATGTTGTCCCACAGGCTGTAAAGCGCCTTGACCATGCCGCTGGCAAAGGCCGCCTCCAGCAGGCGGCGCCGCTCAAGCGGGCGAGCGTCTGCGTAACTTTTCCACTGGGCTTGGAAAGTGTCGGTCCACTCTTTGCGCAGCCGGGCTTCCAGCGCTGCGATCACCGACTGGTAGGAGGCATACAGCGCCTTGAGGTGATCCTGGGAAACGTTGGGGTAAAAGCTCACCCGATATTGCTGGTTGCGATCACACTCGGTGATCTCAAGGATGCCGCTCGGGCCGATGGTCTTGTGGATGGGCTCGCCCAGCGGACCGCCGTTTGGATCAACGCGTTGCAGCATCACCGCTGTGTCGCCGATCGGCACGAACCGCGTGCTCTGGAACATATGCACCAGGGTCAACGTACCGTTGGCCCGGCAGGTGGCGACGGTGCTGCTGGGAAACAGGGAGCGATTGATCGGGGCAACGAGCGTTACCTCATCGCCGACCTTGAACACCTGCTCAAGCTCCAGCGCCGAGAAGCTCCAGAAGCTATTGGCCCAATCGTCAAAGGTGTTCAAGCAATCGCGAAAGTCACGGAAGACGCCTTCAACGTCGACCGTTTTCACGTTCATTGGGGTCAGGGCCAGCCTGCCAATGACCGGGTTCAAGCGCCAACCCCATCAACCGGGGGCGTAACGAAAACAACCATCTGCAATCCCTCGCACTGTTCAATCAGGCGAGGGACTTTGCAGCGGTTCACAGGGCAGGGGAGTAGCGCTTATCCGGCAGTTATGTGGGATGTTTCAGCTAAGGCTAGGCATCCGCTTCGGCTCACCGACGAACCCCGGTTAGACTTACCTGTCGATATCAGCACTGCCCGGCCTGTCGTTAACCAAGGAAGCCTCATGTATCCAAGTCGTCTGTTCTTTTGCCTCATGCCTTTGCTGGTGCTGGCCGGCTGTTCCACCTCCCGTGGCCCGCAGCAACCCGAGCGCAGTGAGGCCGAGGTGAAGGCGCAGATCGTGCGCCTGCTGCCGGCCAAGGTGTCGGACCGCAACGGTTGGGCCCAGGACATCTACACCGCCTTCGACACCCAGAAAATCTACCCCAGCACCGAAAACATCTGCGCCGTGCTGGCGGTGACCGAGCAGGAGTCTACCTATCAGGTCGACCCGCCTGTGCCGGGCATGGGCAAGATCGCCCAGGATGAAATCCTGCGTCGCGCCGGCAAGGTGCATGTGCCCGCGTTCGTGGTACGCAGCGCCCTGCAATTGCGTTCGCCCACCGGCAAAACCTACGCCGACCGCTTGAATGCCGCACGCACGGAGAAGGACTTGAGCGCGATCTTCGATGACTTCATCAGCATGGTGCCCCTGGGTAATACCTTGTTTGGCGGCTTCAACCCGGTGCACACCGCAGGCCCGATGCAGGTCAGTATCGACTTTGCACAAAAACAGGCGCGGGGTTATCCCTACACGGTGGACGGTACGATTCGCCGTGAAGTGTTCACCCGTCGCGGCGGTATGTACTTCGGCATCGCCCATTTGCTCGGCTACCCGGTGAGCTACGACCAGCCGCTGTACCGCTTTGCCGATTTCAATGCCGGTTGGTACGCCAGCCGCAATGCTGCGTTCCAGGCCGCGGTCAGCCGCGTGACGGGCAAAGAGCTGGCGCTGGATGGGGACTTGATCCGCTATGGCTCCCTGCTGCCCGGCACCACCGAACTGGCAGTGCGCTCACTGGGGGCGAAGCTGGACATGCGCAACCCGAGCATCCGCAGCCAGTTGGAGCAGGGCGATCAGTTGGATTTCGAGGACACTACGTTATACAAGCGCGTCTTCAGCCTGGCCGACCAGGCGGCCGGCAAACCGCTGCCACGGGCGATCCTGCCGGGCATTGTGCTCAAGAGCCCGAAGATCACCCGCAACCTGACCACGGCCTGGTTTGCCAAGCGTGTGGATGAGCGCTATCAGCGCTGTATCAAGCGCTGATCAGCTGCGACGCTTGACGAACCGGCGCCACAACCCAACCCACAGCCACACCACCGGGAACGCCAGGATCACAAACGGCAGCACATAGCTGGCACGCTCCAGGGCGTCTGCCGTGCCGTTCACCAGGTTGTCTCCCAGGTGGCTGAACATCCGGCTGAAACGTGACGCTTGGTTCGCACCGTCAGAAGAGCGGAAATTCAGGGTCACGCGATTGGTATCGAGGCGGCGTTGCTGGCCGGCGGCAACCTGGGCCAATGCCTGCAACTCATTTTCAATACTTGCTTGCTCCTTGCTCAGAACGATCAAGTCACTGACGTTGATATCCTTGCGCTTGGCCAGTTCGTCGAGGCGTTGCTGCTGGGCTTGCAGGCGCTGCTGGCGGCGGCGCACATCGTCGACCGCATCGGCCAGGTCTTCGGCGGTAGTGATGCGCTGGCCGAGTTTGCCGCCTTCAGCCGCGAGGGCGACCATCGGTTCCACACCCGTGGGTGCGATCCGCAGGATGATCTGGCCGCCGTTGCTGTCTTCGGTAATGCCAAGGATATTGCAGGCACCAAAGCGTGCCGTTTCACACGCCTCGCGGGTGGCCTGCATACGCGGCGCGAGCAGGGCGCCGGGCAGGGCCAGGGTCAGTTCATGCTCATAGGCCAGTTGCGCCCCGGCCTTGCCCTGTTCGCCATTGATGACCGTGGCGCGAGAGTGGTCCTTGGGTGAGCAACCGGCCAAGGCCAGGCCAGCGAGCAAAATCAACAGCGGCGCGCGAAGCGGGTGGGAATTGCCGTCCAGGTGGCGCATTACGTTTCCTTGAAATGTGCAGGAGAAATTGATCGCGATTAAAGCCGGTCTGGTCCATTAACGCAAAGCATTGCCGGGGATTTGCCTGGCCGATATTGGCATGGGATACGCCATGGCGTTTTCCAGTGAGCCACCGCTGCCGTTGATTACTGCCAGCATGACCTTGGACTACCTGGGCGCCGTGCAGGTGGGGGAGTGGATGGTGGTACGTTTGGAAAGCCACAAGCGCGGGCGGCAGATGGCGTTTGCGACGCTGAGTTTGCAAGTGCAGGAGCGCATTGTCCTGCGTGCGAGTGCGGTGTTTGCGGTGCCACAGGGTGACAGGCAATGAGATCAAATGTGGGAGCTGGCTTGCCTGCGATAGCGGTGTATCAGTCAGCAATAATTTGACTGACACACCGCTATCGCAGGCAAGCCAGCTCCCACCGTCTGACCGAGTGCTTACAGGTAGGGAATCGATAAAAGAAAAGGCCTGGCTTTTCGTGGAACCGGGCCTTTTCTGTGTTGCTCTTATTGGCATGGGGCTACTACGCAGCCCAACGGGAGCAAGCTCCCTCGCCACAATAGCGATCCGATTCAGTTGCGCTCGAGCGCCAGGGCCACGCCTTGGCCGCCGCCGATGCACAGCGTCGCCAAACCTTTTTTGGCGTCGCGCTTGATCATTTCATGCAGCAGGGTCACCAGCACGCGGCAGCCTGAGGCGCCAATCGGGTGGCCGATGGCGATCGCGCCGCCGTTGACGTTGACTTTATCGGCGTCCCATTCCAGCTCTTTGCCCACTGCCAAAGATTGCGCAGCGAAGGCTTCGTTGGCTTCGATCAGGTCCAGGTCTGCCAACTGCCAGCCGGCCTTGTCCAGGCAGCGGCGAGTGGCCGATACCGGACCGATGCCCATGATGGCCGGGTCCACGCCCGCATTGGCGTAGCTGGCGATACGCGCAAGTACAGGCAAGCCGAGGGCGCGGGCTTTGTCGGCGCTCATCAGCAGCACGGCGGCGGCGCCGTCGTTGAGGCTGGAGGCGTTGCCGGCGGTGACGCTGCCGTCTTTCTTGAATGCCGGCTTGAGCTTGGCCAGGGACTCGGCCGTGGTACCGGCGCGGGGTTGTTCGTCCACCGCGAAAGCCACCGGGTCGCCTTTGCGCTGGGGAATCAGGATCGGGGTGATCTCGTCGGCAAAACGTCCGGCCTCAATGGCAGCGGCGGCTTTTTGCTGGGAGGCGGCGGCGAACGCATCCTGGGCTTCACGGCTGATGCCGTACTTGTCTACCAGGTTCTCGGCGGTGATGCCCATGTGGTAGTCGTTGAATGCGTCCCACAGGCCGTCGGTGATCATGCTGTCGATCATCTTCGCGTGGCCCATGCGCAAACCGGTGCGCGCGGCGGGTAGTACGTAGGGTGCCAGGCTCATGTTTTCCATGCCGCCGGCAATGATCACCTCGGCGTCGCCGCAACGAATGGCCTGTGCGCCCAGGTGCAGGGCCTTGAGGCCCGAGCCGCAAACCTTGTTCAGGGTCAGGCTCGGCACGGCGTGGGGCAGGCCGGCGAGGATCGAAGCCTGGCGCGCCGGGTTCTGGCCGCTGCCTGCAGTGAGCACCTGGCCGAGGATCACTTCATCGACTTGGGCCGGGTCCAGGCCGGTCTGCTCCAGCAGGCGACGGATCACCGCGGCACCCAGTTCCGGGGCCGGAATACTCGCCAGCGAACCTTGAAAGCTGCCCACGGCGGTGCGGGTGGCAGCAACAATCACGACGTCTTGCATGGAATCTGTCCTCACTGGAAGTGCATTTCTGGAACGTGGTCCGGGACGATCAGTTTACCGGCGGTCTTGCTCACAATCTCTTCAACACTGACGCCAGGTGCGCGTTCCTTGAGGACAAAAGCGCCATTTTCGATTTCCAGGTACGCCAGGTCCGTGAGCACACGCTTGATGCAGTTGGCGCCGGTCAGCGGCAGGCTGCATTGGCTGAGCAACTTGGACTCACCGTCCTTGGATGCGTGGGTCATGATCACGATGATATTTTCCGCACCGGCCACCAGGTCCATAGCACCGCCCATGCCCTTGACCAGCTTGCCGGGGATCATCCACGAGGCAATGTTGCCTTGTACGTCCACTTCAAACGCGCCGAGTACCGTGAGGTCGACATGCCCGCCGCGAATCATCGCGAAGGATTCGGCGGAGGAGAAGATCGAAGCACCGATGCGCGCGGTCACAGTCTGTTTACCGGCGTTGATCATGTCGGCATCAATGGTCTCTTCAGTCGGAAACGGTCCCATGCCGAGCAGGCCGTTTTCCGATTGCAGCATCACTTCCATGCCGTCGGGGATGTAATTGGCCACCAGGGTCGGAATGCCGATGCCCAGGTTCACGTAGTAACCGTCCTGCATTTCGCGGGCGACGCGTTGAGCCATTTGTTCGCGGGTAAGAGCCATGGTTGTTTCCTCTTATTGTTCTGGACGTGGATTATTTGCGGACGGTGCGCTGTTCGATGCGCTTCTCGAAGGTGCCGCAGATGATCCGGTCGACGTAGATGCCAGGGGTGTGGATCTGCGACGGGTCCAGCTCGCCCGGTTCGACGATTTCCTCGACTTCGACCACGGTGATCTTGCCCGCGGTGGCGGCCAGCGGGTTGAAGTTCTGGGCGGTGTGGCGGTAGATGACGTTGCCGAAGTGGTCGGCTTTCCAGCCTTTGACGATGGCGAAATCGCCGGTGATGGACTCTTCCATCAAATACGGGCGGCCGTTGAATTCGCGGGTCTCCTTGCCTTCGGCAACTGGGGTGCCGACACCGGTGGCGGTGAAGAAGGCCGGGATGCCGGCGCCGCCTGCGCGCATTTTTTCCGCGAGGGTGCCCTGGGGGGTGAGGACTACTTCGATTTCGCCGCTGAGCAGCTGCTTCTCGAACAAGGCGTTTTCACCCACATAAGAGGCGATCACCTTGCTGATCTGTTTTTCTTCGAGCAGCACGCCCAGGCCGAAGCCATCGACGCCGCAGTTGTTGGAAACCACCGTCAGGTCGCGGGTGCCTTTGCGCTTGATCTCGGCAATGAGGTTTTCCGGAATGCCACACAGGCCAAAACCGCCGGAGAGCACGGTCATGCCGTCTTCCAGGCCTGCCAGTGCTTCTTCATAGGACGCCACGCGTTTATCGAAACCTGCCATATGCACCTCTTTTATTGTTTGTGGTCCAGCCAGTGCGTTGAGTGTTGCGCCAGTGGATTGATTTGTTAAGTTGTTTTTTAAGGTTGATTGATTTAGAAAACAGCATAGTCCAACTGCTGTCTGGAGCTGCCTCATGACCGTCAAACAGATGCGTGCCTTTCTCGCCGTTGCTCAGAGTCTGAGTTTTGCTGCTGCCTGCGAGCGCCTGCACCTTTCTCAGTCGGCACTGAGCTTGACCATCAAGGGGCTGGAAGAAGGGTTGGGCGGGCGCCTGTTCAGCCGCAATACCCGTAACGTCGCGCTGACCCCCGAGGGCGAATCGCTGTTGCCCCTGGCGCGACGGTTGATTGCCGACTGGGACAACGCCGAGGACGAACTGCGCCAGCGTTTTACCCTGCAACGCGGGCGCGTGACGGTGGCGGCCATGCCGTCGTTTGCCGGTAACCTGTTGCCGCCGATCCTGAAGATCTTCCGCGCACGTTACCCTCAGGTGAACGTGACGGTGCATGACCTGATCAACGAGCAAGTGCTGGAGATGGTGCGCGACCGTCAGGTGGAGTTGGGCGTGGCATTCGAGCCGTCCGAAGGGTCATCGTTGGCATTTACGCCGTTATATCTGGATCGCTTTATCGCCGTGGTGCCAGGGGATTCGCCGTTGGCTCAGCGTGCCGAGATCGATTGGAAAACCTTGCTGGAGCAGCCGTTTATCACGTTACAACGCCCCTCCACGGTACGGGTGATGTTGGAAGAACACCTTGGCGCCTTGCAGATGAAATTGCCCGTAGCGTTGGAAAGCCATCAACTGGCGACCGTGGGGAAGATGGTCGCCAGCGGGCTGGGCGTCAGCGCTGTGCCAGCGTTATGTGCCCGGCAGATGGAGGAGGCGGGTGCTCATTGCATTACCTTGACCGGCCCGGTGATCGAGCGGCCAATTGGCGTGTTGACCAAACCGGGCCATGAGTTGTCGGCGGCGGCGCAAGTGTTGTTCGATATTTTTCGGGATGAGGCGGGGAAGGGCAGGTTTCCAACTTTCTAACGTTATAAAAAATGCGGGAGCTGGCAAGCCAGCTCCCGCATTGATTGAGTAATACTTAGTAGTAGCGGTCGATCACTTTAACTTGCGAGCTGTCTTTGAAAGATGCCCAGGCATTGTTGAGTGTATCGAACACCTGCTCGATAAAGTTTCGATCAGCCGCAGCTTTCTTTCCGACATAGCCCTGGCCACGGCGGTACATCTTCAGGCGCGCCGCCAGTTCACGGTTATTGCGGTCGAACTCGGCTTCTTCGGTATGGGGCGCCAGGCAGTCAATTTGCACTTCGCCCGATTTGCCAATCCACAGGATATGGTCGTCGAGTGTGTCTTTCTGCGCTGCGAACATCTCAGCCAATTCATCGATAGTTGGTTGGTTGTTCAGATTCATGTGTAAGCCCCTTGACCAGTTGGCGATCTATCAATTGATTCGTTAAAACTGCGTAGTTGTCTCCGGTTCCGAAAACCGGGCGTCAGTGACGGTCTGCCGAATACGGGCAGGGTCTTGAACCTGATGCATGTAGTCTTGCTGATGAACTGCTACGCAACGCTTTCATAACGAAGACAAGCAGCGTTTTAGCTCCTTGTACCGGACCCTTTCGGGGCTGGTCAGCTTCATCAATCTGCCTTGTGGGCAGTGCACATCCGGAAAAACAGCTCGGCGGTCAGACGAGCCTGTTCAAAACGCTTGTTACCAACGCTCCCGATCCGGGAGACGTCTAGATCATGCAAGGACAAAAAGGTTACGTCAACGATTATGTAGTGATTATTTTTGATCACTACATAATTTGTTGTGGGGGCGGGGGAATGCGGGAAAACGTGACTTGGGCGTCATTTTTTGGAGGTGCAGGTCGGGCGTTTCAACCCTCCTGTAGGAGCCGGTCGACGAGCAACGGCAGTAGCTGCTCGCAGGAGGCCTGGATTTTAACCTGCAGCAGCTCATCCCCGCGTGTCTTGCCCAGATTGATCGCAATCACCGGCTTACCCCGCTCGACCATGGCCTTGCACAATCGGAACGCCGAATAGGCCATCAGTGACGACCCCACCACCAGCAGGCCCTCAGCGTGTTCTACCGCCGCCATCGCCTTCAGCGCCGTCGCCGGTGCGACATTCTCGCCAAAGAACACCACGTCAGGTTTGAGCCGCTCGCCGTTGCAATGGGGGCAGTGGGGCACCTGGAAGTGTTGTTCAAACGCCGGATCGAGCAAGGTGTCGCCATCCGGCGCTTGCACGGCGTGAACCTGCGCCATATGCGGGTTATCAACTTCCATTTGCCGCTGGATCACATCGCGCTCGCTGCGCAGTTGGCAATCCAGGCACAGCACCCGATGCAAGCTGCCGTGCAACTCGATCACGTCATGGCTGCCGGCCTGGTCATGCAAGGTGTCGACGTTCTGTGTGATCAGCCCGCTGATATGGCCACGGTGTTGCAGTGTCGCCAGTGCCAGGTGAGCCTTGTTCGGCTGCGCAATGCGCACACGCGGCCAACCCAGCATCGCCCGTGCCCAGTAACGGCGTCGCGCATCCGGGGTGGCAAGAAATTCCTGGTACATCATCGGTGCTTTGCCCCGGCGTACACCTTCACTGTCGCGGTAATCCGGGATGCCCGACGAGGTGCTGATGCCTGCGCCGGTCAAGGCTAAAAAGCGTCGTTCAGCCATAGCCCGGTGCAGGATTTCGAGGTGGTCTGCCTGATGTTCCAGCGTGTCGAGCATGGTGTCTCCTATTCGCCGCGGATGTATTGCTCCAGCTGTTTGATCAGATCAGCCTGTTCGGCGATGGCTTCCTTCACCAAGTCACCGATGGACAGCAGGCCCAACAGTTCGCCGTCTTCGACCACCGGTAGGTGGCGCAGGTGACTGTCCGTCATGATGTTCATGCATTCCTCGACACTTTTATGGGTGTCGACGGTGATGACGGGAGAGCTCATAACATCGTCGACCCGAGTGGTCACCGACGACAGGCCTTTGAGAATGAGTTTACGTGCGTAATCACGCTCGCTGATGATCCCTACGACCGCACCTTCCTTGACGACTGGCAAGGCACCGACGTTTTTCTCCGACATCCGCACCAGCGCTTCGAACACCGTGTGGTCCCATTGAATGGTGTGGACGTCCTGGTTTTTCTGATCCTTGGCTTTGAGCAATTGTGCGACGGTTTTCATGGCGGCCACTCCGGTGTTGTTCTTAGGTAGTCAGGGTCCCCTAAAGAATCCTAGACGGCCTGCGGCAGGGCAAGACCCAAAGCGGCGTTAAACCTGTCGAAAAACGTCATTTGCCGGATTTTTACGCGTTCTAGCCCGCCGTTGTCGGTTTCTTTGTGCGCTTTGGACTGGCCGCAGCCCTGCGTGGAGCGCTCTTGCGTTTCTTCTTCCAGGGCGTGGCACCTCGACCTGCCGGGCTGGCGGGGCCGGTGATGGTCATGCGCATACCGTTACAGCGCGCCACCTGCTTGCTCATCCACGCCGCCTGCTTGGCAACGAATTCTTCCAGGCTCATTTCGCCGCTTTGCACCATGTCCAGCGCTTGTTCCCAGATGGCGGTGGTGCCTGGGTCGGCAATGGCGCGGGGCACCGCGTCAATCAGGCTGAACGCGGCTGGGGTTGCCGACAGGGCTTTGCCGTTTTTCATCAGGTAACCGCGGTCCAGCAAGCCCTGGATGATCCCGGCGCGAGTGGCTTCGGTGCCGATGCCGGTGGTGTCCTTGAGCTTTTGCTTGAGCAGCGGGTCTTGCACCAGTTTGGCGACGTTTTTCATCGCCTTGATCAGGTCGCCTTCGGTAAAGGGCTTGGGCGGTTGGGTCCACAGGTCCTTGAGGTTGACCTTGGCCACGGCGTAGTCCTGGTCCTGTACCAGCGTCGGCAAGGCCTGGGGGGCGGGTGCTTCACGGCCTTTGGCGGGCGCCAGTGCCTCGGGCAATGCGCGTTTCCAGCCCGCTTCGATGATGACCTTGCCCACCGCACGCAACGCCTGGCCGGCACAGTCGAAATCTGCCTGGGTGCGGTCGTATTCATGGTTGGGCAGGAACTGCGCCAGGTAGCGCGCGCGTATCAAGGTGTAGACCGCACGGTGCTTGCCGGTCAGTTGGCTTAAATCCTTGCCCGCCCCAGTGGGGATGATGCCGTGGTGGGCGCTGACCTTGGCGTCATTCCAGGCCCGCGAGCGGCGTTGAGGGTCGATGTGCGGCATCAATTCGTTGACCGCCGCATCCGCACGGCCCAGCGCCGAGAGGATCTTTGGCGCCTCACTGTGCTGGCTCAACGGCAGGTAGCCGCAATCGCTGCGCGGGTAGGTGATGACCTTATGAGTTTCGTAGAGGGATTGGGCAATATCCAGGGTTTCCTGGGCGCCCAGGCCGAGCTTTTTGGAACAGATTTCCTGCAGTGTGCCGAGGTCAAAGGGCAGGGGGGCAACTTCGCGCATGCGTTCGGTGCGCAGCTTTACCAGCCGCGCCGTGTTCGCGTTGCCCATGGCGTCGGCCGCGTCCCGCGCCAGTTGCGGGTTGAGGCAACGGTCCTGATCATCGCAGGCATCTTCATGGGCGCGCCACTGGGCGGTGAAGGTCATGCTTTCGTGACGCAGGTCGACATCAATGGCCCAATACGCCACCGGTACGAAATCGGCGATGCTGCGATCACGGTCCACCACCAGGCGCAGGGTCGGGGTTTGCACCCGGCCTACTGGCAATACGCCCTGATAGCCGGATTGGCGCCCCAGTAGGGTAAACAGGCGGCTCATGTTCATGCCGATCAGCCAGTCGGCGCGGGAGCGGCCCAGGGCCGAGTGATACAGGCTGAAGGTTTCGGCGCCCGGCTTGAGCGCCGCCAGGGCCTTGCGAATGGAGGCCTCGTCCAGTGCCGACAGCCATAGCCGCTGGATCGGCCCACGGTAGCGGCAATGCTCCACCAGTTCACGGGCGATCATCTCGCCCTCACGGTCAGCATCGGTGGCGATCACCAGCTCCTGGGCTTCCCCCAGCAAGCGCTTGACCGCCTTGTACTGGCTGGCGGTCTTGGGCTTGACCAGCATCTTCCATTTTTCCGGAACGATCGGCAGGTCGGCCAGCACCCAGCGTTTGTATTTGGCGTCGTAGGCGTCGGGCGGGGCAGTTTCCAACAGGTGCCCGATGCACCAGGTGACAGTAACTCCATTGCCCAGCCAGCAGCCGTCGCCGCGGCGTGTGGCGCCGAGCACGGCCGCGATATCCTTGGCCTGGGAGGGTTTTTCACAGAGGTACAGCCGCATGGTCATCACATCAGATCGGGTTGATGCCTTGCAGGATGCTTAGTCAGAAGGATTTGAGCAACCATTATCTGTATGGATGTACAGCAATTTGTATGAGCAACAACAACCAAAATGTGGGAGGGGGGCTTGCTCCCTCCCACAAGGGATCTTCGGTGTTCAAACGAACTCAGTTGTTATCGATATCCACATGCCGGGTTTCTTTGAGGCAGAACAAACCGACGATCAAGCTCACCCCAGTCACCACCACCGGGTACCACAGGCCATAGAAGATATCGCCGGTGTACACCACCAGGGCAAAGGATACGGTCGGCAGGAACCCGCCAAACCAGCCGTTGCCGATATGGTAGGGCAGGGACATCGACGTGTAGCGGATACGCGTCGGAAACAGCTCCACCATCAGCGCCGCCAATGGCCCGTAGCACATGGCCGCGATCAGGATCAGCACGACGATCAGCACCACCACCATCACCTTGTTGACCTGGGCCACGTCCGCCGAAGACGGGTAGCCGGCCAGGGTCACGGCGCCACGCAGTGCCGCCTCGTCAAAGCCGTCGATGCGCACATCACCCACGCTCACCTGCACCGGGCTGCCTGCCGGAGCGGCGGCACTGCTGTAGGGCAGGCCCTGCTTGACCAGGAAGGTCTTGACCTTGTCGCATGGGCTGTCAAAACGCGCCTTGCCCACCGGGTCGAACTGGAAAGTACAGGTGGCCGGGTCGGCCAGCACGGTAATCGGCGCCTGTCGGCTGGCCTGGTCCATCGCTGGGTTGGTGTAGTGCGCCAGGCCCTTGAAGATCGGGAAGTACAGCGCGGTCGCCAGCAGCAGGCCGAGCATCAGCACCGGCTTGCGCCCGACCTTGTCCGACAGCCAGCCAAACAGGATAAAGAACGGCGCGCCAATCACCACGCTGATGATCAGCAACATATTGGCCAGGGCCGGGTCCATGCGCAGGAACTGGGTCAGGAAGAACAGCACATAGAACTGCGCCGCGTAAAAGGTCACGGCCTGCCCGCCGTTGATACTGAACAGCGCGATCAATACGACCTTGAGGTTTTCCCATTTACCGAACGATTCGCGGATCGGCGCCTTGCTGGCCTTGCCTTCTTCTTTCATTTTCAGGAAGGCCGGCGACTCGTGCAGGCTCATGCGGATCCAGGTCGAGATGCCCAGCAGCACGATGGAAAACAGGAACGGAATGCGCCAGCCCCACACTTCGAACTGATCGCCCGTGAAGTAACGGCAGGCCAGCACCACCAGCAACGACAGCAACAGGCCGAGGGTGGCGGTGGATTGAATCCAGCTGGTATGCAGGCCGCGCTTGCCGGGTGGCGCATGTTCGGCCACATAGGTGGCCGCGCCGCCGTACTCGCCGCCCAGCGCCAAGCCCTGCAACATACGCAGTACGATCAGGATGATCGGTGCGGCGATGCCGATGCTGGCGTAGGTCGGCAGCAGCCCGACGCAGAAGGTTGCCACGCCCATCAAAATGATGGTGACCAGGAAGGTGTACTTGCGCCCGATCATGTCGCCCAGGCGGCCGAACACCAATGCTCCGAACGGGCGCACCACGAAGCCTGCGGCGAAGGCCATCAAGGCAAAGATAAACGCAGTGGTGTCGTTGACCCCGGCAAAGAACTGCTTGCTGATCACCGCCGCCAGGGCGCCGTAGAGGAAAAAGTCATACCACTCGAACACCGTCCCCAGGGACGAGGCGAAGATGACTTTTCTTGATTCGTTGGCAGTGCTTGCACTGGCCGCCGAGCCCAGGGGTTGAGCATGTTCTGACATTGGGTGTCCCTCACAGTGATTATTTATTGTTGTCCCACTGTCGGCGCCAACTTCGGCGCCGCTGTTTTTCTTCATATATCGTCAACGATTACGCGGGGTGCCCTGCGGTGCGCGGTGCGGGTGGGTTTTTCGCGAGCAAGCTCGCGCCTACAGTGTTCGGTGAAAGGATCAACTGCGCGGCCTTCTCGGCGATCATCAGCGTCGGTGAGCAGGTATTGCCGGAGGTGATGCGCGGCATGATCGACGCATCGGCAATGCGCAGCCCGGGGATGCCATGCACACGCAGTTGGCTGTCGACCACGGCGTCCTTGTCATCGCCCATGCGGCAGGTGCCCACCGGGTGGAAAATGGTGGTGCCGATGCGTGCCGCGGCTTCGTGCAGTTGTGCTTCTGTTTGCAGCGCATCGCCAGGCAGGTATTCCACCGGCTTGAACTGGCTCAAGGCGGGCGCGGCGACGATGCGCCGGGTCAGGCGGATGGCGTCGGCGGCCACGCGCAAGTCCTCGGGGTGGCTGAGGTAGTTGGGTTGTATCAGCGGGGCATCCGCCGGGTTGGCCGAGCGAATATCCACGCGGCCGCGGCTTTGCGGGCGCAGGTCGCAGACCGACGCGGTAAACGCCGGGAAGCCGTGCAACGGTTCGCCAAAGCGCTCCAGGGACAGCGGCTGCACATGGTATTCAAGGTTGGCCGACGTCTGCTCCGGCCCGGAGCGGGCAAATGCGCCAAGCTGGCTGGGCGCCATCGACAGCGGACCGCTGCGGTCGTACAGGTAGCGCAGGCCCATGCCCATCTTGCCCCACAGCGTGCCGGCGATCTGGTTCAGGGTGCGCGCATTTTCCAGTTTGTAGATCAGGCGCAGTTGCAGGTGATCTTGCAGGTTGCCGCCCACGCCCGGCAGTTCATGCACCACATCAATGCCCAACGGTTTGAGCACGTTGGTGGGGCCGATCCCGGAACGCTGCAGAATGCCCGGCGAGCCCACGGCACCGGCGCACAATATGATCTCCTTGCGCGCTTTCCAGCTGAGCTGTCGGCCGTGTTGGCGCCCGACAACCTGGGAGGCCCGGCCGTTTTCCAGCAGCACACGGTCGACCTCCACCTCCGTCAACACAGTCAGGTTGGGGCGTTGGCGGATCGGCTTGAGAAACGCCTTCGCCGCATTCCAGCGCACCCCGGCCTTCTGGTTGACCTGGAAGTAGCCGCAGCCTTCGTTGTCGCCCTGGTTGAAATCATTGATGTTGGCGATGCCGCTCTGGGCTGCCGCCTCACGAAACGCATCGAGGATTGGCCACGACAGGCGCTGCTGCTCGACGCGCCACTCGCCACCATCGCTGTGGAATTCCGAGCCACCGGCAAAGTGGTTTTCGCTGTGTTTGAACAGCGGCAACACATCCTTCCAGGCCCAGCCCGGGTTGCCTGCTGCCGCCCAGCCGTCGTAGTCCTGGGCTTGGCCGCGCATGTAGATCATGCCGTTGATGGACGAGCAGCCGCCGAGCACTTTGCCCCGTGGGTAACTCAGGGCGCGACCTTGCAGGCCGGCCTGCGCTTCGGTTTTGAAGCACCAGTCGGTGCGCGGGTTGCCGATGCAGAACAGGTAGCCGACGGGGATGTGGATCCAGGGGTAATTATCGCGGCCACCGGCTTCGAGCAGCAGGACGCGGTGGGCCGGGTTGGCGGACAAACGATTGGCCAGCAGGCAACCGGCGGGGCCGGCGCCGACCACGATGTAATCGTATTCAGCAGTTGCAATGGGCATCTGGGGGCTCGCTTGTTTTTCTTGTTGGCCCCATCCTAGTTGTTAGTTTTCGTCTTAAAAATGTTAGTTTTTACCCAGCTGCTGTGCGTTTTTAAACAGCGCGGTCCGGGCTCAGGCAATGGAGGCGATATGTTCGACTGGAATGACCTGCGGTTTTTTCTCGAGTTGCAGCGCAGTGGCCGCCTGCTCACCGCCGCGCAACGCTTGAAAACCACGCATGCCACCGTGGCCCGGCATATCGAGGCCATCGAGAAAAGCCTCGGCACCGCGCTGTTTGTGCAACACGCCCAAGGCTACGAATTGACACCCGCGGGCGAGGCGCTGCTCAAACATGCCGAAGTCATGGAGAACGTGGCGCTGCTGGCCGAAGACGAACTCACCCACTCAGCCGCGCCCTTGGGCAAGATACGTCTGGGGGTGGCCGAAGGTCTGGGCGTGATGTTCCTCGCCGGGCGCATGGGCGGGTTGTTCGAGCGTTACCCAGGTCTGGAAGTGGAGCTGGTGGCCGTACCGCGTTTTGTCAGCATCCTCAATCGCGAAGCGGAGATCAGCATCCACCTGGAACGCCCCAGCGTCGATCAATTGGTGACACGCAAACTCACCGACTACCGTCTGGCGCTGTATGCCAGCCGCGCTTATCTTGCGCGCAACCCGCCGATCGAAAAGCGCGAAGACCTCGCCGCCCATGCCTGGATCGATTACGTCGATGACCTGCTGTTCAGCCAGGAACTGAAGTTCCTCAACAGCTTCTGTCGCAACCCCAAGGTGGTGTTCCACAGCACCAGCGTGATCGCCCAGCACCAGGCGGCGCGTTCGGGGTTGGGCATTGCCGTGTTGCCATGCTTTATGGCGGCGGGCGACAAGGATTTGGTGCCGTTGCTGCCGGCAGAGAGCATCCAGCGCAGCTACTGGATCAGCTCGCGCCGAGAGCTGCACAAGTCTGTGCGGTTGCGGGTGTTGTGGGATTATGTGGTGGAGTTGTGTGCACGGGAGCAGCATTTACTACTCGGCGAATCCCGCTGACACACACGGACTAAAAGGTGCGAGCTGGCTTGCCTGCGATGGCGGTGTATCAGTCACTCATGTGCAAGCTGACCCGCCGCCATCGCAGGCAAGCCAGCTCCCACATTTGATCTGAGTTTGATTTTAGAGCTTGACTACCTGATGCACCTGCTCGGCACACGCCCGAGCCTCGTCAATCATCTTGCCGAACGCATCACTGGCCACTTCAGCATGGGTCAGCCAGCGTTTCTTCTGGCTCAGGCGATAGTGGTAGCGCAGCGAGCCATCCTGCAGTTTTCCGTCCAGGTCCAGGTCGTACCAGGGCGAGCGCACTGTGCAGCCGGGGATGGCTTTTTCCATCTTCCCGCCTGTCAGGGTGTAGGTGTAGTCGTAGGTTTCCGGGTTGCCCAAGTAAAGGTCGGCCTGCTGCCCCTGGCGGCGATAGTTGATGTAGCCCTCCCACCGGTCTTTCAACGACGGGTCGGTGTAGACATAGTCATTGGCCAGTTTTTCCAGGGCGCGCTGATCATTCATGCGCGCGGTGACGCTATAACCGTCATGCACCACAAAGCCGGTAGGTTCACGGGTGATCTGGCAGTCGCTGATGTCGTTGCCGAAGTTGGCGCAGATATTCTGGTCGGTGGCGGTGGTGCCTTGCTGGCGGTCGGCGACGCTCATTTGCATCAGCGGCAGGCGGCTGAAGGTGATAGTAGCTTTCACCGCGCCATCTCCTTCTTTGCCGTACTGCACCTGTTTGTCCAGGCGGATCGAGACTTCGGGCCGTTCCAATGGAATGTGTTCTTCGCGCACGTGGCCCAGGGCGTCGTTGACCAGCACCCAGCGGTCCTGAATGTCGGGCATGATCTGGCCCGGGGCGAAGACCGGATTGGTCGGGTCAAGCCACCACACCTGGTCATTCACTTCGGCACGCACGATGGCGTGGTTAGGCGCCTGGGTACCCGGAATCAGCAAGGAGTCGACCACATCGCCACGGCTCACCCACGCGGTCTCGGCCTTGATGCCACTGGCCTTGAGCATGGCCGTCAGCAGCGTCGCCAGGTCCTTGCAGTCGCCGTAGCCATGCTGCTCGATTTCCGCCAGGCTGAATGGCACATAACCACGCTCGCTGGCCCGCCAGTCACCCAGGTAGCGGTAGTGATCATTGATGTGCTGCATCAGCGCAGCCACTTGCTCGGCCGGTGCCAGGCTGCGTGCGGCGGCCACGGCGGCGGCGGCTTGCGCCGGCAGGTTGGCGCCGAGAATCTGGTTGTAACGCTGGGCGAAATCACCGAAGTAAGCCTGGCGTTCCACGGCGCTACCGACTTCCAGGCGTGGGATGCGCAGCAGGGCGGCAGCGGAGGATTCATTGATGTAGTTGAGGTAGATCGGGGCTTTAAGCGCCACGTCCAGGGCCTTGCCGTTGCTCGAAGGGGTCACGTTGAACGCGTCGAACATTTCACTGCGCCACTGGATCGGGCGTTCGGCGGTAAAGCGCGCCTTGAAGCGATCACGGCGGGCCGCGCCGGGGCCGAACTTGAGCACGTAATGGAACTGGGTCATCAGCGGTTTGGCCGGGTAGTGCTGGCGTACGGTGTAGCGGATCTTTGTGCCCACGCGCAAGTTGGGGAAGGCCAGGGAGGTTTGTTTGTCGCGGCTGAAGCCCTGGTCCGGGTTGGGCGCGCTGCGCGTGTCGATTTGAGTGGCCGCCAGGGGGACCGGCTTGGCGCCAGGCTGGGTGGACTGTGCGCTGATCACCTCAAAGGTATCGCCTTCGGAGTAATCGAAGTCGATGCGCGAAAGCATTTCGCGGCCGTTGGGCTTGAGGATCGTGTAGCGGTAAGTGGTGGTGCAGTCGGTACTGGCGTCGCGGTTGAAGTGGCAGTGCAATTCGGTGTCGTTGGCCAACGGCGCTTCGGCAATAGGTTGCAGGGCAGCGCTGACGGAATGGGAAACAAGCCCCAGACTGATGGCAATCAAAGGGCGGTGAAACGAAAAACGGTACATGGGCGCCTCGGGTGACACATTGAAACAGCTACCCGGCGGGTAGCGAGAAGGCGCCGGATGATAATGGGTCTCAACGGCAAAAGCCAGGATTGTTCGACAATTTATCCGTCTGAAAGGCCCGTGCTAGAGCCTTTCTTTGATTTAAGTCAGGTTTTTGGCAAGTCAGTTTCGGCGGTTTTAAAGAAACCAGCGATATTCCCGCGCATGAATCTCTTGCTGAAAAGCCAAGTGATCCTGGCGCTTGTTCTCGCAATATACATCGACAAATTCCGCGCCCAGCTTGTCGCGCACTACCGGTTGCTGCTGCATGGCGCGCACGGCGTCGAGCATCTCCACCGGGAAATCGGTACCGCTGTTACGGTCTTCGTTCAGCGATGTGATCGGCTCGCGCTTGGCCTCAAGCCCATGCTCCAGGCCCATCAGGATCGCCGCCAGCACCAGGTAGGGGTTGGCGTCGGCGCTGGCCAGGCGGTGCTCGATCCGCAGGTTGCGCGGGTCGGACTCGGGGATGCGCACGCACGCGTCACGGTCTTCAAAGCCCCAACTGGCGCGGGTGGCGGCGTTGACGGTACCACCCAGGCGGCGCAAGGCATTGTGGTTGGGCGCGAAGATCGGCATGCAATGCGGCAGCAGCTCCAGGCAACCGGCCACGGCGTGGCGCAGCGGTTGCTGTTGATGAGCGGCAAGCAGGTTATTGCCCGCCGCGTCGTAGAGGCTGACATGCACATGCATGCCGCTGCCGGGAAATTGCAGGTAGGGCTTGGCCATGAAACTGGCGCGGTAACCGTGCTTGAGTGCCACGCCCCGGGTGCTGCGGCAGAACAGTGCGGCCCAGTCGGCGGCGCGCAAGCCGTCGTCGCAGTGGCCAAAGTTGATCTCGAACTGGCCGGGACCAATCTCGGCCGTGATCACGGTGATGTCGATACCCTGTTCCTGGGCGGTTTGCGCCATGTCGTCGAGCACTTCGCTGAAGCGCGAGAGCCGCTCGATATGCAGGTTGGGCTGGTCGTCGGCGTCACCACTGAGCGGGTCTCGGGCAAATTGCGGCAGGCCGTTGTCGAGCTTTTTATCGAACAGGTAGAACTCCAGCTCAAACGCAACCACCGGGTGGATGCCCTTGTGCTGCAAGCGTTCCAGCACCTTGGTCAATACTTCGCGGGGCTCGAACTCGATCGGCGCTGCGGTGCCGTCCGAGGTGATGAGCATTTGCCCCAAGGGCTGCGATTCCCAGCTAACCGGCTTCAATGTGCCCGGCACCAGGCGGCGATTGGCATCCGGGTCACCGTCGTTGAAGCAGTAGTCGCCAATCTTGAACAACCCGCCTTGAGCCCCCAGCAATACCGCGTTCTGCGGCAACTTCAACGGGCTGCCGGCGGCGACTTTTTCAAGCATCTCCACCGGGTAGCGCTTGCCGTAGAAATGCCCGGGAATGTCCAGGGCGATCAGGTCGACATAACGCACGTCGGGGTGGTTCTGGCGAAAGGTCCGTACTTCGGCCAGCAACGTTGCAGATGGGCTTTTCACGGGTGCAGCTCCTAGTTGTAAACCCACAGGACGCGGGCGGGCAGGTCGGTCAGGTTGGCGTAGCGGCAGTGGGCGAAACTGGCCAGGTGGAAACTGTCGCCTTCGTAGAGGGTGACTGCATCGGACTCACCCTCAACCCACAGGGTCAGCTCGCCCTCCAGCACAAAGCCAGCCTGCTCGGCGCGATCGCTCATGCTTTGCTCGCCGCTGTTGGCACCGGGGGCCAACAAGCTGTCGAGCATCGAGAAAGCACCGTTCATGCTCGGCGACACCAGGATGTCGGTGATGCCATTGGCGTAATACACCGTGCGCCGCTCGTTGGGGCGGGTCACCCAGTCCACCGCCTTGGGTTTGGGCAGGCTGTAGAAATAGGTGGTGGGCACATCGAGGGCATGGCTGATGGCGGTCAGGTCGGCGACGGTGGGTTGCGACAACCCGCGTTCCACTTGGGACACAAACCCCACCGAGCGCTCGATCTTTTGCGCCAATTGCGCCAGGGTGAGTTTCTTGTGCTTGCGCAGGTCGTGGATCAGGGTCGCGAGAGTGGCGAGTTCTTGTTGCTGGTTCATGAAATTTAGTTCGAATAATTTCATGAAAAATTACATGATTAATTTCATGGAGGCAATCGGGAGGGAGTTTGAAGCGTATTTATTCTTGCTGGAACAGGAGCTGCAGGGGTGTAGCACGCGATCGGATGCGGATCGGGTGGGACAATTGTTGGCCGGACTTTATGGGTCAGCAAGGCCGAGCTGGCCACAGGGGAAACTGAGCGGGCTGAATGATTCTGCGCCGCCGCGGTCGGAACCTGGGTACGCACCATTAATTGAAGGAGCACCCATGAAGTCGAAAACCTTAGCCGCTTGCCTGCTGGTCGCTGCCAGCTTTTCCACCGCCAGCGCTGTAGTGCAAGCCGGCGATACCCCTCAGGAAACCGTGCAACCTTCAAACATCAACGCCCGTGATTTGAAAGAAGGTGATCGCGCCCCGGACATGTTGATGCGCGAGGAATCAGCGATTAAAGACTGGAAAAAGCGCGGCCTCAAACAGCCTGAGGATGAGAGCCAATGGGCGCGTGTAGGCGACAAGTACGTCCTGCTCAAGACCACCAACGGCACCATCCTTGAGATTACGCCGGTCAAGAAATAATTCTGCCGGGCCACCTGCTCGTTTCGTGGTTCATGCGTTAAGGTAACCGACCGCAATGGTCGCGTTACCTTCACAGGAAAGAAGCAGGATGCTTGCCACAATAAGAACCTACCCCCGCACGGTGAACCTGCTGCTGTGCGCCACCTTGCTGCTGACGTTGGCCAAGGCCATCACCTTTCCCTACCTGGTGATCTACCTCACCAGCCACTTCGCCCTGGACATTACCCAGGTTGGCCTGGTGATCGGCAGTTCGCTGATCGTCGGCTCGCTGCTCAGCGTATACGGCGGCTTCCTGGTCGACCGCATCAACAGCTATCGGCTGTTGCTCGCATTGAGCCTGGTGTTTGTACTGGGGTTTATCGGCACGCTGTTGGCGCAGGATATCTGGGCGTTCTATGGCTGCCTGATCCTGATCAACCTGGCCTACGCGGTCATCGACATTGCGGTGAAAGCCGGCTTCGCCAGCCTGCTGCCCGAAGACGCACGCAGTGAAGTGTTTTCCATCAAATACACCCTCACCAATATCGGTTATGCCGTGGGGCCGGCCTTCGGGGCGATGGTGGCCAAGCTGGATATCAGCCTGCCGTTTATCCTGTCGGCACTGCTGGGGCTCGGTTTTTTCCTGCTGTATTGGCGGTGGGGCGACCGCACCTTGGCCACTGTGGATGCCACGCAAAAACCGGTGCCGTTTCTGGCCGTCGCCCGTGTGCTGCTGCAAGATCGTCGCCTGGTGTGTTTCACCCTCGGCGGTTTGCTCAGTGCGGTGGTGTTCGGCCAGTTCACGGCCTACCTGTCTCAATACCTGGTAACCACCACCACCGCCGAATACACCTACACCGTGATCAGCGCAGTGCTGACCACCAACGCCGTGCTGGTGATTGCCTTGCAGTACCTGATTGGTCGGCGCATTTCGCATCGCTATCTCAGCCAATGGCTGATCGCGGGCTTGAGCATGTTCATGCTGGGGTTGATCGGTTTCGCGCTGTCCACCAGCGTGTTGTGGTGGGTATTGGCAATGGCGGTGTTTACCGTAGGGGAAATCATCGTGTTCCCGGCCGAGTACATGTTTATCGACCGAATCGCCCCGGACCACCTGCGGGGCATGTATTACGGGGCGCAGAACCTGTCCAATCTCGGTGCCGCGCTGGGGCCGGTGCTGTGTGGGCTGGTGCTGGCCAGCCTGCCGGCCCACTACATGTTCTATATGCTGGGGGCGTTTATCATTGGCGGCGGGGTGTTCTATTTCATGGGGGCGGCGATGAAGGCAAATCATCCAGCGTGAGCTTGCCGACGTTGTTGCTTTGCAGTTCGTAGCGCAACTCATCCACCATCTTCGCCACTTCCTGCGGGGTTTGCAGGCGATTGGTGCTGATGCCGGTAACCACCAGGTCGACACGGCCGGTTTCTGCGTCGTAGACCTTGAGGGTCAAGGACGCATCCCGGCACAGGGTGAATTCGCACGTCAGCGGTGACAGGCCTTCTTCGATGCAGTTGCGCAGTTGAGAGAGGGTAAACATGCAGATTCCTTCAAGGCATAAATACGATCCCTTGAAGGTTATGGCGTGCACCCGCGCGCCATAAGGCGAATTCGCACTAGGTGGACTAGTGCATTTGCAAGGGTCAGGGTTTGTTTTTAAGGCGCAATTCACCGGCGAACAGCCCGCGTTCACGGGCCCAAACGATGGCCGCGCTGCGGCTGTGCACCCCCAGCTTGGAATACACCGTGGCCACGTGGTTGCGTACGGTATTGGGCGCCAGTTTCAGGCGCGAGGCGATTTCCTTGTCTGCCAGGCCCTCGCAGATCAGGCCCAGCACATCACGCTCACGGGCGGTCAGGTCGGTGAATGAGACGTTCGGCAGGTTGGGGCTGTTGACGCTCTTGGCGTTGGCCAGTTTCTCGATCAGGGTCTGGCTGAACCAGGACGCGTCCTGCATGACTTCCTCGATGGCCGCCACCAGTTCCAACTCCGAACGTTTGCGTTCGGTGATGTTCATCAGCACCATCAGGTAGCAGGGCACGTCCTGGATGATCACCGTGTCGGCTGACACCACGCAGTCGATCACCTCGTTGCCTTTCTTGCGCACCTTGAGGTCCTGGCCGTCCAGGTTGCCGGCTTTTTCCAGGGTGGCGAACAACTGCGCGCCGGCCTGGGGGCTGTCGATAAAGTTGATGTCTTCGATGGATTTGCCGATCAACTCCTCGCTGATGTAGCCGGTGATGGTCATGAAGGCTTCGTTGACATCCACCACCTGGCGGTTGTCGGCGCTGCACACCAGGGTCGGCACTGGCGTCAGGCGGAAGGATTTGGCGAAGCGCTCTTCACTCTGGCGCAGGGCAATTTCCGCTTTGCGTCGCGGCTCAAGGTCAGTGAAGGAAAACAACATGCAGTCTTCCTCGTTCATGTCCAACGGTTGGCCGGCGACGATCACCAGTTTGCTGCCACCTTCGGGCAATCTCAGTTCGGCCTGCATCTGCGGAATAGTTGCGCCTTCGCCCAGGCGCTGGATCGCCAGGTCCTTGCGCTCGGCCTGTTCCAGCACGTCCAGTTCATACACGGATTTGCCGATGACCTGGTCACGGTTGTAGCCGGTCATCTCCAGAAAACCCTGGTTGACCTTGATGTAGCGCAGGTCGCTGAGGCGGCAGATCACGGCGGGTGCGGGGTTGGCGTTGAAGGTTTTTTCAAAGCGTTGCTCGGCGCTCGCCCATTCGGTGGCGTCGCTGAGGATCAACACCAGCAACTCCGGCTCACCCTGCGCGTCGGTCAGCACCAGGCTACGCAAGCGGTGCACCCAGTAGCGACTCTCGTCGGCGGCAGGGGTGACTTCCACCACCACATCGCTGAACTCTTCACCAGCGGCCACGCGGCTTAACGGGTAGCTGTCCAGCTGTAAAGGATGGTTATTGCGATAGCGCAAGGCGAAACGCTCGGCGTAGGCCTCGGTATTGGCGCCCAGGTCCTCGACGGCGCTGACCCCGTGCATGGTCAAGGCAGCGTCATTGGCCCAGAGGATGGTCTGGTCGACCTCGGCCAGAATCACACCGTCGGACAACCCGGAAATGATCTGCTGCAACTGGCGGCGATTGGTTTCTTTGGCGAGAACATCGTGGGTCATAACGTCTCCGAAGGGGCGAGGCTTGAGTGCATTCGAGTACGACATCCCGGCTTCAGGATAGTGCAGAGAATTTGCCTTGGGAGGAGTGCGAATGCACCACCCGGCCTGGTGCATATGAGCCAGGACTGAACGTATGTCGTTTCGCCACACTCACACTCAACAAGGCGCATTGCCTTGCTTCTAAATTTGAAAAGGACCTTTGTATGACCACTGTCTATGAAACCAATCGATCGCTATTTCGTGTGTCATGGAGCTCGGTATTGGCCGGTAGTGCAATCGCACTGGTGACCTACCTGGTGTTGAGTGTGTTGGGTACGGCTATCGGCGCCAGCGCCGTTGACCCGATGGAAGCAGGTAACCCGTTGAGCGGCTTCGGCACGGGTGCGGGTATCTGGTTGTTTGTCTCGACCTTGGTCGCCATTGCGTTGGGTGCGTTTGTGGCTGGACGCACGGCGCCGGATCGCGGCGGCCTGCACGGGGTGCTGACCTGGACCCTGACCACCTTGCTGACCACCTGGCTGTTGGCAGGCTTGGCTTCCAGCGTCGTCGGCACCGCCGGCAACGTCGTGGGTAAAGGCTTGTCTGCTGCCGGAAGTGGCATTGCGGCCGCAGCGCCGGGGATCGGCAACAGCATCAAGCAGCAGTTGAACGAGCAGGGGATCGAGCTGGACTGGAACAGCCTGCAAGGCCAACTCGATACCTTGCTCAAGCAAAGCGGCAAGGCGGAATTGGACCCGGCCAACGTTGAGCAAAAAGCCGACCAGGCGGCTGCCGATGGCAAACAATCGGCCACCGATGCAGCGACCAACCCTGCCCAGTCCGGTGACGAGCTCAAGCAGTGGTTTGAACGCGTGAAAGCGTCCGGCGAGCCAGCCTTGAATGCAGCGGATAAAGAGGCCCTGGTCAACATCGTTGCGGCCCGTACCGGCAAGAGCAAAGAAGAAGCCACCCAGATTGTCGACAACTATGCCCAGGCTTATCAGCAAGCCATGCAGAAGGTCGATGAGCTGAAAAAACAGGCTGAACAAAAAGCCCGTGAAGCCGGTGAAGTGGCGGCCAAGCAATTGTCCCGCGCTGCATGGAGCACCTTGGCCATGCTGCTGTTGGGCGCGGCTTTGAGCTTCTTTATTGGTCGTATCGCGTTGACTACCCGTCGCGTGCCTTTGGCGTAAAACTGTCTGCGGCAAGGACGCCGCCTGTGGGAACGGGTAAAATGCTGGCCTTTTACCCGTATCCCGCAAAGGTGCCCCTTGAGCGCAGGCAAAGCCGTTGGACTGTTATTACTCACTTCTCTGTTGGCGGCGTGTGGCACCTCGCCGCCACGCACGCCCAATGACCTGTGCGGCATCTTTCGCGAAAAAGATGACTGGTACGACGCCGCCAAGGTCACGCAAAAGCGCTGGGGCGTGCCGATCCAGGTGCCGTTTGCGATCATGTATCAGGAGTCGGGCTTTCGCTACGACGCCAAGACCCCGCGTAAATACCTGTTGTGGATCATCCCCTGGGGCCGAGTGTCCACCGCTGCGGGCTACGCCCAAGCCAAGGATGAAGTGTGGAACGACTACCGCAAAGCCACCGGCCGCAGCGGCGCTGATCGCGAAGACTTCGACGACGCCATCGATTTTATCGGCTGGTACATGGACAAGACTTACACCATCAATGGCGTCTACAAATACGACGCCTATGGTCAATACCTGAACTACCACGAAGGTTGGGGCGGCTACCGCCAGCGCACCTACGCCAGCAAAGCCTGGTTGCTACCGGTGGCGAGCAAGGTGCAGGCGCGTTCGCAGATGTATGCGCGGCAATATGCCGGGTGCAAGGATGAGTTGGGGCGAGGCTTCTGGAGCCGGTTCTGGCATTGGTTGTAGAAACCGGGGCTGCACGCAAATCAATATGTGGGAGGGGGCTTGCTCCCGATAGCAGGGTGTCAGTCAATGATGCAGGGGCTGTTGCGCCGCCATCGGGAAGCTGCCTCCCACCTTAGACCGCACCAGTGCCATAAGTGCTGTACGCTGGTCGTGGCATTGGTTGTAGTCACTCGTACAGACCTGTTATCTCTGACAGTAGGCAAGGTACACCGATCTTCGTAGGCTGCTGCGTGTGCAGTACAATCTGAAGATGGAGCTTTGCAATGAAAAAGTCTGAGTTCAGCGTTTACCTTGAAGAACAAATTTTCAGTGCCCGTACACGTATTTCACCTAAGTTGAGCAAGTCTGATCGGGTGGATTCGGGCAGGTTGGATTTTTTGACCGCGTTGAAGAATGTGGTCGATGGGGCCGCCAACCCTGAAGACTTTGGGACTGTCGGCGCTGTCAATGATGTATTGCAGGAGCTGGAGTTGCTTTCGGGCTCCGAGACCTTGCTGGCAAGGCTTAAACCTTGAGTCATTGATGGTTTCATGTGATGAGGGGACTCTCCCTCATCACAACATGTGTCGCCGGGTCAGCGCGGCTGTATGTATTCCAGCGAGCGGTCCACCATCACGCTGGCCATCTCCACCAGGTGCGTGACCGATATCACCAGGGTGCGTGATGTGCCATCCAACTGCTCACCCGCCGTCTGCGCGGCAACGGCTGCGCAACGCAATACGCTGCTGGCATGGGCCAGGGTCGAAGCTGAGGTCGGGTGTGGTGGCGAAGAATTGCAGTTCTGGGGCGGGTGGTGCGGGGACAAGTTTGTCCATTTTGAAGCTCCTCTAGTCGGTAAGGAGCCGTCACCATCGCTGCTAAACGATTGAAGGGTGGCGGCCATACGCAGGTTAGCAGACCGGTGACTAGGAACCCGGTGCACCCGAGGGTGCCCTGCGCACGGCCACCATGAAGCGTGGGCCGAAAAAAAGCGCCCTGCAAAAGGTGGCGCTTAGCGCCTAGTCACATCGGCGGGCTGCTAAACCCGGTCACTGAACTGGCAGTGACCGACGAAGACTAGCCACGCAATGTGAGCGGCGCAAGCGGTTGGGATTCTCTCGGAAACGTCCTTCAAGTTAAAGGGAAATGTCATTGTTCCGACTGTTCCTACACTTGCCAAACCCAGCCGATTCTGGGAAAACCCCAGCCTTTCACGCCTTCAATGAGACCCCCATGAGCAACGACGAACTGCAGATCACCAACATCCGCCCGGGCACTGGAAAAACCGTGGTCAAGGGCGCGCTGATCACCACCCAATACACCGGCACCCTGGAAGATGGCACAGTGTTCGATTCGTCGTGGGAGCGGGGCAAGCCGTTCCAGTGCGTGATTGGCACCGGTCGCGTGATCAAGGGCTGGGACCAGGGGTTGATGGGGATGCAGGTCGGCGGGGTACGTGCGTTGTATGTGCCGGCGCACCTGGCCTATGGCGAGCGTTCCATGGGCGCGCATATCAAACCCAACAGTAACCTGCGTTTCGAAATTGAATTGTTGGAAGTGCTGACCCGGGATGATTGAAGAGATTGAACATGGACGTTGACCCACAGGTGTTGCCTGGCTGCTCCCTCAAAGACATTCGGGTGGTTGAGCTGCTTGGCTGCGATGAGGCTGAGTTGCAGCAGTTTTTTGAACAGGCACCGGATTACTTCCTCGCGGTGAATGGCGAGCCGGCTACCCCGAGCGAAGCACGGGAAGAATTACACGGTCAGTTACCCGCTGGCTGGCAGTGCAGCCGCATGTACTGGCTGGGCTACCGCGATACGCAGGATCAACTGGTCGCCGTGGTGAATATTGCCGCGGACTTGCTCGCTGCCGGGGTATGGCATATCGGCTTGCTGCTGGTGCATATGCGCTGGCACGGCAGCGGGCTGGCGCAGCGCTTGCACTCGGACCTTGAGGCATGGGCGGCGGCCAAGGGTGCCCAATGGCTGCGACTGACGGTGGTGGTGGGCAATACCAGGGCCGAGCGTTTTTGGCCCAGGCTTGGGTATGTACAGGTGCGAACTCGCGAGGGCATCACCATGGGGCGCCAGGTGAACAGGGTGTCCATCCAGATCAAACCTCTCGGCAACGAGACCATTGCGGGCTATCTGGCGTTGGTTGAACGGGACCGCCCCATCACCCTGTAGCACGTACCGGTCTCATGGGCGCGCGGTGCCTGATTTCTCCAGCTCCTTGCTTTCAACCGTGATCCCAAATCTGCCGTACAGCTCCTTTCGCCCCTTGGGCGTCAAGGCCAATGCTCGACTATCAAGGTCCTGGATCACCCATTTGCGGCTTATAACGGCTTGTAGAACAGCGGCCCCCAGTGCGCCGGCGAGGTGAGGGCGGCGCATGCTCCAATCCAGGCATGAGCAAGCGAAACGACGTCGCTGCGCCCTTACGGTTTCTATCTCGACACCGAGCCCCGTCATCGCTTTTTCGCCCTCCACGCTAAGCTGATAAGTACCGTCACCAGCGACCGGCATGCTCAACCAGCCGGCGTCGATGAAATAGTCGTGCAGTTGTACAGCCAGGGATCCTGCCATGTGGTCATAACAGGTCCGCGCCAACTGCAATCGACCGGGGGCCGTCGAAACGAACTGGGTCTGCGCGTTTCGGCTGATCACCATGAGAGCTTCAATAGCTTGGGCCACGTGCGCGTCTGCCAGGCTGAAGTAGCGGTGCCTGCCCTGCGTGTGCAGTTTTATCAAACCGTCCTCTTTGAGCCTTGCCAAGTGCGCGCTCGCCGTGGATGCACTGACATCGGCGATGACTGCCAATTCGGTGCTGGTACGGGCGTGACCGTCCATCAGCGAACAAAGCATTTTCGTCCTCGCGGGCTCCGCAATGGCGCCTGCGACACGGGAAATAGCAGTGTCATTGCTTTGGGAATCCATATTTCGTTCCTGAGCGAATTGTGGGGGGGGCGATTGCTCGATAGTAGCCGTTCTTTGTGAAAAGGACTGCCAAAATGACGCCGTTTGAAGCCGCTACTCATGTCGATCCCTACGTTTATTACTCATGCCTCAGGCAGCAAAGGGAACTGTTGTTCGATGCAGATCTTGGTGTATGGATTGCCAGTGGCGCCGGCGTTGTCGAGGCCATTCTGGAACATCCCGACTGCCTTGTACGTCCACTGCACGAGCCGATTCCAACTGCCCTTGCGCAAGGCGCCGCAGGCCATGTTTTCGGTCGTTTGATGCGCATGAACGAGGGGACGCAACATCAGTGCCCGCGCAGGGTTATCGAGCCCATCCTGGCCTCGATGGGCACGCAAAACATCGCAGGCCTCGTGGCGCAGGTCGTCGAGACATTTGATATCTCGGGCGATAACCCGAATGAGTGGATGTTCACGTTGCCGGTTTCGGTCATTGCATCCTTGATAGGTTTCACATCCAGCCAGCTAAAGGAAGTCGTGCAGCTGACACGGGATTTTGTTGCCTGTCTGTCGCCGTTAAGTGACGAGGCTCAACTCGGTAAAGCCCATTGCGCGGCGGCACGGCTGAGCCAAATGTTCCAAACGCTGCTGAGTAACGATGATAAAGGTAGTGGTGTGTTGGGCCGTCTTTATAGCGATTACGACGCTTCAGCCTGGGAAGACGATGATGCATTGATCGCGAATCTGATCGGGCTATTGTCACAGACCTGCGAAGCCACCGCCGGGCTGATCGGCAACACCCTTATAGCGCTCCAACGTAAGCCTGAGCTGTTTGAAGGCATGCAAGCCACACCGACGCTTGTCGCTGGGTGGGTGGCAGAGGTCGCGCGCCACGATTCACCGGTACAAAACACTCGGCGGTTTGTTGCCAGGCGATGCAAGATTGGCGACAGCGTTTTAGAGGCGGGCGATACCATTTTATTATTGCTCGCTGCTGCCAACCGAGACCCCTGCGCCAACCCAGACCCCGACAGCTTCTTGCTCAAGCGGGCGCGACGACGAACCTTCAGCTTCGGCTCAGGCAGACATCAATGTCCAGGCCAACCCTTGGCATTGGCTATTGCCTCAGAAGTGATTTCGGCATTCTTGCATCGACAGCCCAACGCTTCTGCCCGTGATTATCGCTGGCGTTATTTGCCTTCCCTGAATGGCCGTATCCCACAGTTCTGCCGTGATGAGGAGACTCAACAATGATCGCTGTTATTTTTGAAGCCTGGCCGCACGAGGAGCACTACCAGCGTTATCTCGACCTCGCTGCCGAACTCAAGCCCCTGCTGGCTCAAATCGATGGTTTCATTTCAGTTGAGCGTTTCCAGAGCCTGAGTGAACCTGGAAAACTGCTGTCGCTATCATTCTGGCGTGACGAGGAAGCAATCCAGCAGTGGCGCAGCCTTGAGCTACATCGAGCAGCTCAATCAGCAGGCCGTCGGCAGGTTTTTGCTGACTACCACCTGCGTATTGCTCAGGTAGTGCGCGATTACAGTCTCGAAGATCGTGTCCAAGCGCCGGCCGATAGCAGGCAAGCTCATGAATGAAAGCACAGCACCTGGCCCATAGCTGGGGCGTACCTGCGAATTCAGTGTGTCAGGCAGTGAATGCGTAGCTGACACACCTCTTCGGGAGCAAGCCCCCTCCCACATTTGCTGGCAGGTGGGGTTGAGAAAGGCATTCCTGAACCCATCCTGAAGAATTTTCGTGTTCTCCATGTGGGCACCTTCCTACGGTTTACTCGGCCACCATCGGGGCGTAAGCTTCGCGCGTTTTCATTAATAGCGGAGACCCTCAGTGGGTACTTGTTCGAGTGACAGTCGTCGGCCGGTTTCGGTAACCGGCATCTACTTGGCAAGGTAACGCGCATTTTCCAGATGCCGTTGTCTCGCCTCACAAAGCGAGAAGCGGTATCCCGGCAGTGGCCCGTCCTGGCGCCTGCCTGAATCCCTCTCATCGACGCTGACCAGCACCGGGGTAACGCCTGGATGCTACGGACGCGCCTGCCTTTTACGGCCGGCGGGCCATTTTCTCCGCCTGGAGATGCTTGAGACTGTGACTGACGCCAGTGTCAGCCGCGAAGTACCGCCCAGCCTGGCGCACTACTTCACATTGCAGGCGCTGGCGTCGCTGTACTTCGTATTTTTGCCCGCGATTTTGCTGGCGTACATGGTGCTGATCCAAGCGGTGAAGGGCTACTACATCCGCAAGTTTGGCTGGCAGTAATACGTTTTATGCAACACCGCAAAAACTGTGGGAGCCGGGCTTGCCCGCGATGACGGTGTATCAGTCGCCTGATTCATTGGCTGACGCGCCGCTATCGCAGGCAAGCCAGCTCCCACAGGGACCTGCGGTGCTTCCAATTTGCCACTGCATTCATGGAGATTTTTTTATGCAGGCAATCAACAACATTAACCTCAACTCCCTGATCGATACCGTGGTCAGCCTCAGCGCGGCGTTTATTCTGGGTGGTTTGATCGGCTTCGAGCGCCAGTACCGCCAGCGCACCGCGGGCTTGCGTACCAATGTGCTGGTGGCGGTGGGCGCGGCGATTTTTGTCGACATGGCCAACCGCCTCGGTGGTGCGGAAGGCGCTGTGCGTGTAGTCGCTTACGTGGTGTCGGGCATCGGCTTCCTGGGGGCCGGTGTGATCATGCGTGAAGAAGGCAACGTGCGCGGCCTCAATACGGCGGCCACCCTGTGGGCTTCGGCGGCGGTGGGCGCCTGTGCCGGTGCCGACCTGATCCTTGAGGCATTGCTGGGCACGCTGTTTGTGCTGGCGGCCAATACCTTGCTGCGACCGATCGTCAACAACATCAACCGTCAGCCACTGGACGTGGTATCGGCAGAGGTCACCAACATCCTTTACGTGATTGCGCGGCGCAGCCAGCAACAGGCAGTGATGGTCCTGTTGGAAGCCGAGCTGGCGCGCTGTAACTACCCGGCCAGCGATGTCGACGTGCGACCATTCGGCAGTGAAGAAGTGGAAATCGAGGCCACTCTGGCCGCAACGTCGGTCGATGGCGATGAGCTGGATGCACTGGTGACGCGCATCTCCACGTCAACCCTGGTGGTACAGGCCTTCTGGAGCCCGAGTACCACCGACTGATCCCTCTGGGCACGCCAGGATTGGCTAAGCTTAGTTGTGGAAAAATCCTACATATAGTCAGGAATATCCCTTCAATTGAAACATCTTGGCGTTGGTAAGGTTGGGCACTTGCGGCTGTTGGGTCGTTGTGGTCCGGCGTCCGTGGTTATGCTGAGTTAATTGAAGGGGCCAGACATCGCCTGGTTATCGCCATGAGGGTATGCAGTGCCGCTCGTCGGAACTGTCATTTCTCACAGGTATCCAGTCCCGGTGTTATGTGTAAGGGTATTTTGTCCACATAGGGAAGTTTTATGAGCAAAGCATTAATTGTGGATGACCATCCATTTATCTGCGCGACGGTCAAACACCTTCTGAAATCGGAAGGGTTTACTGAAATCTACCAAGCAGGGGATGGGGCAGATGCAATGCAGTTGGCCAGGGAGCAACGTCCCGAGCTGATCATTCTCGACCTTGCGCTGCCGAAACTGGGTGGGTTGGAGGTTATCAGCCGGGTCAAGGCACTGGCCCTGCCGTGCAAGATTCTGGTGCTCACCTCTTACATGGCGGTGTTCTTTTCTACCCGCTGTATGCGTGCCGGAGCGATGGGGTTCGTGGCCAAGACCGGGGAGTTGGACGAGTTGATCAAAGCCATCAGGGCGATCAGGTCGGGCTACAGCTGCTTCCCCAGTTTGCCGACCAGTTCGGTACGCCGTGATGACCTGCAGGAAACGGAACGACAAATGATCGAGTCATTGTCGGACCGTGAATTGACCGTATTGCAGATGCTGGCCCTGGGGCTGGGCAATAAGGAAGTGGCCGCGAAAATGCTGCTGAGCCACAAGACCATCAGCACCTACAAGACTCGACTCAAGGAGAAGTTACGTATGTCCTCGGTGGTGCATTTGTCCAAGTTTGCCCAGCGCAACCATCTGATCTGAGCTGCAAATGATCACCACCGCGTTGACCAGGTTCGTCGCGATCCTTTGGATGAGCCTATTACCCCTGATCGCGGTGGCCTTTGAAGAGCCCCAGGCTTTGCAACTGTTGGGGCACTCCCACCTCGAAATCCCCAAAGTAGAGATGACCGAGGCTGATTGGCGCTGGCTACGCGAGCGGCGCACATTGGTCATGGGGATTTCTGCCCCCGATTACGTGCCTTTTGACCTGACCAATAACAACGACGAACTCGAAGGTATCACGGCCGACTTTGCCGCGCTGATTGGCCAGGCCCTGCATATCTCCATCGAGGTTCGGCGTTACGAAACCCGTGATGATGTGGTCCAGGCCCTGAAGCAGGGTGACGTGGATTTTCTCGGTTCCGCCAATGGCTATGAGGCTGCCGACAAGCAATTGCAGTTGTCTCGTTCCTACGCCAACGATCAACCGACCCTGGTGACTCGCAGCGGTGACAGCCAAGCGTTGAGTGACGACCTGGCAGGCAAGCGGGTGGCAATGCTGTATCACTATATGCAGCCCGACGCCGTCCGGGCATTTTACCCCCGTGCACAGTTGGAGCTTTTCGCCTCGACCTTCGAGGCCATTGGCGCCGTGGCGTTTGGTCGCGCCGATGTATACCTGGGCGATGCCATCAGCAGCAATTACCTGATCAATCGCAACCACCTGAACAATGTACGCATGGCTGATTTTTCCACCCTGGAGGTCAACCCGTTTGCGTTTGCCGTCACCCGGGACAATACGCGGCTGCTGCAGATCATCAATGCGGCGCTGGAGGCCATTCCCGCCAGTGAGCACATGGAGATCCTGCGCCGCTGGAGCGGTGGCAACCTGGGCATCGTGGGCATCGACCGGCTGCACTTGAGTGCCAATGAACAACGCTGGGTGCAGAAAAATCCACGGGTCACAGTCGCGGTGCTAAACGACTTTCTGCCATTGTCTTTTATCGGTGACAAGGGGCAATTCGAAGGGCTGAGTGCGGAGGTGTTGTCGCGCATCAGCTTGCGTACCGGTTTGAAGTTCGATGTGGTACCGGGCAGTTCGTTGCCGCGCCAGGTCAATATTGTCAGTGCGGGCACGGCGGATATGCTGGCGGTGGTTACCCCCAGTACGGAACGTGCCGACAAAGTGCGCTTTACTCGGCCCTACCTGACCAGCCCGTTTGTGCTGGTGACCCGCGACAGCCCTGATAGCCCGTTCACGCTGGAGGATATGGTTGGCAAACGCCTGGCCATGGTGACCGGCAATGGCCTGCATGATGAGATAGCGCAAAACTTTCCAGGGGTTGCGTTTATCGACGTTGAAAACCCGCTGCAAGCCATGGCGCTGGTGGCCAATGGCGACGCCGAGGGCGCCGTGAACTCGCTGATCAGTGCGCGCTATCTGATCACCCGGCATTACCGTGACCGCTTGCGTATCACCAGTACGGTCGGCACTGAACCGGCGCGCGTGACCTTCGGGGTCAACCGCAGTCAGTTGGAGCTGTATTCGATCCTGGACAAGGCACTGCTGAGCATCACACCGCAGGAAATGGATGAATTGATTGGCCAATGGCGCAGCGAAGTCATCATCGAGGACAGCTACTGGCTGCGTTATCGCAACGTGATCATTCAGGGCTTCGGGTTGGCCGCACTGTTGTTGGTGGTCACGCTGGGTTGGATCATCTACTTGCGCAGCCTGATTCGTAAGCGCGTGCAGGCCGAGCGGGCGCTCAGCGATCAGATGCGGTTCATGAGCGTATTGATCGACGGCACCCCGCATCCGATTTATGTACGCGACCGCCAGGGTCGGTTGATGGCCTGTAACAATGCGTACCTCGATGTGTTTGGTTACAAGCTTGAAGACGTGATCGGCAAGACGGTGATGGAAACCGACGTCAACAATCCTCCACAGGCCCAGTCGTTTCATGAGGATTACCTGCGCTTGATGGCCGCCGGTGAACCGCAGATTCATGACCGGATACTCAAGGTGCCCAACGGCGACGTGCTGACCATTTACCAATGGATGCTGCCGTATCGCGACGGCGACGAGAAGGTGGTGGGCATGATTGCCGGTTGGGTGGATGTCAGCGAGCGTCATCGCTTGCTGGGCCAATTGCAGGAAGCCAAGGACGATGCCGACGCCGCTAACCGCGCCAAGACTACCTTCCTGGCGACCATGAGCCACGAAATCCGCACGCCAATGAACGCCGTGATCGGCATGATCGAGTTGGCCTTGAAAAATGCCGAACAGGGGCGGGCCGACCGTGATGCCTTGGAAGTGGCATCCGTGGCATCGCGCGGCATGCTGGAGTTGATTGGCGACATTCTCGATATCGCGCGGATCGAGTCCGGGCATTTGTCGCTGACCCTGGAGCCGGCCAATCTGCGTGAGCTGCTGGCATCGGTGGCGCGCGTGTTCGAGGGATTGGCGCGAGCCAAGGGGGTGGCGCTGCAAGTCCAGCTGGAGTCCTTGGTTGAGCGGACGGTGCTGGTCGACCCGCTACGCTTCAAACAGGTGGTGTCGAACCTGTTGAGCAATGCCATCAAGTTTACCGCCAGCGGCCAGGTAAGCCTCGGGGCGCGGGCGGTAGTCGAGGGCGACCGGTTGAATGTGCAGCTATGGGTGCAAGACACCGGCATTGGGATCAGCGTCAAAGATCAGCAGCGATTGTTCAGCCTGTTTATCCAGGGCAGCAATAACCAGCAGTCGGCCCGCAGCGGTTCTGGCCTGGGGTTGGTGATCAGCCGCAGCTTGTGCGAAATGATGGGCGGCCAGTTGCACTTGAGCAGCGTGTTGGGGCAGGGCACCCGGGTGGATGTGACACTGGCGCTGGCCCTGACGGACAGCTTGCCGACCCATGCCGCACACACTGCTGATGCCGTGCCAGAGGGCCGCGCACTGCGCATCCTGGTGGTGGATGACTACCCGGCCAACCGCTTGCTGCTGGCGCGCCAGTTGACCTTCCTGGGCCACCAGATCACTACGGCCGAAGATGGCGTCCAAGGGTTTGAGCAGTGGCGGGCGGGACAATTCGACGGTGTGATCACCGATTGCAATATGCCGTTCAAGAATGGCTACCAGTTGGCGCGCGAGATTCGTGCGCAAGAACGTGAACGGGGTCAGGCACCTTGCCTGCTGTTGGGGTTCACCGCCAACGCCCAGCCGGAGGAAACCGAGCGCTGTCGGCAAGCCGGCATGGACGGCTGCCTGTTCAAACCCACCGGGCTGGACGACTTGCGCTCGGCATTGGCTTCGCGTTCAGCCGAGTTGGGCCCGCCACAAATGCAGGCGTTTGACTTGAGCACCCTGGTCGCATTGACGGGGGACGATCGCCCCGCGCTTATCGAGTTGCTGGTGCCGTTGCTCGACAGCCTGGAAACGGACCGTGCCTTGCTCTCACAGCTGTCAAGCCAGGCCGACTTTGCCAAGCTGCACGACCTGGCCCATCGCGCCAAGGGTGGCGCACGGATGGTCAAGGCGCAGGGGTTGGTCGCGTGTTGTGAAACATTGGAGGCGGTGTGTGAACAGCGGGACCGCCTGGCATTGGGCCTTGCGGTTGATGGCGTCAGTGAAGCGATTGGTATTTTGCAGCAAGGCTTGAACGCGTATTGCAATCGGCCTTGACCGCGGTTGATCACCATTCAGGCGATTTGGGAAAACTCTTACGTGAACGGGGAAAATGCCTGATTTTGTCGTCGGCATATGTCTGGAAAATGGGCGACGCTCACTGCCGAGCACTGCCTGCCCCAGGGGTTTGCCATGCCAAACAAAGCACTGACTGTCCTGATTGCCGATGAACAGCATCTGCGACGCCTGTACATCGAGAAAATGCTCAACCAGTTGGGGTATTACCGGATCGTGCCGGTGCAAACGCTCGAAGAAGTCCAGATTCTGACCTCCATTCCAGCCGAACCCTTCGATGCGCTCATCATCAATGCCGGGTTGCTGGACCATGCCATTGGGCTCCAGCAGTCAGTGCACCACGTGTTGGTATACGAGCACATCGACCTGGGCGAGCCTGCCGGTGCAGCGTCAGCGGTGCGGGTGCGTCTGCCGGGCGTGCCGGACAACGTCAGCCTCGAACACTTCATGGACATCGTAGACCCATGCGAGGCTGCCCATGGCCTGCGGGTACTGCCGTGGCTACGGGAGTTGTCCCGGGCGCGGGTGGCCCGGGCCTAGCTTCGCTTCAACGCTGCTGCCGCATGTTGATCCACACCCGTCAGTTGGTTTTGTGAGAGGCGCGCAGGCGTTCGGCCGCACTGCGCAGCAACTGCTCGGTCGCGTCCCAACCCAGGCAACCATCGGTTACCGACACGCCGTATTGCATTGACGCGCTCAGCGGCTGACAGCCTTCGAACAAGTGGCTCTCAAGCATCATGCCGATCAGCGACGTATCACCCTGCAAGCGCTGCTCCAGTACGTCATTGAACACTGCCGGTTGGCGCAGTGGGTCCTTGCCGCTGTTGGCGTGGCTGCAATCGACCATGATCCGCGCCGCCACTTTGGCCTTGGCCAGGTCATGTTTCACCTGGGCCACGCTCTGTGCATCGTAGTTTGGCCCACGGTGACCGCCGCGCAGTACCAGGTGCGTGTCGGGGTTGCCTGGCGTCTGGATGATGGCGGGATGGCCTTGGCTGTCGACACCGAAATGGCGATGCGGGTGGGACGCTGAGCGCATGGCATCACAGGCAATCGCGACGCCGCCGTCGGTGCCGTTCTTGAAACCTACGGGCATGCCCAGGCCGCTGGCCATCTCGCGGTGAATCTGCGACTCGGTGGTGCGTGCGCCGATGGCGACCCAACTGAGCAGGTCATCGAAGTAGCCGGCAGCCATGGGTTGTAACAGCTCGGTGGCGACCGGCAGGCCCAGGCGCAGCATTTCACGCATCAGTTCGCGGGACAGGGTCAGGCCGGCGGCCATGTCATCGCTGCCGTCCAGGTGCGGGTCGTAGGCCAGGCCTTTCCAGCCGATGGTAGTGCGCGGTTTTTCGATGTAGGCGCGGATCACCAGCAGCATCTGATCGCTGACTTCAAGCGCGAGTTTCTTCAGGTTGCGTGCGTATTCCATGGCCGATTGCGGATCGTGGATCGAACACGGGCCGACAATCACCAGTAAGCGCGAGTCTTCGCCATTGAGGATGGCACGCACGGCCTGGCGATGGGCGTGGATCTGGTCATGGAGGAACGGGCTGAGGGGCAGCTGGTGTTTCAGCTCAAGGGAGCTGGGCAGGCGCTGGGTCAGGGCTTCATTGGCGCTGTTGAGGGTGCAGACGGGCAAAGCGGCGACGGAGGAGTTCATATTCAAGGCTTCCTGGGCAAGCGGCGGGTTGTTCCCGCGCGCTTGGCCTACTGGGGTGTTCGACAATTGGCCGTACTGGCGACGTGTGTTGGTTTGCCACCAATAGGTGACCGATCGGAGGCGGCAGGCTGTCCCGAACGGAGCTGGCTAAATCGCCATGCAGTGCAAGTGTCGAAGCGGTAATAAGTGGCGTAGTTCATGGCGTGATTCCTTTAAGTGTTCTTGAACAAACAAAATGGTTAGCGGCTGAAAAACAAAACCCCCGGTCGGGGAGCCGACCGGGGGTTTAGATTTCTCTGGTAGGCGACCCCTTGAGTAGTGGGCGCCGATTTCAGGTATCAGGCGCGCCAGTGGCTAAACCAATACCCAAAATAAAAGCCGGCCAGTGCGCTCGAACCGTTCACGCGGGTAGCCGACACCAAGCGCAAGGCGCTGGCAGCAGGGCAAACCTGAGTGTGGGTGAGTTGCAACATGGTGGCTCTCCAAATGATGGGGGGAGCTTACTAGAGGCGCACGGGTGGATTCAATCAGTAATTTCTATTGCTTGAGGGTACTTACGGCTATGGGGTGAGTGTCGCTATGCTGGTGGCTCATAAACGATGATTGCCAGGACGCGACCATGACTGCCTTGACCCTTGCTGCGGCGCAAACCCTTTCCATTGCCGGCGACGTTGAAGCCAATATCGCACGGCACCGGGTGTTCATGCAGGCTGCGGCAGAGCAGGGTGTGCAATTGCTGGTGTTTCCGGAGCTGTCTTTGACCGGTTATGAACCCACGCTGGCCGCTGACTTGGCCATCGCTCCCGATGCGCCAGTGTTGGCGCCCCTGCGCGAGATGGCGCGCGAGTTGCAGCTGACGGCGGTGGTGGGTATGCCGATCCGCCTGGCCCCGCAAGCGGATGTTTTGATTGGCGCCCTGGTGCTGGGGGCCGACGGCTCACTGGCGGTGTACACCAAGCAGCATCTGCATCCAGGCGAAGACGTGGCGTTTGTGGCCGGGCAGGGTGGTGAGGCACTCCAATGGGGCAATGACCGTATTGCCCTGGCGGTTTGCGCCGACTTCTCCCACGCCAGTCATCCACGTCATGCGGCGCAAGCGGGCGCCAATGTCTACGCAGCAGGCGTACTGATCAGCGAAGGCGGCTACGCAAAAGACAGCGCGCTGCTGCAGGGCTATGCCGCGGAGCATCGTCTGCTGGTGCTGATGGCTAACCACGGTGGCCCATCGGGTGGCTGGACCTGTGCAGGTCGCAGCGCGATCTGGGCCGCGGACGGCCGTTTGCTTGCAGCGGTACCCGGTGTCGGCGAAGCGCTGGTGATTGCCCGTCGCGACGGCGAGCATTGGGTGGGCCAAGTGGTGGCCGTGTAAATGGCTTTTCACCTGCGTGCTGCCACAGAACAGGATCTGCCGTTTGCGCGGGCCCTGACCCACGAGGCGATGAACCGCTACTACGTGCAAAACCAGCTGATTTGGTCCAATGCCGGCTTCGACACGGCCTGGGCCGGTCGGGAAAACTGGCTGATTTGCCGAGATGACCACACGTTGGGATTTATCAGCCTCAGTCGCGACGGTGGCGCTCTATACATCCGTGAGTTGCATTTGATCCAGGCGTATCGCGGGCAGGGCGCAGGCACTTGGGTGCTGGAGCAGATAGCGCTGAAGGCGCAGGCGCTTGGGCTGTTGCGGTTGACCGTGTTCAAGACCAATCCGGCCAGAAGGCTCTATCAACGCATGGGGTTCAGCATTGTTGGCGAGGAGGATGGTTTCTGGCGGATGGAGCGTGTCTGTCGCGTACGCTAAACCCTGTACAAAATCCTAATAAGCGCATACTGATTCAGGAACCGACTTCCCTTGATGTTCCAGCCAGGCCTTGGCTTGTGCAGCGGTGCAGATTCCGGGCATGGTTCAAAACCGTTCAAGTTCGTTCGACGAAGAGATGAGGGCGTCACCTCTTGATGTGTGCAAAATGGGATCATGCATCCAAATGAGTGGAATCGGTTCGCGTTTAAGGCAAGAAAGAGAGCGACTCGGCCTGTCGCAGAAAGTTTTTGGTGAAATCGGAGGCGTTGAAGCCAACGCTCAAGGCAAATATGAAAGCGGCGGGTGTGCGCCCCAGGATTTCTGACCTTTTGCCCAATAAATTCGGTCGTCCACCACCCGTTGGACGACTACCGGGCAGGCAAACTCCATATATATGACGCTTGCGGCTAGGTCTGTGCCCAGCTTTTTTGCTAAGGTGTTCAGCAATCTATAAGACCATATCGCGAGGTGTCTGCTTGATTAGGGTGCTAGTAGTCGATGATCATGATCTCGTTCGTACAGGCATTACACGAATGCTGGCTGACATCGACGGCCTGCAAGTAGTCGGCCAGGCTGAGTCAGGGGAGGAGTCTCTGATCAAGGCTCGGGAATTGAAACCCGATGTGGTGTTGATGGACGTCAAGATGCCTGGGATCGGCGGTCTTGGTGCCACGACCAAGCTGTTGCGCAGCCACCCGGACATCAAGGTCGTGGTGGTGACGGTGTGCGAGGAAGACCCGTTTCCGACGCGGCTCCTGCAGGCCGGTGCTGCGGGCTACCTGACCAAAGGCGCGGGCCTGGCGGAGATGGTGCAGGCCATTCGCCTGGTCTTTGCCGGCCAGCGTTACATCAGCCCGCAGATCGCCCAACAGTTGGCGATCAAATCCTTCCAGCCCACCAGCGATTCGCCGTTTGATACGCTGTCGGAGCGGGAAATCCAGATCGCCTTGATGATCGTCGGTTGCCAGAAAGTGCAGTCGATCTCCGACAAGCTGTGCCTGTCGCCCAAGACCGTCAATACCTACCGCTATCGCATCTTCGAGAAGCTCGCCATCAGCAGTGATGTTGAATTGACCCTGCTCGCGGTGCGCCACGGCATGGTGGACGCCAGCGCCTGACATGACTACGCCGTTTGATCCAAGTGCCTTTCTCTCGACCTGCAGTGGCCGCCCCGGCGTGTACCGCATGTTCGACAGCGAGGCACGCCTGCTGTATGTGGGCAAAGCCAAGAACCTCAAGAACCGGCTGGCGAGTTATTTTCGCAAGTCCGGCCTTGCGCCGAAAACCGCTGCCCTGGTGGCACGTATCGCCCAGGTCGAAACCACCATCACCGCCAATGAAACCGAGGCGCTGCTGCTTGAGCAGACGCTGATCAAGGAATGGCGGCCGCCGTACAACATCCTGCTGCGTGACGATAAATCCTACCCTTACGTGTTTTTATCGGATGGCAACTTCCCGCGCCTGAGCATTCATCGCGGGGCTAAAAAACAAAAGGGCAAGTACTTCGGGCCTTATCCCAGCGCAGGTGCGATCCGTGAAAGCCTGAGCCTGCTGCAAAAAACCTTTTTTGTACGCCAGTGCGAAGACAGCTTCTACAAGAACCGCACGCGGCCGTGCCTGCAATACCAGATCAAGCGCTGCAAGGCGCCCTGTGTGGGCCTGGTTGAGCCGGCAGAGTACGCCGAGGATGTGCGCCACTCGGTGATGTTCCTCGAGGGGCGCAGCAATGCGCTCACCGATGAGCTGTCCGGGGCCATGGAGCAGGCGGCCAGCACCCTGGATTTCGAAAAGGCTGCCGAACTGCGTGACCAGATCTCCCTGCTGCGCCGCGTCCAGGACCAGCAAAGCATGGAAGGCGGCACCGGTGACGTCGACGTGATCGCCGCGTTCGTCAACCCGGGCGGCGCCTGTGTGCACCTGATCAGCGTGCGTGCTGGCCGAGTGCTGGGCAGCAAGAACTTCTTCCCGCAGACCGGTATCGACGAAGACGTTGCCGAGGTGATGGCCGCATTCCTTGGTCAGTACTACGTGAGCAGCCCAGAGCGCGACCTGCCCTCGGAGCTGATCGTCAACGTGGTGCATGAAGACTTTCCCACCTTGATCGAAGCGATCCACGAGCTGCGCGGTCGCGAGTTGGACATCAGCCACCGCGTACGCGGCACCCGTGCCCGCTGGCAGCAACTGGCCGTGACCAACGCCGAACAGGCCCTGGGCGCGCGCCTGGCCAATCGACAGCACGTTGCCGCACGCTTCGACGCCCTGGCCGAGGTCCTCAACCTGGACGAGCCGCCCCAGCGCCTGGAGTGCTACGACATCAGCCACTCCAGCGGTGAGGCCACGGTTGCTTCCTGCGTGGTATTCGGGCCGGAAGGGCCGATCAAGTCCGACTACCGGCGCTACAACATCGAAGGCGTTACCGCCGGCGATGACTACGCCGCGATGCACCAGGCGCTCACGCGGCGTTTCAGCAAGTTGAAGGACGGGGAGGGCAAGTTGCCCGATATCCTGCTGGTAGACGGCGGCAAGGGCCAGTTGTCCATGGCGCGAGACGTGCTCAACGAACTGGCGGTGCCCGACCTGATCCTGCTCGGCGTCGCCAAGGGCACCACGCGCAAGGCCGGTTTCGAGACGTTGTACTTGAATGATGCCGCCCATGAGTTCACGTTGAAGGGCGACTCGCCTGCGCTGCACCTGATTCAACAAATCCGTGACGAAGCCCACCGTTTCGCCATTACCGGCCACCGCGCGCGCCGTGGCAAAACCCGGCGAACCTCAACCCTGGAAGGGGTGGCAGGGGTTGGCCCGACGCGGCGTCGCGACTTGCTTAAACATTTTGGTGGCTTGCAGGAGCTCTCCCGTGCCAGCATTGACGAAATAGCCAAAGCACCCGGTATCAGTAAAAAGCTCGCTGAATTGATTTATGCCAATCTGCACAGCGAATAGAATGCCTTCTCACCTCGTAGCCAGTTGTGCCGATGAATATCCCTAATCTGATCACCGTACTACGCGTCCTGCTTATCCCGATTTTCATTTTGTTGTTCTATTTGCCGTATGAATGGAGCTACGTCGCGTCCAGTTCGGTATTTGCATTCGCAGCCGCCACCGACTGGCTCGACGGCTACCTGGCCCGCCGCCTGGAACAGAGCACGCCGTTCGGCGCGTTCCTCGACCCCGTGGCCGACAAACTCATGGTGGCCGTCGCCCTGGTGCTGCTGGTGCAGGAACACGGCAACCTGTGGCTGACCCTGCCGGCCGCCGTCATCATCGGCCGCGAGATCGTCGTCTCGGCCCTACGCGAATGGATGGCCGAAATCGGCGCCCGCGCCCACGTCGCCGTATCGAACATGGGCAAATGGAAAACTGCCGCGCAGATGCTCGCGCTGGTCATCCTGCTGGCCAACCCGTCGGACTTCACATTCTGGGTGCTCACCGGCTACGCCCTGCTGCTGGTCGCCGCAGGCTTGACGCTGTGGTCCATGCTGCAATATCTGCGTGCGGCCTGGCCCCATCTGCGAACCACTGTTGAAAAGAAATAAAACTTTTTTGAATCAAGGGGTTGACGGGTGCTGAGGATTCTATAGAATGCGCATCACCAAGCGGGAATAGCTCAGTTGGTAGAGCACGACCTTGCCAAGGTCGGGGTCGCGAGTTCGAGTCTCGTTTCCCGCTCCAAGCATTAATGAAAAAGCCACTCTAACGAGTGGCTTTTTTTTGCCTGCGATTTGTGGAATAGACGCTTTGGCGTCGTTTTTCGTTTCTTGAGAAAACCACTGAAATCCAGGGTGATCGGTAAATCTAGGTACCGTTCCAGGTGCTGTCTCATGGCCAGGCTCGAACCCGCATTGTTGCTGGATACTCTCAGGTCGTGAGACGAGCTGTTCACCCCATCATTGGTTCGGTCTGGCCTTAAATGACACTGAAATCAATTAAAATTCGATGTGTCCGGGGTGAGTAAAATTCGGTGACTCAATTTTCTGAACCCTCTGCCAACCCCGATAGTTGATCCAGTTCTGTGTAGTCAGATGATGTTTCTACAGCCGTAAAGTCGTGATCATTTGTTTTATGAGCGTGCTCCTGAATCGTTGTGAAATCTTCGTTGTCAGGGTTATGGACAGGTACCATTTCTATTTGAAGGGCAGGGCCGAACGGAGCGCAGCTTGAACTCTTCTTCAGAACCATCGCCCAGGATTTGGGTGAGCTTAAAGCGCTGAGCGTGGGGCAGAGCAGTGATGAGGTGGTCCGTTTACTGCATCGGATTCGGGGCGCGCTGGCGGTCGGCAAAGCCAAGAGCCTGATCCAGTTGTGTCGCGAGCTGGAGATCGCTGTCGCACGGGATGGGCTGGCCCACACCCATGCAGATGTTGCAGCGTTTATCCAGCGCGTCGAATGCGCTATTGAGATTTATAAGCTTGGAATGCCGCCCCGTTCAGGCAGATCCCCACCGCATAAGGCTACAAAGCCGACCCCGAGTCGTTTCTTGGAGAACGATGCTGCAGATAGCTATAACGTCGGCGATACGTCTGCCTCCTCATGGTCAGTTTCAACTTCTCCTTGACTGATCACTATGACCGTCTGCCATCTGGACGATCACAAAGCTTTTCTGGAGCACTGGCTATTAACCGGTTCCCGCCATCCTCTTAAGCTGGCTTGACTGATTTTCAGCCAGCAACAAGTAGGAAGTGAACATGAAAAGGTTGCATAAGAAAGTCGCGCTGGTGACTGGTGCCTCCAAGGGCATCGGCGCAGCGATTGCCAAGCAATTGGCCCAGGATGGCGCCACTGTGATCGTCAACTATGCCAGCAGTCGCTTAGACGCCGAGCGAGTGGTTGAGCAGATTTTGCAAACCGGCGCCAGGGCCTACGCGGTGCAGGCGGACGTGTCCAACAGCACTGACCTCAAGGCGTTGTTCAAGACCATCGTGCATGAGCATGGCCATCTCGACATTCTGGTCAACAATGCCGGTGTCTATTCGACCAGTCCCCTGGCCGATATCACCGAACAGGAGTTTCACCGTCAATTCAACCTCAACGTTCTAGGGCTGATCCAATGCACACAAGCTGCCGTTGAAGTGTTCAACGTGCTGGGGGGCAGCATCGTCAATGTCAGCTCAAGCGTGACTTCGTTCACGCCGGCCAACTCAACGGTGTACACCGCGTCCAAGGCTGCGGTTGACGCGATCACCCGCACGCTGGCCAATGAACTGGGGCCGAGAAATATCCGGGTCAACTCGGTCAACCCAGGGTTGGTCGTCACCGAGGGCGTGCACGCCAGTGGCTTCTTCGAAGATGCGTTCCGTCAGAAAATCGAAGCGATCACGCCGCTGGGCCGCATCGGTCAGCCCGAAGACATCGCACCCGCCGTCGCCTTCCTGGCGTCGTCCGATGCAAGCTGGATCACCGGTGAAACCCTGATAATCGGCGGTGGCCTGCACTAAGCCTGGGTGGCGTGCTCGCGCACATAGTGGCGGGGCGACTGTGACATCACGCGCTTGAATGCGGTACTGAATGCGCTTTCGGACTCATAACCCAATGAGAACGCGATGGTGGAGACCGAGTCATCGGAGTTTTTCAGTCGGTCGCTTGCCAGCAACATCCGCCAGTACGTCAGGTATTCCATCGGTGCTGCGCCCACCACTTGCTTGAAGCGCAACGCGAACGCCGAGCGCGACATGGTAGCCCGTTGCGCCAACTCCTGGACGCTCCAGCGATGGGAAGGGTCAGCGTGCATGGCACTCAGAGCGACACTGAGGTGACGGTCAGCCAAGCCGTAAAACCAACCAGTGCCGTTGTTCTCCAGCGTTGCCAGGTGGGTGCGTAGTACTTCGACCAGCATCAGGTGCGCCAAGTGCTCATTCATCAGCGAGCGGCCGGGGCGCTTCTGCTGTAGCTCCGACGTGAACCGTTCCAGCGCCCAGCGCAGGAGCGATGCCTGCGGTTCATTGGCCTGCACGTGAACCATTGAGGGCAGGCTGCTGAGTAATAACTGGGTAGGAACACCGCTGAAGTCAAACCGGCCACCGACCAATTGCGTGTCGTTGCCGCCGTAATGCAGGGCCAGTTCGTCCGTTGCGAGGGTTTGAAAGTGACCATCGGAATTCATCAGCGGCTGGGACATATCGCTGTAGAGCGAAAAAGGCATGCCCCGAGTCATCAGAAAGCAATCGCCTTGGTGCAGGCGCTGCGGCTGCTGTTCGCCCTCTACGTGCAGCCAGCAACTGCCCTTGATCACCGCCGTGAACTTGATGCCTTCGCGCTCGGGAAAGGTGAAAGCCCAATCACCGCCCAGGGAAAGCGTGGCGGAGTGGTAATTACGGATTCTCAACAGTGAAAGAACGTCGGACAGAGGATCCATGCATCACCTGGTTGGACGAATAATAAAGTAATCGCGATTTTATATCAGAGCTAATCCAGATTTCATCTTTAAATGTGAGGTTCTCCATGCAAATCAATTTCGATAAGTCTTATGGCCCGCTGATCGATGGCGTGTTTGAAACTGAGGATAAGTCGCGCTCGTTTGCTGCGGTCGACCCTGCCACGGGCAGACACCTAGCTTACATTCATTATTGTGACGCCAAAGATGTTGATCGCGCTGTGAAGGCCGCGCATGCAGCGTTTCCAGCCTGGCGTACCCTGGGTCAGCAGATGCGCGCACGCCTGGTGAACCTCTTGGCGGACGAGATCGAAGAGCACAGCGAACGTCTGGCCATGATCGATGCCCATGACGTGGGGCGCTGCATCAGCGAAGTACGCAAGGACTACCTGACTGCTGTCCGGCACTACCGCTATTTCGCCTCGGTGATCATGGCCCATGAAGACACCGGCCGTGAAATTGAAGGCGGTTATGCCATTGCCAAGCGTGAACCACTTGGCGTTTGCGGGCAGATCATTCCCTGGAACGCGCCGGCGATCATGGCCGCGTTCAAGCTCGCCCCCGCGCTGGTAGCCGGCAATACCGTCGTGCTCAAACCTGATGAAAATGCTTCGGTGTCGACGCTGGAACTGGGCAAGTTGATCAACAAGATCTTTCCCGCCGGGGTGGTGAACATGGTCACTGGGTTGGGAGAGATAGTCGGTGCAGCATTGAGCGAGCATCCTCTGGTCAGGAAACTGTCATTTACCGGCAGTACCGAAGTCGGCCGCACAGTAGCCGGTGTTGCAGCCCGGCGCCTCGTGCCTTCAACACTGGAGCTGGGCGGCAAGAGTGCCAATATCGTATTCCCTGACATCGACGACATCGATGCGGTGGTCGACAACGCCACTTTCGCGGCCATTCATAACAATGGGCAGTCGTGCCTGGCTGGCACTCGTTTGTTTGTGCATGCCTCGATCGCAGAGGCGTTTCAGGAAAAGCTGATAGCCGCGTTCAAGCGTGTGAGAGTAGGAGCACCCTTGGCAGAGGATTCACGGGTCAGTTGTGTGGTCAACGCCCAACAAGGTGAGCGCGTGTTGAGTTACATCACCATGGGCCTGGAAGAGGGCGCCGAGTTGCTCGCAGGTGGCGGCCGGGCTGCAGTCCCAGGTTGTGAAAATGGCTACTTCATTCAGCCAACGTTGTTACTTGCACGTAACGACATGAGCATCTGCCAGGAAGAGATTTTTGGCCCGGTGCTATCGCTGATCGTGTGGGACGACTATGAAACGATGATCGCCCAAGCCAATGACACTGAATATGGGTTGGCCTCCGGGATCTACACCAGCAATTTGCAGCACGCTATGGAGACTGCAGCACGGCTGGAGGCAGGTTCGGTGTGGATCAATCGTTACTCGAACATTACCGATGGCACTGCGTTTGGAGGGTATAAGAACAGTGGGATTGGGCGTGAGTTTTGTCGGGAGACGCTCAATGCTTATACACAGATAAAGACGATCACAATGCAGGCGCGTGCGCCACTGCCCTGGTTTGCAGGCGTGTAATTCAACGGGGATCTGCGCGCAGCCGTAGGGTGCGCGCATGACTTGCCCCTTCATGATTTCAACGATTGTACGTGGTTAAATTCGCCGCAAACTACCCCTTCACTTGTCCGACCTGCACTGGCATGTACTCGGCGCCGCCTCGGCAGCCATGTTCCAGTTCCTTGCTGCGTCCAGGCACCTATTCATTGCGCATCAATGCCGTGCTGGCCGGCTCAGGATCGGCCACGGCCGTGGCCGATTACCTTGGGAGTTAGGCTTACCCGCGAGGGCCTTGTCCGGTAACCGCATACGAACTGAGCGGCTCCGGCGCACGCCAGCCACCACCCAACGCTTTATAGAGTTGCACCACATTGAGATACGACGCGGTCTCTGCCTGCGTCAGCGCGTCCTGAGCATTCAGTTGCGTACGCTGCGCGTCCAGCTCTACCAGATACGCCGCACTACCTGCTTCATAACGCGCATGTGCCAGTCGAGCCGCACGCTCACTTTGCGCTGCTGCTTCAGCCAGGCTACGTACCCGTTGCTGCGACAAGCTATAGGTCGTCAGCGCGCTCTCGGTTTCCTCAATCGCATTCAGCACCACTTGCTCGTAACGCGCTCGGGTGCCCACCTCACGCGCCTGAGCCTCCCGCTGCCGGGCCTTAACACTGGCCAGGTGCAGCGCCGGCCAACTGACCGAGGGCATCACGCTGAACGCGCGGCTGCCGCTGTCGCCCAAATCCCCACCGCGCAAGGCCACGAAGCCGAGGAAGCCGCCCAGGTCAATCCTTGGGTAAAGCTCGGCTGTCACGGCACCAATGTCCGCATTCGAGGCCGCCAAAGCGCGTTCGGCGCTGGCGACATCGGGACGCTGGCGCAGCAAATCGCTGACCTGGCCAATCGGCAAGCGCGTGACCAATGCCGGAAGCGCTTTCAGGTCGGTCAGCGCTTGCAGCTCATTGGGCCGCGAGCCCGTGAGTACGGCGAGCCGATAACGGCTGAGCGCTTGACGGGTTTCCAAACTCGGCAGTGTGGCTTGCACCCGTGCGCGCTCGGCCAGGGCGCTGGCCAGTTCGTCGGCGGTGCCGCGCCCGGCATCCACGCGGCCCTGGACCAGCGCCACGGTTTTTTCCTGATTACTCAGGTTGGCCTGGGCCACCGCTAACTGCCGTTGCGCGCCGCGCAGTTCAAAGTAGTGACGCGCCACGTCGGCGGTCACTACGATACGGGTTTGCGCCAGGTCCGCCGCGACGGCCTCGGCGCGTGCCGAAGACGCCTGCGACAGGCGCTGCAGCCTGCCGAACAGGTCCAGCTCCCACTGCGCATCCAGGCCAGCCTGATAGGTCTTGGCCAGGTTGCGTTCACCGCTTGGGCCGGGGTTGGCCTGGGACAGGCTACGGGAATAAGCCCCGCTGGCGGTCACCGTTGGCAGCTGGTCCAACTGACGCTGATCCAGCACCGCACGTGCCTCCAGCAACCGGGCCTGGGCGATGCGCAGGTCATGGTTACGCGCCAGCGCTTGATCGATCAGCGCATCCAGTTGTGGGTCCTGGAATTGTCGCCACCAATCCTGTTGCACGCGGGTGCTGCTATACAGCGCGGTATCGGGGCTTTGAGTCAGCTCTACTGCGGGCTCGTTACTGGCCCGGTAGTCCGGGCCGACGGTACAGCCCGTCATCCAGGCCGAGCAGACCAGCAGCGCGAGCGGGCGAATCACGAAGGTATTAAAGGGGTGCATATATGTCTCCTTACACCGTCTGGGTCGTGGCGGCGTCGGCTGCATCGGCAGCGGCCAGCGCACGGGCGCGGGGTGTGGTGGCCGCGATACGATGGTCGACGGCAATGAACGAATACATGGTCGGCAAAACCAGCAAAGTGAACAGCGTACCCACCAACATGCCCACCACGATCACCAGGCCAAGGTCATAACGGCTATGGGCACCGGCACCGGAGGCGAACAGCAGGGGAATCAAGCCCGCCACCATCGCCGCCGTGGTCATCAGGATCGGCCGCAGGCGCATCTTCGCCGAGTGCAGAATCGCCTCACGACGATCCAGGCCCTGCTTGACCTGCATCTCATTGGCGAACTCCACCATCAGGATGCCGTGTTTGCTGATCAGGCCGATCAGGGTCACCAGGCCGATCTGTGTGTAGATATTGATGGTCGCCATGCCCAAGGCCAGTGGAATCAATGCACCGCATATCGACATCGGCACGCTGATCAGAATGATCAACGGGTCACGCAGGCTTTCATACTGCGCAGCGAGTACCAGGTAGATCACGATGATTGCGAACAGGAACGCCATGACCAGCGCGCCGCTTTCCTGATGATATTGGCGTGCATCCGAAAGCCAGTCGTAGGTGAAACCCGGCGGCAGCAGTTTGGCTCGCGCCTCGAGGAACTTCACTGCATCGCCCATGGCCACGCCTGGGTTGGGGATCGCCTGGAAGATCGCCGAATTGAGCTGGTCGAACTGGGTCAATTGATTGGGCTCGACCCCGGTCGAGACGCTGACCAGATTAGACAGCGGCACTTGCCCACCGCTGGCGCTGGTCACATAAAAGCGCGACAGTGCTTCGGGCGTCAGCCGTTCACCACGCAGGCTCTGCGGGATCACATCATAGGAGCGACCGTCCATGGCGAAGCGGTTGACGTAGTTTTCGCCCACCAGCACCGCCAGGGTGTCACCCAGATCCTTCATGGTCACGCCCAGGCTGTTGGCCTTGGTGCGGTCGACTTTGATCTTGATCACCGAGTTGTTGTAGTCCAGGTCGCTGTCGACCACCATGAACAAGCCGCTTTCACGTGCAGCGTGCTTGAGTGCTTCCATCGCCTCATAGACCACGCTGTAGTCACCGGCGCTCTTGATCACCATCTGTACCGGCAGGCCACCGGTCGAGCCTGGCAGTGAAGGCAACTGGAAGGCAAAGACGTTGCTGCCCTCGATGGTGTTGGCGCGGTTCTGCATATCGCCCTGAATCTGGTCAGCGTTGCGCTCGCGTTTTTCCCAATCGACGAAGTTGACCCCGCCGATGCTGTTGGATACGCCGTTGCTGCCGTTGACCAGCCACAGGTTGCTCTGCTCCGGCAATGTCCCCATGGCTTCGTTCCACTGTTTGCCGAACTTCTCGACGTAGTCGATGTTGGCGTTTTGTGGAGACTTGATGGCAGTTAACACCGTGGACTGGTCCTCGGTGGGCGCCAGTTCGGTCTGGGCACGGCTGTATAGCCAGGGCACGCTGATCAGCACGATGACCGCAATCGTAAACGTGACCCAACGGTGGTGCAGCGACAGATCCAGCACCCGGCCATACGCGCTGCCGAGACGGTGAAAGAATCTCTCGGCCTTGCGGGCCATCCAGCCTTCGTTCATCTGGCTGTTGAGCAGCAGTGAGCTCATGACCGGCGACAGCGTAAGCGCGATGATGCCGGAGACCACCACAGAGCCGGCCAAGGTGAAGGCGAACTCCTTGAACAGCGAGCCGGTCAGCCCGCCCATGAGGCCTATGGGCGCATACACGGCCGCCAGCGTCAGGGTCATCGCAATCACCGGCGCTGCCACCTCACGTGCGCCCAGCAGGGCTGCATATGTGGGAGACTTGCCTTCTTCGATATGACGGTGAACGTTCTCCACCACAATGATCGCGTCATCCACCACCAGGCCGATAGCCAATACCATCGCCAGCAAGGTCAGCAAGTTAATGCTGAACCCGAACATCGACATGAACGCGGCCGCACCCAACATCGACAAGGGAATGGTGACCACCGGAATGATCACTGCCCGCGCCGAACCCAGGCTCAAGAAAATCACCAGTACCACGATGGCAATGGCTTCGCCCAGCGTACCGAGTACTTCATCAATCGATGCGCTGATAAAACGTGCCAGCTCAAACGGCACAGCGACTTTCACGTCCGGCGGCAGGTTGGCGCGGATCCCCGGCAGCAATTCATTTACCTTCTTGACGATCACCAGCGGGTTGGCATTGGGCGCGGCATTCAGGCCGAAAAACACTGCTTGAACTCCGTCCATGGTGGCGCTGGTGTCGGTGGACGCGGCGCCCAGTTCCACGGTAGCGATATCATTCAGGTGCACCACACCGGCAGCGCTGGACTTGACCACCAACTGTCGAAACTCGGCGACATCGACCAGGTCGGTGTTGATCTGGATATCCGACACCACATACAAACCCTTGGCCTGGCCGGGCGCAGCCTGCACGTTGTTATTCAACAGGGCCTGGGCCACATCGCTGCCGGAAATGCCATGGGCGGCCATGCGATTGGCATCCAGCCAGATACGCATGGCCATTGTCTGCCCGCCGCTGAGGTTGATGCTGCCGACCCCTTCGATGGAAGACAGTTGCGGTTGCACCACGCGCTGCAAGTAGTCCGAGAGTGCGGCGGTGGACAGGGTCGGGCTGGAAAAACCCACATAGGCCACGGCTGTGGCCTCACCGGAGGACTTCACAATCACCGGATCGTAAGCCTGCTCCGGCAAGCGGTATTTGACCTCGTTGACCTTGGCCATCACCTGGGTCATGGCCTTGTTGGAGTCGGCGTTGAGCTTCATGCGCACGGTGATCACGCTTTTGCCCTGGGTCGACGTCGAGCTCATGTAGTCGACGTCTTCCACGGTGGCGACCGATTGCGCGATGGCCTGGGTGACGAAACCCTGCATCAATTGCGGTGAAGCACCGGGGTACTGGGTGGTGATCGTCAGCGTGGAGCTTTCCGTCAGGGGGTACTGACGAATCGGCAGGTTATTTATGGCCAGCAGCCCCATCAATAAAATCAGGGTGCTGACCACCAGCGCCAACACCGGGCGCCGCACGAACAAGTCGGTGAATTTCATTTTCAGATCCTTGGTGTATCAGCGGCTTGCGGCTTGGTCGAGCCCTACGGTGTCCTTGAGCGCAATGCGTACCAGGGCGCCGCTGCTCAAGCGCAACTGACCGGAGGTGACCACGCGATCACCGGCCTTTACGCCGTCAAGCAGCACGACCCGGCCATCCGAGCGTTCGCCGGTCTTCACGTAGACTTGGCGTACCGTGTTGGTCAGTTGGGTATCAGCGCCCTCGACGACGTAGACAAAGTCACCGTAGGCGCTGTAGCTCACGGCTGTTTCAGGCACGCTGATCACGTCTTTTTTGGCTGGCAGATGGACTTCGCCATTGGCGTACATGCCGGGTGACAGCAGGTTGTCCGGATTCGGAACCGTGGCCTGGACCAGCACCGTGCGGGTGCCGGGGTCGATACGTGGTTCGAGGGTACTGACGTGGCCCTTGAACAAGCGCTGGGGGTACGCGTCTACGCTGACGCTCATCTCCTGGCCCGTTTTGAGCTGTGCCAGGGCACGTTCGGGCAGGGTGATGTTGGCGTACAGCGTCTGTGCGTCGGTCAGCGACACCATGGCATCTCCGGCCTGCACGAACTGGCCCAGGTTGACCTTGCGTACACCCAGCACGCCGGTGAAAGGGGCCTTGATGCGTTTCTGATCGATCAGCGCCTTGATCCGCACGATATCGGCCAGCGCCTGGGAGTAGGCGGACTGCACCTGATCCAGTTCCTCTTGCGTCGCCGCCTGTTGGGGCAGCAAGCGTTGGGTTCGTTGCAACTTGGCCTTGGCGTTGGCGGCCTGGGCCTGAAGCCTGGCCAGTTCGCCTTGCTCCGGCGCATCGTTGAGTCGCACCAGAGTTTGCCCGGCTTTCACCCGCTCGCCGGGTTGGAATGCAATGGCACGTACCAGGCCACCGCTTTCGGCGGTGACCATGACTTGGTGGGTGGCTTCCAGTTCACCGATACCCGCCAACGTGTTAGGCATATCGGCTTGCGTGGCGGTGGCGACGGCTACCTGGATGGCCGGCGCAGCCGTTCCGGCCGTCGTTTGGGTAGGTTGCGCAGAGGTGGACTGCCGGTACAAGCCGACGGCGCCGCCAATGGCGAGCACCGCAGCAATCGTGACGCACACTTTAAGTTTTTTATGCATGATTCCGGTACTGACGTAAGGCAAAAAATTAAGAGCCCTGATGGCTCAACGGTGACGAGCGCTCAACTGGACTGTTGATGCGCATGAGGGAGTCGGACCCGTGCAGCGAGAATCGCCAGCACGGCACCGAGCCCCAGAAAAAAGACCAAGGCGGCGAGCACGCTGGGGGCAAGCCCCATCGCGTCCACCAGCAGCCCAAGTGGAATGGGCACAGCGTTGAACAGGTAGATGGTCATATAGAAATACGCCACCAACTTGGCGTGGCAGTTGGCGGGAGCCAGCTGATTGATCAGCCGCGCACTGCCGACAAAAATGGCGCCATAAGCGTAGCCGCCGATTACCAGGGCCAGCGCCGCGAGCGTCAGCGAATGGACCGAGAAGGCCGTCAGCAGGAGCAGGAAGGCGGCACACTGGGCGAGCAATCCAGAACGCAATGCACGCGCTGCATCCAGGCGTTTGCAATACAGCTGGCTGGCCCCGGCGATCAACAGGTACACCGCCATGCTGTAGCCAAACATCCCACGGTCACTCAAGCCCAGTTGCTGTTCGGCAGCGCCGGGGCCAATCACGAAGACGCAGGCCGTGAACGACCAGCTGAAAAACACCGACCACGCGCACAAGTGGAAGGGCCGACCAATACCCCGCAGGCCTTCACGTAACGACGCTTGTGCAGTGTGAGCGGCGGTGTGGGCCTGGAGGGCGTGGCGGGGCCAGAGCGCCAGTACGCCGAGGGCGGCGACAGCGACCAGGGCCATGATCGACCAGAAGGGCAGGCTGGCCGGGTACAGGTTCAGTTGCAGTGCCACGCCGCTGAGCACTGGGCCGAAAGCCAACCCCAGGATCATTGCCAAGGTGGCCAGCGTCGCCGCCAACTTGCCGTTGTCGAGCGGACCGAACCGCACCAGCGTCACGTTCACCGCGGTGGTCATGATCCCTGCGCCAAGCCCCGAGATGGCGCGGGCCGCACATAGGGCCCACAACGAATCGCATTCGGCGCACAACCAGGCGCCGATCAGCACCAGTGCAATGGCTGGGAGCAGCAAAAAACGCTGGTCTTTGACATGGCCGGCGATGCGCGCCAGGGTCATCAAAGCCAGCAAAACACCGGCACCGTAGGCGCCGAATATAAACGTCAGGTCCACAGCGTTGATCTGCAGGTGTTCTTGGTAAAAAGGGTACAGCGGCGTGGGTGCGCTGCTGTTCATGAGCGCTGCGGTCAGTGACAGCGCGAGAAAAAACATCAAGCCTTTTGAGCCGTGTTTAGTGATATCGACGGACATGAGTCTCCCAGCCCAGCGCTCAGGGCTTTTGCCGAGTGAATGTTTGCAAGCGGGATGTGAATGCGGTTTAGAGGGCTTTGCCCATTGGCAAATGATACGTACCGGTGCGATTGGCACCATGCCCGAAACCCCAGGCTTCATTTGCCATCGTCCAAAGCGGGGCCGACCTAACTCATCGGGGGTAACAACCGTGGGTTATCGTCAACGGCTGGCCGACTACCTAGACTTGAGCCAATTCTTCACGGGCTTATCGAGAGTAAAAACATGCGCTTACGAGACCTGGGCATCACCATTGGCACGGGCACACCCGGGGCGTTCAACGCCATCACCGACGTGCCCGGCGTTCGCGTCGGCCATCACACCCTCAATGCCGAAAGCACCGACGGCTCGATGCATACCGGTGTGACCATCATCGAGCCGCGGCCGGTCGCAGCTCATCTGGCGCCGTGTTTCGCCGGCGTTCACGTGCTCAACGGCAACGGCGACGCCACCGGTCTGGAGTGGATTCGCGAAGCAGGCTTGCTGACCACACCCATTGCCTACACCAATACCCACAGCGTCGGCGTGGTACGTGATGCACTGGTGGCCGCCGAACGTGAAATGGGCAAGCAACACACCTATTGGTGCATGCCGGTGGTGCTGGAAACCTACGATGGCATTTTGAGCGATATCTGGGACCAGCACGTCACCGCCGAGCATGTGCACGCCGCATTGGCGGATGCACACAGCGGCCCGGTGCAGGAAGGCTGCGTGGGCGGCGGTAACGGGATGATCTGCCATGAATTCAAAGGTGGGATTGGTACGTCGTCTCGCGTGCTGAGCGCCGAAGAGGGCGGCTGGACCGTGGGCGCACTGGTGCAGGCCAACTACGGCGTACGCAGCGCCTTGCGCGTGGCGGGTTACCCGGTGGGCAGCGTATTGCAGGACACGCCTTCGCCTTATGACGGGCCGGTGAACGTCGGCGTGCCTGGCATGGGGTCTATCGTGATCACCATCGCCACCGACGCGCCCTTGCTGCCCCATCAATGCACACGCCTGGCACAGCGCGCGAGTATCGGCTTGGCGCGGGTCGGTGGCGGCACCGAAGACGACAGCGGCGACATCTTCATCGCGTTCTCTGTAGGCAATACTGGCTTGCCGGTTGCTAATCTCGGGCAACCCGGCCCGCCGACCACGGCCTTACAGATGGTCAATAACGACTACATCTCCGCGTTGTTTGTGGCCGCTGCGGACGCCGTCGAGGAAGCAATTCTCAATGCTCTGTTGGCCGCCAACGACCTGCAGGGCCGTGGCCGACAAGCACTGGCGCTCAAACCTGAACAATTGCTGGCGGCGATGACGAAGGTGGGTTGGACGGCTGCTGTTCACTCCTGAGCCTGAAGGAACAATAGGAACAGCTCGGACTGGGATTTGATCCCCAGCTTGTTGTACATGTGCTTGCGATGCACCTTGACCGTTTCGGCAGAGATCGCCAGCTTGCGGGCGATCTCTTTGTTCGAGCAGCCACTGAGCATCAACTGCGCTACCTCGGCTTCACGGCTCGACAACGCCGAGCTGATCTGCAGCGTCGGTGACAGCAGGCGCTCTTGCCAGTCCGTTGACGGCTCTGCTGACGGCGCGCTGTTCGAAGCCTGTTCAAACACGCAGCGCTGACGCATCAGGCCGGCCACCCAGGGCTGGATCAACCGCAGCAGTGCCAGTTGCTCCTGGCTGAAGCGGCAACGGCTGCCCAACGACAGGCTCAGAGTGCGCTGGGGATCGAGTTGCACATTGAGATGTATCTCATCGGCGACCACGTTCAGGCGGAAGTAGCGCTGGTAATAATCGGTCTGCTCAAAACACTCGGGGGCAACGTCGTCCAGTTGAAACAGCCCACTTCGCGGTGATTCGCGATTGGCCAGGTAAAACGGATCGAGCAGGTAAAGCCCCTTGAGGTAGTCCTGGAACAGCGAGTCGGTGCCGCCTTCCTCCGTAGGCGATTCAGCCAGTACCAGTGGCCTGCCAGGGTTGAAGATCAGTACCACCCAGCTGTCCACCGGCACATAGCGCCCGAGCAAACGCGTCATGGATACCCAGAAGTGCGGTTGGTCGAGGTTTTCGATCAGCCGCCCGACCGCGTCATGCCAGGCCACATCCTGCAAGGTCAGATTGGTTTGACTACCCATTGCGGGGTACCCCATTGAAGTAATTTTTTCCCATTGCGCTGCACCCCATACTCATTTGAAGGCCCGGGTAAATTCGGGTTTCCACTTTGCCCAAGGACCTGCCATGAACATCGAACTCTTGCAGTTAGCCGGCCGCGACGGTGATACCGCTTATAACCTGGGACGCACCTTGGAGACCATCGCCAACTGCAACGCGGATACCGACTTGCTGGTATTTCCGGAAACCCATTTGATGGGCTTCGTCGGTGGCGAACAACTGGCCAAGGTCGCCGAGCCTCTGGACGGCCCGACGCTGCAAACCGTGCAGCAGGCGGTGCGCCAACGCAATGTGTCGGTTGTGATTGGCTTGGTCGAACGTGATGCGGACGCCTATTACAACACCTCGGTATTGATCACACCCGAGGGTATTGCCCTGCGCTATCGCAAAACCCATCTGTGGCCCTCCGAGCGCGCCGACATCACGCCAGGCGATCGCTTCGTCACTACGCTGTGGAACGGCGTGCGTGTCGGCCTGCTGATCTGCTACGACATCGAGCTGCCGGAAACGGCGCGGGCGCTGGCGCAACTGGGTGCTGAATTGATCATCGTCACCAACGGCAACATGGACCCCTACGGCCCGGTGCATCGCACCGCGATCATGGCCAGGGCCCAGGAAAACCAGCTGTTCAGCGTGATGGTCAACCGCGCAGGGCAGGGCGATGACGGCTTGGTGTTTGCTGGCGGAAGCGCCGTGGTCGACCCGTTTGGTCGCCTGTTGTACGAAGCCGGGCGCGAAGAAACCCGTCATGCGATCAGTCTGGACCTTGCTCAAATCAAGGCGGCTCGCAGGGATTATCACTACCTCAATGATCGTCGGTTGCTGCTGCAAGGCGAGGCTGTCGAGCATCCCAATGGCCGCCGTGAACTGCTGATTCGCTGACCGCGTTTGTACCCTCCATAACAATAATCAGCTGGCGCGCAGGTGCCGGCCCAGGAGTTCGTGATGATCGCTATTCGATGTATGCAATGGGGACTGGCTGCCGTGATCAGCGGCGTAATGGCTTGCGCTCAGGCGGCGGAGCCGAAGGTCAATATCTATAACTGGTATGACTTCATCGCGCCCACTACGCTGAAGGATTTCCAGGCGCAGACCGGCATTCAATCGGCCTACGACGTGTTCGACAACAGCGAGGTCATGCAAAGCAAACTTATGGCCGGGCGTAGCGGCTATGACGTGGTAGTCGCTACCGGCGACCTGTTGCCGAACCTGATCAAGGCCGGTGTACTCAAGGAACTGGATCGCTCGCAACTGACCAACCTGTCACATCTGGATCCGGATATCCTGGCCAAGGTCAGCAGCAACGACCCCGGTAATCGTTTTGCCGTGCCTTATCTGTGGGGCACCACCGGCATTGGTTACGACGTCGCCAAAGTCCACGCGCTCCTGGGTGACAACGCACCGGTAGATTCCTGGGACCTGATTTTCAAAGAAGAAAACCTCGCCAGGCTGGGCGAGTGCGGCGTGGCGATGCTGGATGCGCCCGCTGAAATCATCCCGATCGCCTTGCACTATCTGGGGTTGCCCTATAACAGCCAGAACCCGGAAGACTACCTCAAGGCCCAGGCCCTGTTGTTGAAACTGCGCCCGCACATTCGCTACTTCGACTCCTCGCGCTTTATCACCGATCTGGCCAACGGTGATATCTGCGCCGTCGTCGGCTGGGCGGGCGGCGTGATGGACGCTCGCAAAGCTGCCGATGCCGCCGGCAATGGTCGCCGGATCCAGTACAGCATTCCCAAGGAAGGCGCGCCGATCTGGGTGGAAAACCTGGTGCTGCTCAACGATGCACCGAATCCCCAGCAGGGCCTGGCGTTCATCGACTACATGCTGCGCCCGCCGGTGATTGCCGCGTCGTCCAATTACCTCAGCTATGCCAATGCCAACAAGGACGCCAAAGGGCTGGTTGATGCGAAGGTGCGCGATAATCCTGGGGTTTATCCTTCCAAGGCAGTGCTGGATACGCTGTTTGCGCTGGAGCCGCTGCCGTTGAAACTGGAGCGGGTGCGTACGCGGGTCTGGAGCAAGGTCAAGAGTGGGACCTGAGCTTGCGTAGCCAGGTGCTTATGGCTTCAACGAGTTCGACCTTGCATTCCACCGGCAACCAATGCCCGCCGGGTAGGCTTGCCACGGTGAGATCTACGCAGGCCGCCCGCATTGGATCGCCCAGCTGATTACCTTTGATGGTGTTCATTTGATCGTAGTCGCCGTTCACAAACAGTACGGGCAATGACAAGAGGCCGCCATTTAACGCCCGGTGCGCATATTCAATGTTGGCATCGTCGTTTAAATACCAGGCGCAGGGAGCGCGGAAACCATGCGCCTGGAAACTGCGCACCAATTGCGCGAAGTCTGCCTGCGGCCAGAGCGCAAGGTCTGGCTGGGTGAGGGGGGCCCGGTGCGCTTGGCCGAACCGCCCGCCCTTGCGGGTCACTTCGGCATTCGCTGCAATCTTGCCGATATTCGCCGGGTCGCCTCGGCGATAAATCGACGCCAGCGATGCGGCTTTATCCGCATCAAGGTCAGCGACAGCGCACGCAAAGTGTGTGTTGTAGTAGCGGTAATAATCCCATTGACCGTCCGGATACGTGTCCGCCGGGTAGATCGAGCGATCAACCAGTGGGACGAGCGTTGGCAGCGCGTTAGTGGTGGGGAAGTACGGGACCGAAATCAATACAACACCGCAACTGCGCTGAGGCTCATGAGCGACCAGTTCACCCGCCACGACGCTGCCCCAATCGTGGCCTACCCAAATGGCGGGCCTGCCACCGAGATGGTCGTGAAGCTCTGCCATGTCGGCCACGATGTTTTCAAGGGTGTACGCCTGCGTGGGCGCGGGTGCAGAAGAACGACCATAACCGCGCATGTCGGGTGCAACGCAGTGCCAGCCTTGTGCCGCGAATGCTTGGATCTGTGCGCGCCAGATCAGGCTGAGCTCCGGCCAACCGTGCAGGAACAGCATCAATGGCCCATCGGCCGGTCCCATCTCTACATAGTGCGTCGTATGGCGCGGGGTATTGAGGACACGCGAGGTCAGCTTGGAAGTGGACACAGTCTCTCCTCATGCTACGTCGGCTGATAAACTCGAAGCGGCAACACTATACTGAGCGGTAGGCTTCATGTTTCGTTCCCATTCGGCGCTTCCAGCGCCCGAGGCAAAGTCTTGCGTGTGAATGAAATTTATCCAAGGTGGAATGCTTTCTCGGTACATACACTCAGGGAAGAGCGAAAGGCGGCAATAGCAGTCGCGTTTTTCAACACAGGTGCATTGAGGATCAAGTATGTTGAATGTTGACCAGCCCCCCACAACCACACGCGAACCCAGTGAATACGAGAGCCTGGTCGCGATGGGGACTCACTTGCTCGATGTGATTCCGGGGGCAATTTACCTCTGTGACCGCCACGGGTGGCTCGTCAGGTTCAACAGCGAAGCGGTTAGTTTGTGGGGACGAACACCAGCCCTCGGTAAGCATGGCGACCGCTATTGCGGCTCATATCGACTTTATACGACGGACGGCGCGCCATTGGCGGTCGACGAATGTCCGATGGCTTCCACGCTCAACGCTGGCCTGTGTGCGCGTAATCAGGAAGTCTTGATCGAGCGCCCTGACGGATCTCGCTTCGTAGCGCTCATGAATGTCCGCACGCTTAGCGATCGCCATGGACGAATCCAGGGCGCGATCAATTGCTTTCAGGACGTCTCGGCGCACCACGCAATAGCCGAGGAGCTGCGACGCAAAAGTTCCGACCTCGAAGACTTTTTCGAAAACAGCGCCGTGGGCCTGCATATTGTCAGCGGCGAAGGCATTATCCTGCGCGCCAATAAAGCCGAGTTATCGCTGCTGGGCTATTGCGCGGACGAATACATCGGCCGTCACATCACTGAATTTCATGTGGATGAACCGGTCATCGGCGACATCCTCCATAAACTCGGCAGCGGCGATTGCCTGAACAGTTACCCGGCGCGCCTGCGGGCCAAGGACGGCAGCATCAGGCACGTAGCGATTACCTCGAATGGGCGATTCGAAGACGGCAAGTTCTTCAACACACGTTGCTTCACGATTGACGTGACCCGCGTGCACGACGCCGAAACCGGGCGCCAGGAGAGCGATGACCGGCTGGCGGCGACCTACGAGGCGGCGACCATCGGCATTGCCGAGGCTGGCGAGGACGGTCGCCTGCTGCGGGTCAACGATGCCCTTTGCACCATGCTCGGGCGCCCTCGTGAGCAATTGCTGGCGATGACCTTCCTGGACTACACCCACCCAGACAGTGTCGAGCAGGACGCGGCGTTATACGCACGACAGGTGGCGGGTGAACTGGACAACTACGTGTTGCGCAAACGCGCGTTCAAGTTCGATGGCCAGGCGCTTTATCTGGATGTTCATAGCTCGTCGGTCAGGGCGCCGGATGGCCGGTTCCGCTATGGTGTGCGGGTCATTCAGGACGTCACGCTGGCCCGAAAAATGGAAAACCGGGTGCGTGAAAGCGAACGGCACATGCGCGATCTGCTCGAGGCGCTGCCGGCAGCGGTCTACACCACCGACGCCGAAGGGCGTATCACTTTTTATAATCGTGCGGCCGTCGAGTTGTCGGGGCGCACGCCGCAACTGGGCGACCTGTGGTGTGTCACCTGGAAACTGTTCAACACCGACGGCTCTTTTCTGCCTCACGACCAATGCCCGATGGCCGTGGCACTCAAGGAAAACCGCGCCATACGCGGCGTCGAGGCCGTCGCCGAGCGCCCGGATGGCACCCGCGTGTCTTTCACGCCGTATCCAACCCCGCTGCACGACGCCGATGGCAATCTGATCGGCGCGATCAACATGCTTGTGGATATCACCGAGCGAAAGCAGGCCGAAGACCGACAAAAGAACTTGATCGATGAACTCAATCATCGGGTCAAGAACACTCTGGCCACGGTCCAGTCCCTGGCGTCCCAGACCGCGCGTAACGCGCAGGATGCCAAGGACGGCTACACCCGGTTCGAAGCCCGATTGCTCGCCTTGTCGCGTGCCCATGACCTGCTGACGAAGCGGCATTGGGGCCTTACGCCGCTGGGAGTGCTGGCCCAGGAAGTGTTGGTGCCGGTGTTTGGCCATGATTCCGGTCGCGTGGTGATTGCCGGTGATGCCATTGAGGTCGACACCCGCGTCGCCCTGAACCTGACCATGACACTCAACGAACTGGCGATCAACGCCCTCAAATACGGAGCGATGTCCACCGACACCGGGACACTCTCGGTGAGCTGGAGCGTGCGACCCCAGCCCAGCGGCGCGCTGCTCACCGTGGACTGGCGCGAACAAGGCGGGCCTTCGGTATCCACGCCGGAGCGCGAAGGCTTGGGTTCGCGGTTGATGAAGCGCTGTATCGAGCGTGATCTAGGCGGTTCGTTCGAACTTGACTTCGCCCCTGAGGGCGTTCACTGCCGCTTCTCGTTTATGCTCGCTGAGAACCAGACATGACCACGTTCCCAGGCACCAGAGTGCTCCTGGTTGAAGACGAGGGCACCATCGCCATGTTGATCGAGGAAATGCTCGAAGACCTGGAGTGCACCGTAGTCGCCTCCGTGGCCCAACTCGCCAAGGCGATACACGTGGCAGGGGTGGTGGATGTCAACTTGGCGATCCTCGACGTGAACCTGGCTGGAGAATACGTCTTCCCAGTGGCGCGGATTCTGCGCGCACGCCACATTCCGTTTTTGTTCAGTACGGGCTACGGCGGCAGTGGCCTGCCGGAAGAGTTCAGGGGCTGTCCGGTCTTGCATAAGCCATTTGCGGAAAAGGATCTGCGGTTGAAAATTGCGCTGACGCTGGAGTCTTAGGTAAGACCCACGGTGTTGCGCAGGTAACGGGCCGGTGAGGTGCCCAGGGTTTTACGAAACATCGTGATGAACGAGCTGACTGACTCATAGCCGAGCGCTTCAGCGGTTCTCTGCACTGATTGCCCTTCGGCCAGGCTTTGCAGGGCGACGATGATCTGCCATTGCTTGCGCCATTGTCCGAAGGTCAGGCCGGTTTCGGCTTTTACCAGGCGGGCCAGCGAGCGTTCACTCATGGCCACGTGGCGTGCCCAGTTCGCCATGGTGGCGCGGTTGGCGGGATCTTGCGCCAGGGCTCGGGCGATGGTACGCAACGGGTTTGAGGCGGGTAGAGGCAGGTAGAGTTGTTCGGTGGGGGCCAGTTCAAGCGCTTCGAGCAGTACGTGGGCCAATCGAGCAGTGCGTGAATCGGCCGGGTAATCCTGAGCCTGGCCGCTCAGGTGCAGGATCAGCTCAAGGATCAATGGCGACAGCGCCAAGGTACAGCAGCGATCCGGCAGCGATGCAGCGCAGGGCTCCACGAACAGAAAACACACCTGCCCGTTGGCTGTCACGCGGTTGCTATGGGCGACGCCCCCCGGGATCCACACGCCGAACCCTGACGGCACCATCCACACGCCATCTTCCACCGTACACACAATGCCACCGCAACACGCCACCACCAGTTGCCCCTTGCGGTGCTTGTGTACGGCAGACTCGCTGTCGTTGCGCTGGGGTTCCAGCATCAGCGCTACGGCGGGCTGGGAAAGGGTGTCGTACTCAAACTGATCGACTTGGATCTGTGCCATGCAAGGTCATCCAGGGTTGTCCGGATTTGATTATATTTTGGCAGTGTACTCAATATCGGCAGTGGCAGTAATTCCCTAGCATCACCTACAAGCCTTGCCTTCCTTGGGCGGGCGACTGCTAGAACCTTCCGAATCCCGGTGCTTGCCATGCTTAGCGAAATCTCGATTGCCAACCTCTACTTTCCGCCCTTGTTGATCTACCTCGGTGCGTCCCTCCTGGCCTACCGGCTGATCGAACGTCTGGGCGGTCGCTGGCTGGACCGAGCGTGGCACCCGGCGCTGGCGCGTTTTTTTGTCTTGCTCATCGTCGTGTCGACGATGGTCGTCCATTGCTGAGCGAGGCCGCGCATGTCTATCGTCAAACTGCTTAAAACTGCCGCCACCGTGGGGCTTGGCGTGCTGGCCCTGGTGTTTTGCCTGCAACTCTGGCGGGCATACGTGCTGGCGCCCTGGACGCGGGATGGGCGGGTGAGTGCACAGGTGATCCGCATTGCGCCCGAGGTGTCCGGCCAAATCGATCAGTTATGGGTCAGTGACAACCAATGGGTGGCAAAGGGTGCTTTGCTCTATCGGATTGATACGCGTGCTTATCGATTGACCCAGCAGCAGCGCGCAGCGCAATTCGCAGAAGCGCGGAGTGTGTTCGAGCAGCGCAGTGCGCAGTTCAAGCGGCGCGCGCAACTGGGCGGCGCCATCGCCCGGGAAGAGATCGACAACGCGGCGCGTGACTTGGCCGTGGCCCAAGCACGTTTGGACGCGGCACGCAGCCAGTTGGCCCAGGCCCAGCTCGACCTTGACCGCACGACTGTGCGTTCGCCAGTGGACGGCTACGTCACGCAACTGCGGTTGCAGCCCGGTGACTATGCGCAGGCGGGTGCTACCAACCTGTTCGTGGTCGACGCTCATAGTTTCTGGATCACGGGCTATTTTGAAGAGACCAAGCTGCCGGGTGTACTCATCGGCGCACCGGTGTCGATCAAGCTGATGGGCTTTGACCCGCTGCTGGAAGGCCACGTGGCAAGCCTGGGCAGAGGCATTGCCGACACCAATGAGTTGCGCAACGACAGCGGCTTGCCCCAGGTGAGCCCGACCTTCAGTTGGATTCGTCTGGCCCAGCGAGTGCCCGTGCGCATCGAGTTGGACAAGGTGCCGGACGGGGTAGAGTTGGCGGCGGGCATGACCGCCAGTGTCGAAGTGACGCAGCCGGGCGCCGCAGCGCGCTGGCGACTCACCCAATGGCTGCAGGCGTTCATGTGATGACTGGCCTGGCGACACGCTTTTTCGCGGCGATCCCTCGGCCCTGGACGTCCGCCACGCTTGCCTACGTGCTGCGCAGTATCCTGGCGGCAAGCCTGGCACTCTGGCTTGGTTTCCAACTGCATCTGGATTCGCCATTCTCGGGTGCGTCCACGGTGTTGTTGCTGGTGCAGCCCATCCAAGGGGCAGTGCGAGGCAAGGGTGTGTACCGGATGCTGGGCACCCTGGTCGGCATGGTCGCAGCCTTTGTGCTGATGGGGCTGTTCGCGCAACAGATGCTGTTGTTCATACTGGGCGTCGGTATATGGCTGGGCCTGTGCGTCGGTGCAATGACGGTTTTGCGTCATTACCAGGCCACCGCGGCAGTGGTGGCGGGCTATACGGTGTGTTTGGCGCTGGGCCCTGCCATCGTCGCCCCGGAACAGGGCTTCGACCACATCATCACTCGTGGCACGGCGGTAGCGCTCGGCGTGCTCAGCTTGAGCCTGGTAGCGACGCTGTTCAGCGCCAAGACCATGGCGCATAAAGTTCGAAGCTCGCTGATCGACGCCTGCGCGCGCAGCGCCCGGCTGCTCGCGGCAAGCCTTGTGGGCGAAGAGCCTGCGCAGCTGGCGACGCAACGGCACCAGCTCGCGATCGATATCAGCAAGGTGGACGACCAGCTTGGGCTCGGCCGTGGCGAATCGTCGCTGATCCGCTCGCGGCAGCTGGCGATTCAGGCCGGCCTGGCGCATCTGCAGTCGGCTGTGCTCGACGTGCACCCGGACGACCCCGACCCCGCAATCGACCCCGCGTTGCGCGCCCGCATAAGCACAGGCTTGCAACAACTGAGTGAATGCCTGGCGCAGGCGCGCTGCGACTTTCGCGCCGCGGCCGCTACGCTGGAGCAACTGCGTCGCTGGGTGGATGATTGCGCCGATTCAAGGCCACACCTGCGGTGGCGCAGCGAACGCTTGGACGACCAACTGACGGACCTGGGCGAGGCCCTGTTGAACTTCGCCAGCCTCGACCAGGCTCGCCGCGCACCGGTACGCGCCGTGGGGTATCACCGCCATTACGCGGATGCGGCGCGAAACGGCATCCGGGCACTGCTCGCCATACTGAGTGCGGGTGCGATCTGGTATTTCAGCGGCTGGGATCAAGGGCCCACATTACTGGCGGTGCTGGGGCCGTACTGCACCCTGGTGGCGACAGCTGCCGCGCCAGCCCAAGGTATCAACGGTTTTATCCGCGGCACGCTCTACGCGATTGTGGCGGCGGCGCTGTGCAAATTCCTGTTGATGCCACAGATCAACGGCTTCCCTCTGTTGTTGCTGGTCATGGCAGGCTTCTGGTCGTTCGGCATCCATGCCACGAGCCAGCCGCGCCATGCCCTGCAAGGGGTTGCCTACCTGATCGGCTTCAACACCTTGGTCAGCACCGGCATGACCGCCACCTACGATTTCGTCGGTTTCGCCAACCAGGCGCTGGCCTGGATCGTAGCGATGATTGTGTGCCTCTTGGCGTTTCAGATCCTGCCCAAAGATCCAGCCAGGCAGGTACGCGCATTGACACGTGCGCTGCGCCGGCATACACGCCTGCTGCTACGCCAGGCAAATACAATCGATCATGCTCAATGGCAAGCGGAGCAACAACACCGGTTAGTTACGTTGAAGAGTTTGCTTGGCGCTGATCACCCGCACGCTGACCCGGCGGGCTACTTGTCGCTGCAACTGAGCAAGCAATTGAATCGGCTACAGCGCAAAGCCAGCGGTGTTGATCCGGCATCTCCCGTGGCCCGATGCGTGCAAAGCGGTGCGCGGCGGGTTGCACGATATGCCCATCATCCCGCGATCGGCGCCGCACAGGCGCGGCGCACATCCCGGTCGTTGAGCAGGCTTGGTGCGCCTCATCTGGCGAGCGGTTATCAGAACCTGGCGCGGCTGCTGGAGCAATACGCGAACCTGGTGCTTTAGGGCTAACATGAGTCAATGCTCATGCTCAGCGCTTACTGCTAACTCGCCGGACACCCTATCTATGAGAGATCTGCCGCCCACCGCGACCTTGCGCGCCTTCGAAGCCGCCACTCGCCACCCGACCTTTACCGCGGCCGCGCAGGAGTTGCATGTTACTCAGAGCGCGGTCAGCCACCAGCTCAAACACCTGGAAGCGCTTTGGGGCCTGGCGTTGTTCGAGCGTGGCCAGTCGTTACGCCTGACCCCGGCGGGGGCTACCCTGGCGCCCATCGTGCGCGAATTCTTCATTAGCCTGGAGGCGACCCTGGCCGACCTGCGCGAGCAAAAGGGCAGGGTACGGCTCAAGGTCAGCACCACTTATTCCTTTGCCTTGAAATGGCTGCTGCCACGCTTGCCGAACCTCGCTCGCCAGCACCCCGAGCTGCTGGTTGCGCTGGACACCACGGACGACGTCATCCACTTTTCCGACGCCCAAGCGGATGTCGCGGTGCGGCTGGGCAAGGGGAATTACCCGGGCCTGTATTCGGAGTTTTTGTTCGGCGAGCAGGTGTTTCCCGTGGCCAGCCCCGAACTGTTGCGGCGCCTTGGCACCCCGCGCAGCCCCGCCCATTTATTGGACTTCCCGCTGCTGGCCCGCGATGGCGCCGAGCTGGCACCGAAATGGGAGGTCTGGTTTCAAGCCGTGGGGCTGGCTTTTACGCCGCTCAGGGAAAGCGTCAGGTTTGGCGATACCAACATGACCGTCGAGGCGGCCCTGCTCGGCCATGGCATCGCGTTGGTGCGCAGCGGGCATGTGGAGCAGGAAATAAGTGACGGTCGCCTGGTGCGCCTGTTCGATGTGCCGTTCCCGTCACCGCTTGCCTACTATTTTGTGTGCCCCAAGGGCATCGAAACCCAGCCGCATATCTTCAGCTTTCGTCAATGGCTGATGAGCGAGGCGCTGAAAGTACAACGGGCGGATCAATGAGGTATGAGTATCTGTTCATGCTGTGATGAGCAGACTTCGCTGTAAGCCGGGGCCTTGGCTTGCCTAAGATGGCGCATGCCTACTCATATCATCTTCCTGGTGCTGTTCGCCGCCCTGCTTCATGCCAGCTGGAACGCGCTATTGCGTGGTGGTGCCGACCGGCTATGGTCGATGACTGTCATGTGCATGGCCATTGCCTTCACCAGTCTCATCGCCGCTACGTTCATGGTGACGCCGGCGATTGAGAGCTGGGGCTATGGGGTGCTTTCGGCGTTGCTGCATGTCGGTTACAACCTGTTCCTGGTGCGCAGCTACCGGGTGGGCGACCTGGGGCAGATTTATCCGATTTCCCGGGGCTCGTCGCCGGCGCTGATCACCCTGGGGGCTGCGGTATTTGCCGGGGAACGCATTGCTCCCGTCGAGTTGCTGGGGATTGCACTGGTGTCAGGGGCGATTATTTCCCTGGCTTTCAGCGGGCGTCGGTTGTCGGTTCCCAGCCTGCCTTATGCGCTGGGAACGGGCTGTTTCATCGCGGCCTACAGCGTTGTCGACGGTATCGGCGCCAGGCTCTCCGGCGCGCCGCTGGCCTATACCGTATGGATGTGCGCGTTGTGGGGCGTGATGATGCCAGCGGTGTACATCGGCCTGCGCGATGCCCGCAGTTTATTAAGCCTGCGCCCCGGTACCTTGGCCGCAGTGGTCGGCGGGCTGGTGTCTTTGCTGGCCTATGCAATCGTGATCTACGCGATGAACGAAGCGCCGTTGGGCGCGGTATCGGCATTGCGCGAAACCAGCGTGTTGTTCGCGATGTTGATTGGCTACTTTTTTCTTGGCGAAACCCTTACCGCGCGCAGGGTCCTGGCGTGCGTGGTGATCGCCGGCGGCACCCTCATCATCGGCTGATACAGCCATCATCCAAGGAGGTATTTTCAATGGTTGACGTCTCGCAGGCACCGCTGATCCTGATCACCGGTGGCAGTCGCGGAGTGGGTGCCGCGACCGCCCGGCCATCGACCGCAGGTTCGGGCGCCTCGACGTACTGGTCAATAATACCGGCGTGCTGACGACTCAGTCGCGTCTGGAGGACCTGAGCCTGGAGCGCATGCAGCGCATCTTCGCGGTCAACGCCATCGGCCCGATGCCCGTGTGGTTAAAGGTGAGCACTGGTAGAACGGTGCCGGGCCCTGGAGGTTGCTTGCACTGGCCCTGAAGCATCGGTTGTTTCACTTGAGGCGAGTGTGGCAGAGGTTGAAGGCGCGATAGATGATCTTGAGCAGGCGCTGTTGAGTTTTCAGCAGGGTGGGGCGTGAGCCGTATGGTCTGGTTCAAGCCGAGGCGAGGCTGTTGGTGTAGGAAATTTCTGTGGGTGCTATTGCTGCAGTGCAAGCAGAGTGCTTGTATGCTTGCGCCCATAAACCGGTGGCCTCTGTAAGTGCCGACGTTCGAATGATGGCTGGACTGGAAACCGGACTTCCTTAAGGTGCCGACGTGAAGCGCGATACCCGCCTTGTGATGCTTTTGCTGTTGGTGATTGGTTGCTCCCTGACCTCGTTGACGATCTGGAAGGTTCTGTCTTCGCGTGAGCGCGCGCTGGCGGAAGTGGATGTGCATGGTTTGAACCTGACCCAGGCACTCAATACCTATACCGAAGGTATCGTCCGGCAAAGCGCGCTGTTGTTGCTGGGCCTGGTCGAGCGCCTCGAAACCGAAGGCAGTGGCCCGGCGCAAATCGAGCGTATCCATGCGTTGATCAACCGCCAGCAGCCGCTGATGCCGCAGCTCAGTGGCATCACGGTGTATGACCGTCAGGGCGGCTGGTTGATGTCCTCCAACCGGCGGATTCCAGAGGGGGCCAATAGCAGCGATCGCGCCTATTTCATTCATCATCGTGACGATCCGAGCCCCGAGCCGTTCATTGGCCCACCGGTTCAGAGCCGTGCCAATCAGGAATGGGTGGTTACCGTCAGCCGCCGATTCAATGATGCATCGGGCAATTTTGCCGGGGTGGTCGCGGTGACGCTGGGGGTGGAAAACTTTCTGCGCGTGTTCGGCAAGCTTGACGTTGGCCAGGAGGGTGCCATCGGCTTGTCCTACACCGACGGCACGTTGCTGGTGCGCTATCCCTTCCGTGAACAGGACATGGGGCGCAATTTTTCCAAGTCGCCTATTTACGCCAAGTATTTCGATCAGCCTTTCGGCACCACCGCGCATACCTCCAGCCTGGATGGTGTGGAGCGGTTGTATGCCTTTCGCAAAAGCGAAACGCTGCCGCTGATTACCACCGTCGCGCTGGGCAAGCATGAAGCCCTCGCGGCGTGGCGCATCGAGGCGGCACTGTCGGCAGTCGTGGTGGCGGGCTTGTTGGGGCTGACCGGGCTGATCGGCTGGTTCCTGATTCTGGATATTCGCCGGCGAACCGCGGCGGAAGAGGCGCTGCGCGTCGCCCAGCAACAGTTGCTCGATTCCAATCGGCAATTGGCGTTCCTGGCGATGAAGGACGCGTTGACCGGTTTGGCGAACCGCCGTTGTTTCGATGAAACACTGGCCCTGGAAGCACGCCGGGCGCAGCGTGAAGGTACGTCGCTGGCGTTGTTGATGATCGATATCGACCATTTCAAACGCTACAACGATGCCTTCGGTCACGTGGTCGGCGACACTTGCTTGCAGAGGGTCAGCAGGCTATTGGAACGATGCGCGCGACGACCGTCAGACCTGGTGGCGCGTTATGGCGGTGAGGAAATGGCGATCATCATGCCCGGCACCGACAGCCAAGGCGCGGCGGTGGTCGCGCAACGGATCCTTGAGTCGCTGCAGCACGAAAACATCACGCACCCAGGCAGCCCGTTCGGTTACGTCAGTGTGAGTATCGGCATTGCCGCGGGCACGGGTTTGCGTCTGGAACCGCCGCTCGGATTGATCGAGGCGGCTGATCAGGCGCTTTACTCGGCGAAGGCTGCGGGACGCAATGGATTTTCCCTGCAAGCCACGGGGCCTTGATTGTCTGCTCTAACCTCACATCCCCAGCGTCGGAATCATCACTTCACCACACTCCATGAGTTGGCCCGCCGTCACTTCCAACTGCGCAGTGGGCTTGGCCGCATAGCCAGCAATGAAGCCGGCGCTTAGCAGTAAAAGGCACAGGCAGGCTTTTCTCAGAATCATGCGCGTAGTTCTCAAATTAGGTCGCAAGGGAGATGCACAGATTGTGTATTCAAGAAAAGGTTCCTGAACAAGGCGTCACACCGTTAGCTGATCGCCAATAGGCAAGCGCCGAACACGCATGCCGGTGGCCGCCGCAAGGGCATTTCAACTCCTCGCCGATGCGCCGGGTTGGAGTCATCAGGGCAGTGGGTCAAATAATCCATCAGGCGCCCAGCCCATCACTGTTTCAAGGTGACCTGTGTGTTCGTCCCGTTGCTCTCTGAATACGGTAAAACCGTGCTTCTTGTAGAAGTGAAGGCTGGGAACATTCTGCGAATACACGCTCAGTTGAAGTGAGGTTCTGGCTGCCTGCGCGTCCTTGAGCAATTGTGTACCGATACCACTGCCCTGATGCTCAGGCGCGACAAACAGCGCCGCCAGGGTGTCTTCATATACGCAACTGAAGCCCAGCACTTTCCCGTCGGCTTCAAACACACGGGTCACGGCGCTGGGCAGGTAGACCTCGCGCATGGCGCCCAGTTGGTCATGCCAGAAGGCGGGGTCGATAAAGTGGTGGGCCAGGATGGACGCGTGCAGCCAAATATCCAGGACGGGTTCCAGGTCGGCAGGTTGAAAGTGGCGAATCATAGTGCCTCAGTGTTTGAGTGAGCAGGCCGAACCCTGGCGAGACCGGCGCTGCCGCGCTTGAAGGTTCCTGCTGCTGCGATGGTGAGTAGGCGGCGAAAAGTCGGGCATTGTGCGTGGTTGGGGGCAGGGCAGGCGGCCGCATGGCGCAAGCCCCGGCTCATCGCCTGCAGGTGTTTGACCGTGGCATCAATCTCGTCGGCCTTGGCCAGCAGCACCGCTCTATCCACATTGGCCTGGCCATTGGGTGACAGCATGGCGTGTATCTCGTCCAGCGACAGGCCACCCGCCTGCCCGAGGGCGATGACCGCCAACTGCTCAACGACCGCTGCTGCGAAATGACGGCGAGCACCGGGCGGGCTGGTCGATGTAATCAACCCCTTCTTTTCATAAAAACGCAGCGTATGGGCAGGAATGCCCGTGCGTTTGACGACCTCGGTGATATCCATTGGCAGACCATTGACTTGAAGTTGACTTCAACTTCTATGATGCCTGCGCAGGTCGAATGGGTCCATGACTAAGAGGTAGGTATGACAGCGCTGGAAGGGGTTGCACAGGTGGTGTTGTTGGGGGCAGGGGCTACCGTGGTGATGGATATGTGGATGCTGCTGATGAAGGTGCTTGGCGTTCCGACCCTGAATTTTGCGTTCGTAGGCCGTTGGGTCGGCCATGCGTGCCGGGGGCGATTTGCGCATTCAAGCATTGGGCAAGCGCTTCCCGTTCGAGGTGAAGTAGCCCTGGGTTGGATCGCGCATTACGTCACCGGAGTGGTGTTCGCGTGGGTGCTGGTGTGGATTGAAGGCGATGCCTGGTTGCTGGCGCCGACCTTTGTACCTGCACTGGCGTGGGGTGTTGTGACAGTGGCCGTTCCGCTGTTTGTGATACAGCCGGCCATGGGGGCCGGGTTTGCATCGTCCAGGACGCCGACGCCAGGCAAGAACCGACTGCGCAGCCTGATCAACCATGGCGTTTTTGGTGTGGGCCTTTACCTGGCGGCGTGGGTGATCGCCTGGGCCTGATGCAGATCAGCGCAGGAATTTGACGTACACGCACTCGGGGTCGTCTTCGTCGAGGTTCTCGATCTGCCCGCTGGGTATGAATCCGGCCTTTGTCATCAATGCCTGGGACGCGCGATTGGAGGCGTTGGTGGAGGCGAACAACTTCGGCGTCTTGCAGGCCGCCTCGTCCGCCGCCAGCAGGCGCAGGGCCACACCCTGGCGCTAGCAGGTCGGTGATACCACCACAAGGGCAATAAAGCCGTGATCGAAAAAGTCGTGGGTGAGCACCAGGTACCCGGCGCACGCGTGGTCGCTGACTGCCACCAGGCATTGCTGGTTAACCACGGCGTCGTGGATAAATACGCGGCGGTGGGCATGGGCAGCCGCGTAGGCGTCCAGTTCAACCAGGGCGTGTACGTCGTCGGGTTGGGCCTGGCGGATCAGCCACTCTGTGGCGGTGGGGGAGCGGTGTTCAGTCATGGGCGTTCTGGTTTTTTCTTCCACGTGGCGAGTGCCGGCTTCACGTTCATGTATGAGTCCCTAGCGCATAGGGATAGCACATTTTTATTACGCAACGGTAGGCGCGAGCTTGCTCGGGAAAAACTCTCAGGCGCCGTGTTCATTCAGAAAGTACGCGTCTGCGTTGACGATTTTCGCGAGCAAGCTCGCTTCTACAACCAAAAGGGAAATCTGTCGGCAACGGTTATCCGATTTTATGAAAATTGCTCTGAACTATCGCGCTCGGCACGCCCTCGCAACAGTATCCATACACAGGAGGGAATCCGATGAACCACTACCCAACACCACCCTTCAATCCCCAGCAGCAGCCCGTTCCGGGCGACCAGCGCAAGATGGACCCGATGCCGGATTGCGGTGAGCAAAGCTACAAAGGCTCGGGGCGCCTGGCCAACAAGATTGCGTTGATCACCGGCGCTGACAGCGGTATCGGGCGTGCGGTGGCGATTGCCTTTGCTCGCGAAGGCGCGGACGTCGCGGTGTCGTATCTGGACGAGCATGAGGACGCCAAGGAGACCGCTCGCTGGGTCGAAGCGGCAGGGCGCCAGTGCCTGTTGCTGCCCGGCGACCTGGGCGACGCGGCGCAGTGCACGGCGATCGTCAATGACACCGTCGAGAAATTCGGCCGTATCGATGTGCTGGTCAATAACGCTGCATTCCAGATGACCTATAAGTCTCTGGAGGACATTCCCGACGAGGATTGGGTGAAAACCTTCAACGTCAATATCACGGCGATGTTTCGCATCTGCAAGGCAGCGTTGCCGCATATGGCGCAAGGCAGTTCGATCATCAACACCTCGTCGGTCAATTCCGATATGCCCAACCCGACCCTGTTGCCCTATGCGGCCACCAAGGGTGCCATTGCCAACTTCACCGCCGGCCTGGCGCAGATGCTGGGCGAGCGTGGCATTCGGGTGAACAGCGTAGCGCCGGGGCCGATCTGGACGCCGTTGATCGTGTCGACCATGCCCGAGGAGTCGGTGAAGCATTTCGGTGGCAACACGCCACTGGGCCGCCCAGGCCAGCCGGTGGAAGTGGCGCCCATCTATGTGTTGCTGGCGTCGGATGAAGGCAGTTACATCTCTGGCGAGCGCTATGGCGTGACGGGGGGCAAGCCGATTCTTTGAACAGGCACATAACCCTGATTCAAGCAGCTCTAAAATGTGGGAGGGGGCTTGCCCCCGATAGCCATGGGTATCTACACAACTTCGTAGCAGCCACCAGTAACCACGATGTGAAGCGAGCCGCTCTTGATCTTGATCTGCTTTTGATCTTGATCTTAGGCGCCCCGTTAAACCACGCTGGCCGGAATTCGCCAGGGATTTGGGGGGTAAACCGGCAGGGATGCCGGTTTAGCCGCCCCGCGCCATGGATGGCGCGTGGCGGCGGCCCCCCAAATCCCTGGCGGATTACGGGCACACCGAGCCTAGGCGAGGTGCCGAGTGGTGGGGCAAGAGCGCTTTGGTTACTTTCGCGCTTTTCGAAAGTGACCCGCTGTAAAAGCGGAACCAATAGCAGCCGTGACTCAAATAACGGATATGTACTCGGTCAAAGTCCAGCATCCTGGTCGGCTCTTAGGCCGCCATCGGGGGCAAGCCCCCTCCCACAGGTCCGGCGTCACACCAAAGGTGTGTAGACACCCATGCCCCGATAGCGACAAACCAGTCCACGCTTTGTTGACTGACACGCCCCGGACGGGGCGTGTCTTTTTTGTAGGAGCAAGCTTGCTCGCGAAAGGCTCACAAGCGCCGCGTCCCTTCAGGTTTACGCATCATCGTTGACGTTTTTCGCGAGCAAGCTTGCTCCTACGTTCTCATAGCCCGCCGTATACGCATCCACTCTCGATAAGCCGCAGTCCGCTGCGCATCCGCAAGCTTCTTCGCCTCGGTGAAGCGCGCCCAGGTTGTTGCATCGCCGCTGTAGTGTTCGATGATGTTATACGCCTGCGCATCCAGTCGATCCGCTTCGAAAAACATCTGGGTGTTCTGCGCAATCTCCTCATCCCACCTTTGACTGATTGTGTAATCCAGCACCTGACTGTTCATTGTGTGACACCCTCCGCCCACTGAATTTCTTCCGCCCCGCACCAGCGCACATCGGTAATGCCGTATTTTTCCGCCATCGGCTTGGACACGCGCTTGAGGTTGTTTTGACCGAACCTGGGGATGACCGCCACGCCGGCATCGCAACTGGCCCAGTGCCATGCTTCAGCATTGTTCATGCGTGCCGTACGCACGATAAAGGACCTCGGCTCGCCGTGAAGTTGATACTTGATGGTAAATAGCTCGTTGGTTTTCATGAGGCCTCCCTATGCTCATGAACTACAGATAATTGGCGTCAAAAAAAATTCAAAGAACTTGTCGGGCAATTCGATGGCGGGCTGTCAGCGCTGTGGCAGTCAGTCATCCACGGTAAACGCTACCCACCCGGCTCCATCAGCGGGCCGCTCTATCTCGGCGATTACACCGCCGACGGAGGTACCGTCTGGCAAGTTCACCATGACGAAATTGGGATGGCCGGGCCACTCCAGTGGAGTGTCAAAGTCCAGGCGAACCAGGGTTGGTTTACCACTACCTGTCAGATTTACGTCAACGTGTTCGTTGAGGCGTTCATCTGCTTGGGTTCCGAGGTGACGCGAAGCCGTGATGATGCTGGCGGGGCCTTGATAATCGTAAGACATGTTGCAATACCTCATGCAAAGGGCAGCGGATGCAGCCGTATTCTTGTGTGGCAAGCGCGGGTCAATGATTGTTCAATCCAGATGATCCGGCGGCGCCGTCAGTGCCGGTGAGGCGTTGCGGTAGGGTCGTCGATCTGGATGATCGTGCCGTGGCGCCAGGCATCCGCCCCGGGTGCAATGGCCGGTGGGGCTATATCGGCGCGAGAGCGCTTCTTCTCGGTGCTGTCGATACCCAGGCGTTGATCGCGCTCGGCGACCATCCTTGGATCAGCCTGGCCGTCAGCGGTAAACCCCATCATCAGTTGAGGCACACCCAATGGCAGGCGCTTGTGCAGGTCGGTATGCCAGGTGTGCCAGGTCTTGCCGTAGGTGTGCACCAGCTTTTCCATCAGCGCGTGCTCGGCCACCGCGGGAATGCCGGGTGCGATCAGCTGGCCGGACTTCACCTCATGCACATGGCTGTGCCACAAGGCTTTCTCCGGTGCCGGCAGGCTGTTGAACAACTGCTCGCTGATGATGTATTCCACGCCCATCAACTTGGCGTCCTTGCGGTTGCCGTCGTAAATCACGCACTGGATCACCTCCTCATTGAGGATGGCGCAGTAGTGGTGCGCTTCCATCTGCACGTCGGGGTGGCCGTTGTAGAAGTGAAAGCCGTCCAGGTAGGCATTGAGCGCGTCGATGGGCGGACGTGACTGCAGCAGGGCGGCACCGGTATCGAGTGCTCGCGTGCCTGGCGATTTGGCATCACCCGGCGCCACCACGTTTGAGGCTGAGTCGTTGCCCGCGCACGCTGTCAACGAGGCGACGCAAATTGCCAGGCACAGCGATGGCAGTGCAGGTTGCAGGCGGTGAATGTTCATCGGGGATTCCCTCCATGGGCAGTTGTCGAGAACATCTAGAAAGCCTGCCGAGGAGGGTGTTCAACCGGATAGGGGGGCGCATGGTTTGCGACGATTTGTGGAACAAGCGTTCAGCGTACCGGGTCCTTTTTCACAAGCGTGCAGTTCGGCGCAAATGGCAGTCGCCACACCGGTTTACTGGTGCCTGACGGCAAGGACGGCATTCCGGCCGGGACCATCTGTAGCGAGTCCCTAGCCCTGGAGTTTGATGGTCACCAGCAGTTCATTGGCGTTGTTCTTGCCGGCATCAACGACAACGCCGTGATAGGTGCGGCCTTCGGTTTTGATCTGAACCGTATGGGCCTTCAATAGTTGTTCCGGCCACGGCGAGAGAATTTGCAGCGACACGCCCGCACCCGCTTCCATGACCTTCGCCATGCACTCGCAAGACAGGGGGTTCACGCCGAGCAGCGTGTCTTGAAGGTAGTCGATTTTGACGCGTTGCAAGGGGGTAGCAGCACCAGCGTGCATGGCAAGCCTCGTTGATTTTTGCGTTTACTCTACGGAGGAGAGGCGGGACGATTGTCGCGAAACTACCATGTCTTCCAGGATTTCCCGAACGAGCCGATTGATCCCTGGCTCGCCGTGATACTGGGCACGGTTGATGTTGGCGATGGTGAACTGGTTGGCATCGGGCGCGAGCACCGTCACCGACAGGCTGTTATCCGGATTGATCGTGCAGGAGACACGGCAGTTGCACAGCCGCCTCGCAAGCGCGCGCTGGATTTGCGCTTTGGTCAACGTGTCCATGGGGTCACCGGATAGCAGGCCTTAACGGATCAAGGGTAGCTCAAATTGGTCGTGCGTAAAGGCTAGCGAGTTGATGGCAAGCCACTCGTCAGTCGCTGAGGCTGCGCATTGAACATATGGGCGGTTGCGCCAGCCTGATACAGCATAGGCTGATGCATCACCCAAACATCGCTAGGGGAATCTCATGAAGAAGTTATATATGTGCCTGGGCTTGTGCAGTGTGTTCATGCTGCACGGTTGTTTTGACAGTTCCGATAACACCACCAAAGACAACACCAGCGGCAGCAAGTCTTCGGTGCAGATGCAGGAAGGCAAGGCGGACGAAAGCAAATAGAGGTCCCCGGGCCAAATGTGAGAGGGGGCCTGCTGCCGATATAGGTGTGTCAGTCTATGCAACTGTGACTGAACCACCGCAATCGGGAGCAAGTCCCCTCCCACGGTTCATACATCACTCAGCGCATATGCAGGATGATCGGGCTGCTGCTCGCAGGGTCAGTATGCCCGCGCAACTTGCTCACCGCCTTCGCCTCGACCGCGCCACCGTTGTTGCCCCAGGTTCCGCGCACGTAGCTCAGCACATCAGCGATTTCCTGGTCGGACAGCTGCTCACGAAACGCCGGCATCCGGTAGGCGTCCGGCATCCCGGCCGCCACCACGCGCTGCGAGCCGTTGAGGGTGATGTTGATCGCCGAGGCGCTTTCCTTGGCCAGCGCCGACGTGGCGCCGGCCAGGGGCGGCATCCATTCGGGCTGGCCTTTGCCGTCGAGGCCGTGGCAGGAGGCGCAGCGGGTCGCGTAAGTGTGGGCGCCGGGCACATCCTGGCTCGCTGTCACCGCCTGATACTGCCAGGGACTGCCATCACGCTGCGGGTCACCGGGCAGTGATTTGAGATAGCGGGCGATAGCGGCCAGGTCCTCGTCCTGCATGAACTGCGTGGAGTTGTTGAAGGCTTCGGTCATCGAGCCGTAGACCACGGCATGGGCATTGCGCCCCGTCTTGAGGAACTGCACGATCTGCGCTTCGCTCCAGCGGCCCAGGCCGGTGTTGGGATCCTGGCGCAGGCTGGGTGCGTACCAGCCGTCAAGCAGCGCTCCAGCGAGGAACGGCGCGCCGGATTCGTCCAGGGCTTTCTCGTTGAAGGCCAGGCCACGCGGTGTGTGGCAACTGCCGCAGTGGCCGGGGCCCTGGACAATGTAGGCGCCACGGTTCCACAGCGCGTCCTGGTCGGGCTTGGCGGCGTAAGTGGCGGTGGGCGCAAACACGCCATTCCACAGGGCGATGGGCCAGCGCAGGTTGAGCGGCCAGGGAATATCGCTGGGGATATTCGGCTGGTTGGCCGGTTGCACGCCCTTCATGAAAAACGCATACAGCGCCTTCACATCGTCGTCGCTGAGCTTGACGTAAGACGGGTAGGGCATGGCCGGGTACAGCCGACGGCCGCCCGGTGCGACACCCTGGCGTACGGCGCGATCAAAGTCGGCCAGGCTATAGGCGCCGATGCCATGCTCGCGGTCGGGGGTGATGTTGGTGGCGTGGATCGCCCCCAGGGGCGTGGCCATTTCCAGGCCACCGGCGAAGGGCTGCTTGCCGGCCAGGCTGTGACAAGCCACACAGTCACTCACCCGCGCGACGTATTCGCCGCGACTGACCAATGCAGGGTCGAAACTGGTGGCCTGTTGCTGTTCAAACGGCGAGGCGGGCTCGCGGGTGACGTACCAGGCCAGCAGGCCTGCGGCGACCAGGCAGGGCAGCGCCAGCCAGCCTGCGGTTCTTGCGAATCGGCGGTTGTTCATGGGCGTTCCCTGTGGGTTAACTGAAGGTGTGGCGGCTCAACGGCAAGCTGCGGATGCGCTGGCCGGTCAACTGTGCCACCGCATTGATCACCGCTGGTGCCACGGCGGGCAATGGCGGTTCACCGATGCCTCCCATCTTTTCGCCGCTCTCGACGATCTTCACGTGCACCTGCGCCATACGCGAGGGCGGCAGGATCGGATACAGGTCGTAGTTACGCGCCCGTGGCATACCGTCCACGTACACCGCTTCCTCCAGCAACGTTTGCGAGAGCCCCAGGGCTACCGCGCCGCTGACCTGGGCTTGAATGATCGCCGGGTTGACGATGCTGCCCGGGTCGATGGCCTCCCAGATATGGTGAACCTTGACCTGGCCGTTCTCGATCGACACTTCGGCGACTACCGCCGCGTGAGAGCCAAAGGGCGAAGCCATGGCCACCCCGCGTGCACGGCGCGTGCCGTCTTCGGCGGTGTAGGGGCCACGCTTCCAGCCACCGGACAGCTCGCCCACCGCTTGCAGCAAGGTGGTCAGCCGCGGGTTGTCGCGCAGCAGGTGCAGGCGCAACTCATACGGGTCGTGGCCGCCCTTGTCCGCCAGCTCATCCAGGAATGATTCGTAGAAAAAATCGTTAAGGGAATTACCCACTGAACGCCAGTAGCCGAGCATGGGCGCGCCCTTGACGTAGATCTGCGCGATGCGCTTGTTGGGGATCGCATAACTCTTGCCCGACAGGCCTTCCAGGGCAGTGGGGTCGATCTGCTCGCCCTGTTTGCCACTGAGGGCTTCGGTAGGGCCTTCGGTGGCACTCACTGCTTCGATGGCTACCGGCAGGCCCTTGTCGTCCAGGGCGGCACGAAACTTCACCACGGCGAGCGGGCGCAACACATCGCGCAGGAACTCTTCTTCACGGCTCCAGATCAGCTTGATCGGGCGGCCGACGGCCTTGGCCAGCGCGATAGCCTGCGGGTACGGATTAGCCGAGTCATACAGGAAATGCCGACCAAAAAAGCCCCCCAGCAGCGGGGAGTGCAGGGTGATTTGCTCGGTGGCGAGGCCGGTGCGCTTGGCAATGTCGGCGCGGAACATATCCGGCGCCTGGTTGGGCAGCCACACCTCAAGCGTGCCGTCGGGGTTGAAGCGCGCCAAGGCTGAAGGCGGTTCCAGTTGGGCGTGGTTGAGGTATTGGTTATGGTAGGTGGCTTCGACCCGAGTCTTGGCGCCAGCCAGGGCGCCGGCGACATCGCCCTGGTTTTCGTCATCGCGGGCCGGACCCTGCTGGGCGGCGAGGAAGTCGAGGTATTTGTCGCTGGAAAAATCCGCCGGCATCGCCCGTACGGTCGAGTCGGCAGAGGCTTCCTGCCATTCAACCTGGATGGCCTCCACTGCACGCTTGGCGTGCCACCAGCGTTCGGCCACCACTGCCACGGCGCCTGGCAAGGTATGAACCGAATGCACCCCCGGCATGGCCTCGACCTGGGCCTGGTTGCGCAGGCTGCCCACGCTCATGCCCAGGCGCGGCGCGTGCTGGACGGCGGCGTGGAGCATGTTGTCGAGTTTAAGGTCGATGGTGTAAAGCGCCTTGCCGGTGGATTTGTCATAGGCATCCAGGCGTTTGACCGGCTTGCCGATCCAACGGAACTGGCTAGGGTCGCGCAGGGTGATGGTAGCGGGGTCGGGCACCGGCATATCGAGGGCACGACCGGCCAGTTCACCGTAGCCCACGGAGCGGCCGGAAGCGGCGTGTACCACGCGGCCAGGCTGGGTGGTCAGCTCGCTGAGCGGCACGCGCAGTTGCTCGGCGCCGGCCTGCATCAGCATGGCGCGGGCGAGGGCGCCGAGGCGGCGCATGGTCGGGTAGCTCATGCGCACCGACATGCTGCCGCCGGTGATGCGCAGGCCGTTTTCCATTACCACGTAGGCTTCACCCGGGGGGGCGGCTTCGACGATGAAGGTGGCGGGGTCGGCATCCAACTCTTCGCCGATGATCTGTGCCATGGCGGTGTGGGTGCCCTGGCCGCCTTCCATGAAGGGGCTGAGCAGGCGCACGCTACCGTCCGGGCGAATTTCCAGGAACGCCGGCACTTGGGTGCCGCGTTCAGCAGCGCCGGTGGCGGCCTGCACCCGCGACGAGCCCAGGGGCAAGCCAAAGCCGATGACCAGCGCACCTACGGCGGTACTGGCGAGAAAGCGCCGACGCGACAGGTTGATCGGCTCGTCCAATTTAACGCCGGGCAGGATCTCGGACATATTCATCAGGCGGTCTCCTTCCCGGCGGCCAGGCCATCCATGGCGGCATGGATGGCGTTGTAAGTGCCGCAGCGGCACAGGTTGACCATTGCCGCATCGATCTGCGCTTTCGACGGAGCGGGGGTGTGCTTGAGCAGCGCGGTGGCCGCCATCACTTGCCCGGACTGGCAGTAGCCGCACTGCGCCACCTGGTGCTCGACCCAGGCAGAGACCACGCGTTTGCCCACCTCGTCGGCCTCGATGGCTTCGATGGTGGTGATCTCGCGACCGACCACCCCGGCTACCGGCGTCACGCACGAGCGCACCACATTGCCGTCCACCAGCACCGAACAGGCGCCGCACTGGGCCAGGCCGCAGCCGTACTTGGTGCCGGTCAGGCCCAGGTTGTCGCGGATCACCCACAACAACGGCGTGTCTGCCTCGGCCTCGACTTGATAGGCCTTTTGGTTAATACGTAATTCCATGGCTGGCTCACCTGCTGATCATCGGTTGGTGCTGCAAAATTCTTATAGGAACGGTGCGACTGTACGTCGCCCATCGTCGAACTCTAGACCACCGCGCAACAGCTATCTATGCAATCGACTTCAAGTTCAGAGGATCAGGCAAGAATTCAACAGGATTGGGTCACTGTCCTCTGTAGAGGCGAGCCTTCATCAGCCGCCAGTGAATTGAAACCCGCCTGACAGTTTTTCCTTCAAATACCCCACCAGCACCGTCACGGCCCTGGGCACATGGGGCGAGTAGGGCCGAATCAGATAAATTTCATCGGCAAACGCGCCCTTGAGCGTCCAGCCCTTCAACACCTGCACCAGCTTGCCGCTGGCCAGGGCGGCATGGGCGCTGAAGTCCGGCAGCAAGGCGACGCCCAAGTGATTGAGCGCCGCGTCGCGCAAGGCCTCGCTGTTGTTGGTTGAAAAGCTGCCGGCGATGGGCACGGTGGTGCGCTCGATATTTTTGCTGCCGCGCTCGAAGGTCCAGGCCGGCTGGTCGCTGCCCCGTGGGTAGTAAAGGCAGTTGTGGGCGCCCAGGTCTGCCGGGGTTCGCGGTTCACCGTGGCGTTGCAGGTAGTCCTGGGTAGCCACCAGCACTGAGGTGGTATCGCACAGCTTCCACGCCACATGCGTCTCCGGCACCTGGAAACCGTGGCGCACCGCCAGGTCGTAGCCTTCGGCCGCCAGTGAGCTTAAGGCGTCGGACACGTCTAGCTGGATGCGCACTTGCGGGTACTGCTGCAAAAAGCCGGAAAGGTGCGGCACCAGTTGTTGCCGGGCAAACGCCACGGGGGCGGTCAGGCGCACCAGGCCGCGAATTTCGCCGACGGAGTCGCGCACAGACGAGAAGCTGCGGGCAATCTGCGCATAGGCGCTGCGCACTTCGCGGGTCAAAGACAGCCCGGCTTCGGTCAATAGCACGCTGCGGGTGGTGCGGGTCACCAGGCGCGTACCGGTGGCTTTCTCCAGATCGGAGATGCGCTGGCTGACCGCCGATTTGCTCACCCCCAACCGTGCCGCGGCGGCGGTGTAGGTGCCTTGTTCTTCCAGCACCGACAGCCAGTGGATATGGGTCCACAGCCCTTCGATCTCAGCCTTTTCCATGAGTGTATTGTTCGCATAAAAGGACAATAAGTTCTGGATTCTGCTCTGGTTTGGAACAAATCAAAAGCCTATCGTGTGTCCCAACGCTACCCACCTGGGATCCATTGCCATGACCACGACCATTGAGCACTACATCAACGACCAGCGCGTGAGCCGCGATGATCGCTATCAGGACGTCTACAACCCGGCCACCGGTGACGTCACCGCGCGCGTGGCCCTGGCCAGCCGCCAGACCGTAGGCGAAGCCGTCGCTGCCGCCCAGGCTGCATTCGCCGGCTGGGCCGACACCCCGCCGATCCGCCGCGCCCGCGTGTTGTTTGAATACCTGCACCTGCTGCGTGAGCGCAAGGATGACTTGGCGCGCATCATTGTCGCCGAGCACGGCAAGGTCTTCACCGACGCCCAGGGCGAAGTCGACCGTGGCATCGACATTCTCGAATTTGCCTGCGGCATTCCCAACCTGCTCAAGGGCGAGCATTCCGACCAGGTCTCCCGTGGCATGGACAACTGGACCATGCGCCAGCCGCTGGGCGTGGTGGCCGGCGTGACGCCATTCAACTTCCCGGTGATGGTGCCGATGTGGATGTACCCGATCGCCATCGCGGCGGGCAACACCTTCATCCTCAAGCCAAGCCCCACCGACCCGAGCGCTTCGTTGTTCATGGCCGAGCTGCTGCGTGAAGCGGGCTTGCCCAAAGGCGTGTTCAACGTGGTGCAGGGCGACAAGGAATCGGTGGATGCGCTGATCGAACACCCGGACGTCAAGGCCGTGAGCTTTGTCGGTTCTACGCCGATTGCCCAGTACATCTATGAGAGCGGCGCCCGCAACGGCAAGCGCGTACAAGGCCTGGGCGGGGCGAAAAACCACATGGTGGTGATGCCCGACGCCGATATCGAGCGCACCGTCGATGCACTGATGGGCGCTGCCTACGGTAGCGCCGGCGAGCGCTGCATGGCCATTTCGGTGGCGGTGCTGGTGGGGGATGTGGGGGATAAGGTCATCGCCGCCTTGAGCGAGCGCGCCAAGACGCTGCGCATCACTGATGGCCGCGACTTAAAAGCCGAGATGGGCCCGATCGTGTCGCGGGCCGCCCTGGAGCGCATCAGCGGCTATATCGAGCAAGGTGTACAGGCCGGCGCGCAATTGCTACTCGACGGTCGTGACTACGTGCCCACCGAACCCGGCCTGGAAAACGGCTTCTGGCTTGGCGCCACGCTGTTCGACCACGTGACCCAAGACATGAGCATCTACCGCGAAGAAATCTTCGGCCCGGTGCTGGCCTGCGTGCGCGTCAACGATTTCGCCGAAGCGGTGAAGCTGGTCAACGACCACGAGTTTGGCAACGGCGTCAGCTGCTTCACCCGCGACGGCAACATCGCCCGCGAATTCGCCCGGCGCATTGAAGTGGGCATGGTTGGCATCAACGTGCCGATCCCTGTACCGATGGCCTGGCATGGTTTTGGCGGCTGGAAGAAGAGCCTGTTTGGCGACATGCATGCCTACGGCACTGAGGGGGTGCGTTTCTACACCAAGCAGAAGTCGATCATGCAGCGTTGGTCGGAGAGTATTGAACAGGGTGCGGAGTTTGCGATGCCGGTGTCGAAGTAAGGTCTCACGAGCACTGTAAGTCCAAGTGTGGGAGGGGGCTTGCTCCCGATAGCAGAGTGTCAGTCAGTCTCTATGTGACTGAAACACCGCTATCGGGAGCAAGCCCCCTCCCACATTTCGTACGCGTTTGTTCTGAATTGACGCGATGAGCATAAAAGTCCAGTATGGAATTATAAGTACAAAACAGCTGCTGTCCGTTTTTCTTCACTCTTGCCAAACCAACAACAACCCGCGAGAACCCGATCATGAAGAAACGCCACCTTATTCCCGCCCTGGCCCTGAGTCTGTTCGCTGCCAGCCACCTGCTGGCCGCCGAGAAAACCCTGCGCATCGGCATCGAGGCCGCTTACCCACCGTTTGCGTCCAAGACCGGCGACGGCAAGATCGTCGGCTTCGACTACGACATCGGCAACGCCCTGTGCGCGCAAATGAAGGTCAAGTGCGTGTGGGTTGAAGGTGAGTTCGATGGTTTGATCCCGTCCCTCAAGGTCAAGAAAATCGACCTGGCGCTGTCGTCCATGACCATCAACGAGGACCGCAAGAAGTCGGTGGATTTCACCCACAAATACTACTTCACCTCCTCACGCCTGGTGATGAAGGACGGCGCAGTGGTGGATGACCAGTACGCCAGCCTCAAGGGCAAGAACGTCGGCGTACAGCGCGCCACCACCACCGACCGTTATGCCACCGAGGTGTTCGAACCCAAGGGCATCAACGTCAAGCGCTACAGCAATAACGAAGAGATCTACATGGACCTGGCCGCAGGGCGCCTGGACGCGATTTTTGCTGACACCATCCCCTTGAGTGACTTCCTCTCGATGCCACGCGGCCAGGGTTACGCGTTTGTGGGGCCGGAACTCAAGGATCCGAAATACGTGGGCGAGGGCGCGGGGATTGCGGTGCGCAAGGGCAATGGCGAGTTGGTCAGCGAATTGAATGCGGCCATCGACGGCATTCGTGCCAGTGGTGAATACCAGAAGATTTCACAGCAGTACTTCAAGGCTGATATCTACGGCGACTGATCCAGGGAAATACGCGGTCAATGTGGGAGCTGTCGAGCTCCCACAGGGGGGCGGCGCTGTCTTCAGAAAGGGCTCAACCCTTGAGTTCCTTCAAATGCTTGTAGACCGTCGCCCGCCCCATGCCCAGTACGTTGGCGATATAGTTGGACGCGCTCTTGCCCTTGAACGCGCCTTCGGCGTGTAACGCCAACACCAGTTCACGTTTGTGGTCGCGGGTCAGCAGGTTCAGGCTCAACTGACGCTCACGCAGCCAGCCATGCAGAAAGGTGTTGATGCGCTCCTGCCAATCATCGCGAAACAGCGCGTCCGGCTGGGCGATCAGCTTGCTCGGCGACAGGAACAGATCCAGCGCGGCCTTGGCGTTTTCCAGCAGTGAGATATTCAGGTTGATGCACAGCACGGCCAGCCGGCGACCGTTGTGGTCGTGCAGCACGGTGCTCAGGCTGCGGATTTTCTGGCCGTCCCAGTTGAGCTTTTCATAAGGCCCGATATTCACTTCACTGACGTCACCGTCGAGCATGTCCTCCAGCGACGAGTCGTCACCCAGGCTGCGTTTGGACAGATTGTTGGCGATGTAATCGACGGTTTGCGTGCGCAGGTCATGCAGGACCACCTCCGCATGGGGAAAGAACAGCGTGGCGATCGCATCGGCAATCGCACGAAAGTTCTGCATGACGTTGTCGTGTTCAGCGGTGTTCATCAAAGGGGCTCCAGGCGGACGGGGGAGAGCATACCAGCGTCCAGCCCGAACTGTACGAGGTGCTCGGGCAGCGGCTCGCCGCGCACCAGTGCAGCGCTGGCCTGGCCCATGGCCGGTGAGGTCTGGATGCCATAACCGCCCTGTGCCGCCACCCAGAACAGCCCCGGTACCTGTGGGTCAAAACCGCTGAGCAAATCCCCATCGGCCACAAAACTGCGCAGGCCGGCCCAGGTGCGCGTCGGGCGGCGGATGGTCAGGGTGGTGGCTTCCTCGATCTGGTAGATGCCCATGGCGATATCCAGCTCTTCGGGTTGCACGTCCTGGGCCTGGACCGGGTCGGCATTGGCGGGCGAGCCGAGGAACATGCCCGCGTCGGGCTTCATGTAGAAGGCTTCGTCAAGGGCCACCAGCATCGGCCAGTCATGGGCATCGACGCCGTCCGGGCCGGCGAAGATAAATGCGGAGCGACGTTTGGGTTGCAAACCGATGGAGGCCGCGCCTGCCAGGCCGCCGATATGGTCGGCCCAGGCACCGGCAGCATTGATGATGACCGGCGCGGTGAAGGTCCCATCCTGGGTACGCACATGCCACAGGCCATCGGCGAGGCGGCTCAAGCCCAGCACATGACTGTCGGTGCGTACTTGGCCATTGTTGCGACGGATGCCGCGCAGGTAACCCTGGTGCAGGGCGTCGGTATCGATGTCGCACGCCGTTGGGTCATAGATTGCGCCGTGGACTTTTTCCCGGCGCAGGATCGGCAAGCGTTTGCAGGCCTCGTCGGCGCTCAAGCGTTGCACCTGTGCCACGGTGGCTTTGGCGCTCAGGTATTGACTGTCGAGTTCGGCCGGGTCGCCGGTGAAATCGACGGTCATTTCGCCCCGCGGAGTGAGCAGTGGGTGTTCGCAGAAACCTGCTGGCGGCTGGTCGAAAAACGCGCGGCTGGCCAGGGTCAGCGCGCGCACTTGCGGGGTGCCGTATGCAGCGGTGTAGAGCGCCGCCGAGCGCCCCGTGGAGTGATAGGCCGGATGGTTTTCGCGCTCCAGCACCAGCACCTTGGCGTGCTGCGACAACCAGAAGCCGGTGGACGCGCCGGCAATGCCGCCGCCGATGATGATGAAGTCTGCGTGGTGCATGTGAATCTCCTGATTAGCGCTGGCGTTGGTACAGGGCATTGGCCAATGCAATATCTTCCAGGCCCAGGCCGATAGAGCGGAAAAACACATGGCGCTGAGGGTCCGGGCGCTGCGCCATATCGCTGAGCAGTTCGGGCAGGTCGCCGAGCACCGCACGTTTATCCCAGCCGTGCTGTTCGCTGGCAATCAGCATTTCGCCCGCCGCATCCGGGGTGGTCTGGCGATAGTCGCAGTACACCTGCATCTGTTCCAGGCACGCCGGAGGCACTTCGTGGGCACGCGGCGCGTTGGTACTGATGGAGGTGATCAGCGCGGGCTTGCTCAGGCGCATCGGGTCGATCACAGGGCCTGCCGATGAGGTGCAGAGCAGAATCACATCGGCATCTTGCAGCGCGGCATCGCAGCTGGCGGCGAGGCTCAGGCGCGGGTCCAGCGCGTTGAGTTGCGCGCGCGTTTCGGCGCTGGCACTGCCAAGGCTTGGGGAATACAGGCGGATGTGCTGCCAGTCACGCAGGTTTTGCACATAGCGCAGGTGTGCCTGGGCGACCTTGCCGCTGCCGATAATCGCCAGGCGCTGCGCCGACAGCGGCGCCAGCGCGTCGACTGCCAATGCGGTGGTGGCGGCCGTGCGTGCGGTGGTCAATTCAGCGGCATCGCACAACAGCAGCGGCTGGCCGCTGTGCATCGACATCAGCAGGGTCCACGCCGTCACCAGCGGGCCCTGTTCACGCACGATGTAGGGCGAGGTCTTGACGCCATACACGCCATCTTCTGCCAGCACTCCCAGGTAATTGATGAAATCTCCCGCGCCTTGGGGAAACTCCACCCACTGCTGCGCCGGCTGCACCGCCTGCCCGGCGGCGAGCTCGCGAAACAGCTTGCGCAGGATAGCGGGCACGTCGATTTGAGCCAGCAAGGTACGGGCCTGGGCCTGGTCGATGATGAGGGGGGGATTGGACATGGACGCCTCTGAATAAACTTATTTGTCCATTATGGACTTTTAGTTTGCGTTCGCAATAACCCATGGAAAAAATCAGATCAATGTGGGAGGGGCGGTGCGACGATTCGACTTGCCCCCGATGGCGGCGGGTCAGTCACAGATGTGCTTCTGACACTCCCTCATCGGGAGCAAGCCCCCTCCCACAGTTTTAACCATGGCGCGCCCAAAGGCGCCACTAACCAATGTGCAATATCGACAGTGAGCAATAGCGAAAACGGCATGTAACACGTGCCACGCTTATTGGAGGAACCTATTCGCTTGGAGGTGCGACTCATCTGACGGCTGATGTAGTTACGAGGGGGCGCGATCTGTGTACGCAAACTCCACCAGCGCAGCCTGCCCCCTATGATGCAGTCAGGTGGGGTAATCGCAATTGTCTGGAAAAGGTACCTCATCAATGTTCTTGGATGATTTTTCTTCACTGAGCCCCGATTGCTATTTGCCCGGTGATCCCTCGTATTCAGAGATCACGGGCGCACTGGATTTCCCCAGCAACAATACAGCTGACCCTCTCAGCGAAACATCGAGCATTCTGGCCCGACCTCTGTCCCAAGAGGCGCTTTACACTACGATCATCCATGGACCTTTCACGGGCTCTTTGCGCAATACCCTGGAAGAACAGCTGCAGTGTATCGATGCGTATGCCCTCCGGGTTACCGCGCTGATCGATAGCATAGAACGGGGGAACGAAGGTGAGCGCAATATCCGGTTCCAACAGACTCGTCAGTTCCTGGAACCTGCAGGTTACTTTAGCGCCGGATTGTTGGCCGCTGGGTACGACCCCCATGAAAAAATCAGCGTGACATTCAACACTTACGTAGGGAAATGGACGCCGGAGGTAAAAACCAACACGGACACACGCACCTACTTTGCATGGGAAATAGCAGCCGGCGCGCTAAAGCACGACCGGACATCGGAAGGTGGCCTGGTCAATTTCCGAACAACCCACATCGAGCCACAAGACCGCAGCAGGATCAGTGATCTGGAGGCGTTGGGAGCGCGACTCCAGGGCCATTGGGAAGCTGAGGTAGCCAAGCCAATGAGCGATGAGTCAGGGCCACTGGCCGAGCGCTCGGGCAAAGCGGATGTCTATGTGCTGCGCGGCACCTTGCAAAGCCTGTTAAACGATAAGACTGGCTTCGAACAGTTAAGCGTTGAAACACAAGAGGCGATCCATCGAACATTATATTGGAACGGCCAAGTCATTATTCCCAATCTCTATGGTTACCCATTGGCAGGCTATGCCTTTATTCCTGACTTGCCCTTTGATGGGAATGTCGAGCATCGACCCAATAAGGGGTTGATGATTGATTTGAAGAGCGGCAAGGCCAGTGAAATATCGGGCGATAGAGGGTTTTCCGAGTGGGCCAAAGAAAATCGCCATAGCATCGTCAGTCGATTCAATGCCAGCGACAGACAAGGCGGTAAAGACGCGCATTGGCCCAAAGCTGGCGAGGTACTTGATCATTACATTGCGGGCAATCTTGCTACCTATCCGGGGCGTCAAAACATAGTCAAAGACAAGGCTGTGCCGGTGTGGGAAACATTCAATTATACGAAGTCGCGAGGCAGTGATTATTTTTTGAAGCACGGTAGCCTCAGCTCCGGTATTGCCGCAGCGTACCAAGGGTTAAATGCCAATAATGCGGTGTGGAATGACCAGACACAGGTATTTGGCGCCTCGCAGCAACGATGGAAGGCAATAAAAGAAGTATGGGGCAGTACCTTTGGTTATGCGCCCGTCGTTGGCAATCTGGGCCAGATCGTTTTCGGAGTGCACGACTCCATTTATGGCATGACGGCTAATGATCGCGTGGCAGGCAATGCCGCAGCGGCCATTTCAGCTTTGCAGCTGGCGCACGAGCTGTCGCCAGTCGGGCCAGAGGCGCAGGAGCCGCCGCTCATACCGTTTAACGCCAGCGCCAATGATCGTTACCAATGGCACCCTGCAGCGCAGCCTAACGAAGTTGAACTGACGCGAATATCCAATGCTCCGGCCACTACGCCTTCCACCCCAGCGCCAACCTTTGCGGGAATGCGCGAGGTGGAGTTCAGGGGCAAGAAGTATTTTGTTGCTGACAAACCCGATGTGGCAGATGGTGAACATTACAAGTTGCGAGTACCCGACGCGCAAGACCCCTCAAAATTGGCATATAGCGGCATTGCCGCCAAGCCGGATGAGGCGGGAGTGTGGACAAGAATGGGCGTCCCGGGTGGGGGGCTGAAAGAATATTTTTCCCGTAAATACAGGCAGGCACGGGAAACGTTGGACGCCGTTGCTCAACAACATGCCGACATGGCGCTCCCCGTCAAGGAACACGAGGTCGAGCAGTTTACAAAGACGCTGGTTACACTTATGGGCGAGAGTAATGCGGGTGAGTTCGAATGGATTGAAACCTACACTCACGCGGATTCCGACTTTGTCAACGGGCCACTGAGAGCGGGTAAAACCACGCCTGAGCTTGAAGCGTTTCTCGGCGAGTTCAATCAATTGAACCCTTATGAAGGCAAAGCTTATCGCTCGGCTTTTGTAACGGATGAAGGCGCGAAAAGGCTTAAAGATGGTGTTGGGAAAGTGTTCCAGGACCCGGGGGTGCAATCTGCTTCGGCGACGGTGCGTAATTCTGCCGAATGGGAAGGATGGGCCAAAGGCGCGGCGAAGCAGCGAACCCATGCCACCCAGCAGGTGGTGTATGTATTTGATGAGTCAGTGCCGAAAATGAATATGTCGACGGACTTTTTGAAGGACCATGTTGCCATAGGTGCTGGAAAGGTTTTGCAGGTGCTGGCTTTCAAAGAGCAGGGCCAAAAGTTGTTTGTGTACCTCGCTTCGCCCTCCAAAATACCGAAGCATGTTTACAATCTATTTGATGGGAAGATCATTTACTGATTGCCTGAGCCCCTCAGTCGGCTGGATGGCGGCATGACTATGTGCGCCACGCCGCCGTTTTGCCATGGCGTTGAGGGACTGGCGAATCAGCGCCGTCCTGCCCGCGTACTCACATCCACCCACACCGCCACTACCAAAATGCTGCCCTTGACGATCATCTGCCAGTAACTGTCCACGTCGAGCATCGACATGCCGTTATCCAGGCTGGTAATCACCAATGCTCCGAGCAACGCGCCATACACCGTGCCCGAGCCACCGCGCATCGAGGTGCCGCCAATAAAACATGCGGCGATGGCGTCGAGTTCGCCCATGTTGCCCGCCGACGGTGACCCGGCGGCGAGGCGGGCGGTGTTGACCAGACCGGCGAGGGCGCACATCACGCCCATGATGCCGAAGATCCACAGTTTCACCGCTTGCACATTGATGCCCGACAGGCGCGTGGCTTCCATATTGCTGCCCACCGCATAGACGCGGCGGCCGAACACGGTCTGGCGAGTGACGTAGCTGAAAACGCCGAGCAGCACCAGTAACAACAGCACCGGTACTGGAATTCCGTCGTAGCGGTTCAGCGTGGTGACAAACCCGGCGAGCACCGCACCGATCAGCACCACGCGCAATCCATCACGCATCAGCGAGTGCGCGGCCAAACCATGCAGCGCGCGGTTGCGCCGTTGTTTCCAGGTGAGGAATACCGTCAGGGCAAACAGCAACACCCCGAGCCCGACACCGACGGTGTGAGGCAAATACCCCTGGCCCACATACACCAGTGACGGCGACACCGGCGCAATGGTGGTGCCGCCGGTAATCCCCAGCAAAATCCCGCGAAACGCCAGCATCCCGCCCAGGCCGACGATAAACGAGGGAATGCGCAGATAGGCGGTCATGTAACCGTTGGCCAGGCCGATCATCAACCCGCACAGCGCCACCAGGCTGAGGTTGGCCAGCAGCGGTACGTGATAGACCACGTCCAGAATCGCCGCCAGCCCGCCCAACAGTCCGAGCAACGAACCTACCGACAAATCGATCTCGCCGCTGATAATCACCAGCACCATACCGCACGCCAATATGCCGGTGATCGACATCTGCCGCAGCAGGTTGGACAAGTTGCGCGGCGTGACGAAGCCGCCCTCGGTCTGCCAACTGAAAAACAGCCAGATGAACGCCACGGCGATCACCAGGGCGAGCATTTTGTAGCGGGTGAAAAGCTGTTTGACCTGATTCATCTACGCGGTCTTCCGATTATTAGGGTGTTGGCTGAGCGCAGCGGCGAGCACCTGTTCCTGGGTAAGCCCCTCGTTGATGAAGTCACCGCGCAGTTGGCCGTCGCCGATTACCAGCACGCGGTTGGATACGCCGAGCACTTCGGCCAGCTCCGAGGAAACCATGATGATCGACACACCTTCGGCCGCCAGCGCGCCCATCAGTTTGTAGATCTCATACTTGGCGCCCACATCCACCCCACGTGTGGGTTCGTCGAGGATCAGCACCTTGGGCTTGGCCATCAGCATTTTCGCGAGCACGGCCTTTTGCTGATTGCCGCCGGACAGGCTGGTGATCGGCAGCAACGGGCTGGCGGTCTTGAGGTGCATACGTGCGATTTGCTGGTCGATGCTGCCCAGTTCGGCCTCAGCGTCGATGCGGCTCAGGTGCGCATAGGTGTCGAGCACAGCCAGGGTGATGTTATGGCCGACGCCCAGGTCGGGAATGATGCCTTGGCGCTTGCGGTCTTCGGGCACCATGCACAACCCGGCGCGGATCGATTTGAGCGGTGTGCGCGTATCGACGATTTGGCCGTCCAGCCACACCTGCGCGCTGTAGCGTCCGGGGTAGGCGCCGAACAGTGCCGACACCAGTTCGGTGCGCCCGGCGCCCACAAGCCCTGCAATGCCGAGGATTTCGCCGCGCTTGAGCACAAACGAAATATCGTCGACGCGCTTGCGCTTGGGGTTGTCGACGTCGTAGCAGGTGACGTTGCGCGCTTCAAAAATCACCTCGCCCACTGCATGTGGCTCGGTGGGGTAGAGGTTGCTCATTTCGCGGCCGACCATTTGGGTGATGATCTGTGCAATGTCCATGTCCGCCATGGCGGTGGTCGCGATGTGCTTGCCGTCGCGGATCACTGCGATGGTGTCGCACACCGCCGCCACTTCATCGAGCTTGTGCGAGATATACACGCAGGCCACGCCCTTGGCCTTGAGGCCCTGGATGATGTCCAGCAGCACTTCGATTTCCGAGCGGGTCAGGGCTGAGGACGGCTCGTCAAGGATCAACAGGCGCGCTTGCTTGTTGAGGGCCTTGGCGATTTCCACCAGTTGCTGGTAGCCGCCGCCGTACTGCGACACTGGCAGCGCCACGTTCATGTCCGGCACCTTGAGTTCGCGCATCAAGGCTTCGGCCCGTTGCAGCATCGCCGGGTAGTTCATGCGCCCGCCGGGCAGGGTCAGCTCGTGGGCCATGAAGATGTTTTCGGCTACCGACAGGTCGGGCATCAGGGTCAGTTCCTGGTGAATGATGACGATGCCGGCGGCCTCGGTTTCGCGAATGGACTGGGCCTTGAGCGGCTGTCCGTCCCAGAGGATTTCGCCCTCCCAGGTACCGTAGGGGTAGACCGCCGACAGCACCTTCATCAAGGTGGATTTACCGGCACCGTTCTCACCGCACAGCCCGACGCACTCTCCCGGGCGTACCTTGATATCGATGCCATTGAGGGCGTTGACACCGCCAAAGCTTTTGACGATGCCGTTCATTTGCAGCAGGTAGTCGGCGGCCATGGCGGTCATTGCCCGCCGATCTGCTCTTTGGTGTAGAACCCATCCTTCTCCAGCACGTCGATATTGGCTTTGGTCAGCGGTGTTGGGGTGAGCAGGATGGTGTCGACTTTCTTGCTGCCGTTGTCGTACTGCGAGCTATAGGTCGGCTTTTCGCTGCGCGCCAGTTGCACCGAGAGTTTGGCGGCTTCGGTGGCGATCAGCTTGAGCGGCTTGTAGACGGTCATGGTCTGGGTGCCGTCGATCACGCGCTTGATTGCCGCAAGGTCAGCGTCCTGGCCGGAGATCGGCACCTTGCCCGCCAGCTTCTGTGCGGCCAGGGCCTGAATCGCGCCGCCAGCGGTGGCGTCGTTGGAGGCAACGATGGCATCGATCTTGTTGTCATTACGGGTCAGGGCGTTTTCGACAATGCTCAAGGCTTCGGTAGGATTCCACTCCTTGACCCACTGCTGGCCGACAATCTTGATGTCGCCCTTGTCGATAGCCGGTTGCAGAACCTTCATCTGGCCTTCGCGCAGCACCTTGGCGTTGTTGTCTGTCGGTGCGCCGCCGAGCAGGAAGTAATTGCCCTTGGGCGCCGCCTGCAGCACACCGTTGGCCTGCATCTCACCGACTTTTTCGTTATCAAACGAGATGTACGCGTCGATGTCTGCGTTGAGGATCAGGCGGTCGTAAGACACCACTTTGATCCCGGCCTTCTTGGCTTCGGCTACGGCGTTGGTCAGCACCGTGGCGTTGAACGGCACGATCACGATCACATCGACGCCACGGGAGATCAGGTTTTCGATTTGCGAGATTTGCTTTTGCTCGTTGGCATCAGCGGACTGCACGAAGACCTTGGCATCAAGTTTTTCCGCGGCGGCGACGAAGTAATCGCGGTCGCGGGACCAGCGCTCCAGGCGCAAGTCGTCGATGGAAAAACCGATTTTCGGATGGGCCGGATCGGCCATCACCGGCAAGGCGAGCAGGGCCAGGGCAGTGGCGAGCAGGGTGCGTTTGAATGACTTCATGGTGGTGCGTCCTTTTATTGTTGTTGGAAAGACACTAGGTGAAGACTCTCATTGTGGCGAGAAAGCTTGCTCCCTCGCCACAGGACACTCAGGTGTAGATAAACCGATTCACAACGCCCTCAAGCATCTCCTGTCGACCACTCACGGCCTGCGGATTCAGTTCGTGGGCAAACGCATGTTCAGCCAATGATTCCAGGCTGAACTGACCTGCCAGCACCGCCTGGCCCAATGGCTGCTGCCACCCGGCGTAACGCTGGTCCTTGAATTGCTGCAACGTGTCGTTCTGCACCATCGCCGCCGCACGTTCCAGGGCCAGCGCCAGCACATCCATGGCTGCCACATGCCCGTGGAACAGGTCCACCTCGTCCAGGCTTTGGCGGCGCACCTTGGAATCGAAATTGTAGCCACCGTTCTTGAAGCCTCCGGCCTTGAGGATTTCATAGGTGGCCAGGGTCATTTCTTCGACGCTGTTGGGGAACTGGTCGGTGTCCCAGCCGTTCTGCGGGTCGCCGCGGTTGGCGTCGATGCTGCCGAAGATCCCGAGGGACACGGCCGTGGCAATTTCATGATGAAAACTGTGCCCGGCCAACGTCGCGTGGTTGGCCTCGATGTTCACCTTGATTTCGTTCTCCAGGCCGTATTCATGCAGGAAGCCGAACACCGTGGCACTGTCGTAGTCGTACTGGTGCTTGGTAGGCTCCTGAGGTTTTGGCTCGATCAACAGGTCACCCGTAAAGCCGATCTTGTGCTTGTGCTCCACCACCATGCGCATAAACCGGCCGAGCTGCTCACGCTCACGCTTGAGGTCGGTGTTGAGCAGGGTTTCATAACCTTCACGGCCGCCCCACAACACATAGTTGGCGCCCTTGAGACGCAGCGTGGCATTCATCGCACTGAACACCTGCGCGGCGGCGAAGGCGAACACTTCCGGGTCGGGATTACTCGCGGCCCCGGCGGCAAAGCGCGGGTTGCTGAAGCAATTGGCGGTGCCCCACAGCAGCTTGATGCCGGTCTGTTCCTGATGGCGCTCCAGGTGATCGACCATCTGTGCGAAATGGTTGCGGTACTCCTTGAGCGAGCTGCCTTCCGGCGCTACGTCGGTGTCGTGAAAGCTGTAGTAGTCGATGCCCAGCTTGGAAAAAAACTCAAAGGCCGCCTCCGCTTTGCCGATTGCCACCTCCATCGGATCGCCATTGCGCTGCCATGGGCGTTTGAACGTACCCATGCCAAACATATCCGCTCCCGGCCACACAAAGGTATGCCAGTAACAGGCGGCCATGCGCAGGTGTTCGCGCATGGGTTTGCCGAGGATCAGTTTGTTGGCGTCGTAATGGCGAAAGGCGAGGGGGGATGCGCTGGCAGGGCCTTCGAAGCGAACCTTCTCGACCCCGGGGAAGTACGGCATGGCGGTTTCCTTATTGTTCTGGGCGGTGTCTGGATACTAGCAACGGCGCCCTGGGCGCTGATTATGAAAATCACCAAGGTGTAGTGCGATTTTGCACAGCGAGGTCTAGTCTGCACCTACCGGCCCCAAGGACAAAAACAATGAAAACCCTACCGCCCGTGCACCGCATCGCTTTGCTCTTCAACGGCAGCAAAATCTACGACCGCGGCATCATCACCGGTATCGGCAATTACCTGAGCAGCACCCGCGCGTCCTGGGACTTGTTCCTGGAAGAGGATTTTCTCTGCCGTCTGCGCGGTATCGAGCGTTGGCAGGGAGACGGCATCATTGCCGACTTCGATGACCCGTTGATCGGCGAGGCGCTGGCCGGGAGTCGGATACCGGTGGTGGCGGTGGGGGGATCTTACGAGGATGTCAGCGCGTACCCCAAGGGCATTCCCTATGTCGCGACCGATAACCACGCCTTGATGAAGCTGGCCTACGAACACTTGATCGAGGCCGGGCTGACGCGCTTTGCCTGTTTCAGCCTGCCCGAAGCCCAGGCCAATCGTTGGGCGCAGGAGCGTGAGAAAGCCTTTCGCGGCTTGGTGCAACGCGATGGCTTGCCGGTGGAGATCTATCGCGGCCTGGGCACCAGTGCGCCGTTGTGGGACAGCGCGGTGGAGCAGCAGATTGCCTGGCTGCACAGCCTGCCCAAGCCCATCGGTATTATCGCGGTCACCGATGCTCGCGCCCGGCAGTTGTTGCAAGCTTGCCTGACGGCGGGCATTGCGGTGCCGGAGGAGGTGGCGTTGATTGGTATCGACAACGACCCGCTGACTCGGACCCTGACGCGGGTGCCGCTGAGTTCGGTGATCCAGGGCACCGAGACCATGGGCCGTACTGCCGCGGCCTTGCTGCATCAGATGCTGCACGGCAAGCCCTGCACCGGCACGCAGGTGCTGGTACCGCCGGATGCGATCAACGTGCAAGCCTCCAGCCTGCATCAGCCCTTGGGCAACCCTTATGTGATGCAGGCATTGCTGTTTATCCGCCAGTACGCGTGCCAGGGGATCAAGACCGACCAGGTCGCCGCCTATGTCGGGGTCTCACGCTCGTCATTGGAAGCGCACTTTCGCAAGGTGCGCGGGTGCAGCGTGCATGACGAAATCCTGCGCTTCAAACTCGCGGCCGCCGCCAAGGGCCTGGAGAACCAGGACCTGGCCATCGCCGACATCGCCGCCCGCTGCGGCTTCACCTCTGCGCAGTACTTGCATACGGTGTTTCGCCGCGAGTTTGGCTGTACGCCACGTCAGTATCAGCAGGGCAGGCCAGTTGCAGCGCCTGTTGCATGCTTGCCAGCTTGATCTGGGTTTCTTCGTACTCATTGGCCGGCAATGAGCCTTCGACAATGCCGCAGCCGGCAAACGCATGACAGTGCCTGGGGGTGATCAGCGCCGAGCGCAGGGCCACGAGAAAATCGCCATTGCCCTCGGCGTCCAGCCAGCCCACTGGCGCGGCATACCAGCCGCGATCAAAGCCTTCGTGTTCACGGATAAAATCCAGCGCAGGCGTGCGCGGTAGGCCGCCGACCGCGGGGGTAGGGTGCAAGGCTTGGATACCGTCCAGCAGGCGCTTGCCGGTGTTGAGCCTCGCGGTGATGGGCGTGCTCAAATGCTGCACGGTGGCAAGTTTCAGCAAGTTGGGGTGTGGCGCGGCGTGCAGGTCGCTGACCTTGTCACCCAAGGCTTGGGTAATGGTCTGTACCACCAGTCGATGCTCGTGCTGCTCTTTCGGATCGGCCAATAAACGTTCCCCCAGCGCCTGATCTTCATTGGGCTTTAACCCACGACGGGTGCTGCCTGCCAGGGCGTGGGTGGTGAGACGGCCCGCCTCGCAACTGAGCAACCGCTCGGGTGTGGCGCCCATGAAGCAGTGTTCGCCCCGGTGAATCGCGAACAAGTGCGAGGCGTTACGCCGAGCGTGCAGGCGGCCCATCACCGCGCCAGTGTCGAGCGCGGCGTCCAGGTGGTGGTCGATATGCCGCGCCAGCACCACCTTGCTCAAGTCACCCCGGGCGATGACGTTCAAGGCGGTGTCGACCTTGGCCTGCCATTGATCCCGCGGCAGTGCGACGCGTTCCACTACATGGGGGGCGGGGGCAACGTGGGTGGCTGGGTTGAGCAGTTGTTCAAGGGCGGCCAGGCTTGCTTGCACCAAGGTCGCAGGATCGCTGCCGGGCTCGACCACACGCTGGCAGCGCAGCCAGCGCCCGTGGCTGTCCTCGCTGAGCAACCAGTGGGCAAGGTGGAAACTGGCATCGGCAAACGGCGCCCAATGGGATGCGCAGGGCTGCTGCTCATCAAAGCGCATACCGCCCAGCAGCAAGGGCGGATGCGGGCCGTCCACCAGCGCATCGGCGCACAGTGCGAACCATTGGCGATCCACTTCGGCCATGCGCTGGGGCCCCGAGGCTTCGATCTGCCAGGTGCAGCCGAGGCCGAACAAACTTAAGTCCGGCGAGTGCGCACACCAGAAGAAACCCTGGCGATGGGCCTTGTACACTACCAGGGGCGCCAGCGTCGGCGCGGGGTAGGCGCTGACGGCAATAACGGGGCGCTGGTACGCCACCGCCCGTTGGTGCGCGGCCTGGAAGGTCTTGAGCAAATCGGCCGCGTTCATACGCACTGGCTCTTTTTCTGTAGCCAGAAGGCCGTCTGCTCGGCGATGTACCAGTGGATGATCTGGTTGAACAGGCCCTCGACAAACTCGCCATCCAGCCCGACCTCCTGCGCCCACTGCCGGCGCTGGGGCAACATCGCCGCAACGCGATCGGGTGCGGCAATGCTGGCCTGGTCGGGTTTGAATGCGGAGGCGGCCTTGACGTATTGCATGCGCAGGCCGAGGGCGTCGATGATCTGCTTGTCGAGGCTGTCGATGGCATGGCGAATGTCGTGAAGGCCAGTGCAGTGTTCCGGGGTTTTCATCGTGCGTCTCCCTGAAGGTAGGCGGTGCGCTGCAACAGGTGGTCGATCACCGGTCGCGGCTGATGCTTGAGGTAAAAGTGGTCGCCGTCGAACAGGCGGATGTCCGGGGTATGGCGGCTCAGGTCGGCCCAGGCGCGAGCCTGCTCCAGGCTGACTTCGGCGTCATCGCGGGCCAGCAGCACGTCCAGCGGTGCCGTTAACGGCTGCAGGTTCGCGGGCCGCCAGGTTTCAATGGCCTGGTAGTCGCTGCGCAACGCCGGCAGAAACAGCGTGCGTAACTGCGGGTTGGCCCACAGGTCTGCGGCCTGGCTGTCCTGGCGCAGGATGTCGGCAATCAACGCGCTGTCGTCCTGGCGATGCAGGTCGCTGGACGGCTGCCGGTGCGGCGGTGCGTGGGCCGAAACAAACACGTGGTCAGGGCCGACACCGTCGGCCTCCAGCAGCGTGCCGACGGCATAGGCAAGCGCCGCGCCCATGCTGTGGCCGAACAGCCACAGGGGCCGCGCAGGCAAGGTCAGCAACGCCTGGCTGATGTGCTCGGCGAGGGTCGCCAGGCATGGGATATGCGCTTCGTTGAAGCGCTCTTCGCGCCCGGGGTACTGCACTGCCAACAGGTCAATGTCACCCGGCAAATGCGCCAGCCACGGCCGAAAAAAGCTCGCGCTGCCACCGGCGTGGGGCAGGCACACCAGGCGTGCGCGGGGCTGTTGCCCCTCACGCAATACACGTAGCCACGGGCTCATAAGGCCAGCACCTGTTCCGCCAGGGCCTTGCGGTTGACCTTGCCCAGGCGCGTCAGCGGAAACTCGCGCAGCACCTGCAAGCGGTCTGGCAACTTGTAGGCCGCCAGCCCACGCTCGCGCAGCCAGGCGTTGATCGACGCCAGGTCCAATGGCGCGCCGTGGGCCAGTACGCAGGCGCAACTGCGCTCACCCAGCAACTCGTCGGCCAGCGCCACCAGCGCCACATCGCGGATCAGCGGATGGCCGAGCAGCAGGTTCTCGATCTCTTCCACCGGAATCTTTTCGCCGCCCCGGTTGATCACATCCTTGCTGCGCCCCTCGACGATCAAATGCCCTTCGGGCAGGCGCCGTACCAGGTCGCCGCTGCGATAAAAGCCATCGGCGGTAAAGGCGCGCTGGTTGTGCTCGCGAGCGTTGTAGTAACCGCGAATGGTGTAGGGCCCGCGCACCAGCAATTCACCGACGGCGCCGGGAGCCACCGGCACATCGTCGGCATCGACGATACGGATCTCATCCGCAGCGGTCAGCGGCAGGCCCTGGGTGTCGAAGACCAGCGCCTGCGGGTCATCCAGCCTGGTAAAGCACAGCAATCCTTCGGCCATGCCGTACACCTGTTGCAGGCCACAGCCCAGGGTGGGGCGGATGCGTGCGGCGATCTCGGCCTTGAGGCGTGCGCCACCGACTTGCAGCCATTGCAGGCTGCTGAGGTCGTTGTCGGACCATTGCGCCACTTCCAGCCACAGCAACACCAATGGCGGAATCAACGCCGTGTGGGTAATGCGTTCGCGCTCGATCAGTTCGAAGGCGGTGTCGGGGCTTGGTTCCGGCGCCAGTACCAGGGTGGCGCCGACACTGAACACCCCGAGTGCCCCCGGCGAGGCCAGCGGGAAGTTATGTGCCACCGGCAGCGCCGCCAGGTAACGGGTGTGGCGGTCGAAACCGCAGGCTTGCGCCGCCAGCCGGGCATTGCACGCATAGTCGTCATGGGTGCGCGGGATCAGCTTGGGCAGGCCAGTGGTGCCGCCGGACAGCAATAGCACCGCCACATCGCGAGCGTCCGGCGCCGGGAACGGGTGAGGCGCGGCGACGCAGTCGGCCAGGGCCACGAATTCCTCGGCCGCGCCTACCACCCACACCTGTTGCAGGCTCGACACCTGGCTACGCAAAGTGCGCGCCAGGGGCCGATAATCGAAGCCCAAGTGCTGGTCGATAATCACATAGGCCACCGCTTGGCTAAGGTGCGCCAAGTGGGCCAATTCATGTTCGCGGTGGGCCGGCAACGCAAACACCGGGATCGCTCCCAGGCGCAACAGAGCGAAGGTCAGGCTGAAAAACTCGGCGATATTGGGCAGTTGCACCAGCACTCGCTGGCCGGCGACCAGCCCGCGCGCGGCGAGGCCGGCGGCCAGGCGGTCGGCGTGTTGGTCCAGCTCGGCGTAGCTCCAGCGTCGGTTGCCGTCCACCAGCGCCTCTTGCTGCGGCGTACGCTGGGCTTGCTCACGCAGCAGTTGGCCCAGTGGCGCGCCTTGCCAGTAGCCTTGCTCGCGGTAGCGGCGGATAAAATCTTCGGGCCAGTCTGTGAATCCATCAAGCATGGCTATCTCCATGTGCAGTCGGGCAGCTCAGCAATTGCGCACCGTGTAACGTCAATGGTTGCGCCAGGCCGGCGACTTGCACCGCCTGTACGCCGGTAAATTCGGCGGGTTGCAGGTGCAACATCGGGTCATCGCCCGCGAGCAGGTTGAGGGCGGTGCGGTCGGCGGGGCTTACGCCCAAGTGAATGGCCGCCAGCCCCGTGGCGCCGTTGGGATGGATCAGTCGCTGCGGGTGCTGGGAGGGTGAATAGGGCGTGACCAGAAACGGCAGGCGCTCATGCCGTGGGTAAACAAACCGAAAGCGCGTCTGGCTGCCGTCCGCACAGGTGCGTTGCCACTTCACCACACGGCCCATGGCCACGCCGCCGGCCGCCAGGTTTGTCAGACGGGGTGCCAGGGCCAGGTCATCGCAGAGCAGCGCGAGGTCGCAAAACCCCTCACCCTGGGCAGCCCAGCGCAACATGCGCCGCCCGGCGCCACGCCCGGCCAGGCAGTCGATGGGCCACTTGAACAACCAGGCATGACGCGGGGTGGTGAGCAGCTCGATGATCGGCCCGCGGCTGAACCAGATATGCGCATGTTGCGCGCGGGCCTCGGCGGTGGCGTAGATGACCTCGAAACCGGCGGCGCGAAAGTTCGCCACCGCCTGGTGCAGGTCGCGAACCCACAGCAGCACATGGCTGCAGGACGAACGGGATTGGGCAGTGTTCAAAAGGGCAGGGCTCCCACGAGTTGCGCGCTGGGGTCAGCGCCAGGCGGCTGTACGGCGTCGGCGCAGCGATGCAGTTCGGTCATCGGCAGCGCACGGGGAATCGGCGGTTCAATCAGTTCCGGCATGCCGATCAGGCTGTTCATTTCACGCCAGGCCATCGACACCTCGGTGGCCCACATGCCGCTGCGCAGGCGCTGCGCCGGTTCGGCGATGTCGGCGCACAGCGCATCCAGGGCGAGGCTGACCGCATCGGGCCAGAGCTGGTTGAACACCTGGTGATAGCTGGCGGGTATGTGCGGGTCGAGCACCACCATGCTCGGCCCGGCCAATCGTTCACTGCCTTTGCCTGCCATGATCAGGCGGTCGGTGTCGTCCCGTGGTGCGTGCAGGCGTGGGTTCCACAGCACCGGGCCGTGGGTGTCGCACAGGCTCAGCACGCCGCCTTCACAGCCGACTTCAAGGCGATGCAGCAGGAACGAGTGGTTATCCGGGTCCTGGGGGTGCACCTGGTTTTGCACGCGCAGGCTGATCGGCACGCCATTGAAGCTGGCGTTCAACCGCGTGAAGGGCTGCGCACCGACACTGGCGGCCGGCGCCGCAAATACCCAGGGCCGCAAACCACCGGCCAGGCGCCCGAGAATATCCAGCAACGGGTAGGCCACCTGGCTGTTACAGGCCGCGTCGATATAGGCCAGCCCTTGTTGCTCACGCAGGTACGCGGCTACCGCCAGAAAACGCCGGATCGCAAGGATATTCGGGTACAGCGTATTGACCGCATAGGCCGCCTGGCCCTGACGCGCCGCCTGCATGCACGCGGCGATTTCGCGGTGATGCACCGGGTGTTCCTGCAATACGTGAATGCCACGGCGCAAGAACTGCTGGGCCAGTTCGCTGCCCACGCCACCGGTGGCGCCGGAACGCACCACCACGCAGGCAATGTCGACGCTATCGGGCACCTGCTCGACGGCCTCGTACAGCGCCACCCCGTAGTGATCGGCGCAGGCCTTTGAATAGGCATTGCCACGCGACAGGATGCCGACCAATTCATAGCGCTCATGGGCACGAGCCAAGGCTTGCAGGTAGATGCGGCCGAACGCGGTGCCGGCGACGATCACGCGTGGACGAGCGCGGCTCATGACCAGGTCACCGGCAGGCAGTGGGCACCGCGAAAGAACGTCGCCGTTTTCCACTGCACCTGCCCGCAGCGTTGCAGGTTGGGCAGGCGTTCTACCAAGGCTTGCAACGCCTCTTGCAACTCCACCCGCGCCAGCGCCGAGCCGATGCAGTGATGCAGGCCGTGGCCGAAGCCGAAATGGCCGCCGGCATCGCGTTGCAGGTTGAGGGTTTGCGGGTCGGCAAAGCGCGCCGGGTCATGGTTGGCCGCACCGATGGACGCGAAAACGGCTTCGCCCTGGCGAACCAGGGTTTCACCCACCTGGATATCTTCGAGGGCGTAATGCACAAACATCGCCGCCGACGCCAGCGGGATATAGCGCAGCAGTTCTTCCACCGCCTGCGGAATCTGCTCGGGATGGGCCTTGAGTTGTTGCCACTGTTCGGGGTTGTCCAGCAACACCAGAATGAAATTGGGGATCTGCGAAGCACTGCCTTCGTAGCCGGCGACGAGGATGGCGATGCACAACAGCAGCAGTTGGTCTTCGCTCAGGCGCTCGCCTTGGTCATCGGCCTGGGCCAGGGCGGTCATGAAATCGTCCTGAGGCTGACGGCGCCGCTCGGCGACCAGGCCCTTGATGTACTCGGCCAGTTCACCCAAGTGCTGTTGGGTCAACGCGGCGTCTTCGGCGCGGGTCGACAGCAATGAGTCGTTCCATACCTTAAAGCGTTCACGGTCTTGCAGCGGTACGCCCAGCAGCTCGCAAATCAACGCCAGGGGCAACGGTAAGGCATAGTCGCTAACCAAGTCGGCGGGCGGGCCGGCGGCGAGCATACGGTCGATCAACTCATGGGCGTAGGCCCGGGCATGGGGGCGCAGTGCTTCGACGCGCCGCCGGGTAAACGCCTGGGCGGCGCGGGAGCGGATCCGAGTGAGTTGCGGCGGGTCCATCATCACGATGCCGCCGGCAATTCGCGGGAATGCTCGCGGGGCATCGTCGCGGCGAAATGCTTCGCTGCGGCTGAAGCGCCGGTCGCCCAGCACCAGGCGCACATCGTCATAGCGCGTGGCGAGCCAGGCGGGCGCGCCGATGGGCATCTGGATACGCAGCAGGCCCGGTGCTTGCTGGGCATGGCGGTAAGGCTCGGCGAGCTCCAGGTCGGTGAAGGCATTGAAAGGGTAGGCCAGCGGGGTCATGGCAAGTCCTTGGCGGTAGGCAGGTCGGGCAAACGGTCGAGCAGTTCCAGGTGCAGGTCTGGGTGTTCCAGGTGCGCGGCCAGCGCGGCGCGGCTCAAGCGTTGGCAGGGCACTTGGGCGACGAACACACGATGGCCGAGCGACGCCAGCGGGTGGTCGGCGGCGGGCAGGCTGCGATTGCCCTGGAACCCGGCGCGGGCCAGGGCGGTTTGCCATTGGTTGAGGTCCAGGAAGGTACTGCTGCTCAGCGCGCGCTCATCGCTGGCCTGGTTGAGCATGAAAGCCTGGGAGGCCATCACCCAGAACTCCTCCTGGGTCGGCTCGCTGAACACCAGCCAGCCGCCGGGTTTGAGCAAGGCGAGCAGGGTGGCCAGGGAGCGCTCGGTGTCGCGGGCGGCATTCAGCACGCCCCCGGCGACGATCAGGTCCCAACTCTGGGTGCGATAGCCTTGGGCAGGGGCGGGGCGGTCGATATCAAACACCCCGTGGCGCACCCACGGCCAGGCGTGCAGACGCTCGGCGGCCTGTTCGCTGAAGTAGCGCGACACGTCGGTGCACAGATAGTCCACCGTGACCTTGGCCAGGGCCGGCACTACGGCCTGGGTGGTGGAACCGGTGCCGGCACCGACTTCCAGCACCCGCAAGGGCTCGGTGCCGCTCTGGCGCGCAGCCCAGGCGCCAATCCAGTGAGCCACGGCGCGATGCTGGTACTGCGCCGCCAGGCTTTCGCGGTACAACGCTGCCGCACGTTCGGTGCGGCCTTCGGGAAACAGCAGGTGCACCGCTGCGCACTCACCGCGCATCAACGCCGGCAACTGGCGAGCGTTGTCGCGCGCGTAATCGAGGGTGGCGCTGCCGCCAGTGTTGCGCGCCCAGTCCAGGCTCAACTGTGCCCAGATTCCCTCCAGGCTGGCGTCGCTCCAGGTGCTGGCGTCGAGGTTGGGATGCAGGTGGTCGCCTTGGCGGCGCAGCAAATCCTCGGCTTGGAGCACGTCGAGCCAGCGTGCGATGAGCGGGCGGTGGCCGGGGGCGATGCCGGCATTGGCGAGGCTGTGCGCCACATCGTTGAGCGGTGCGGGCAGCAGGCCGCACTGCTCCAGGCCATTGAGCATCGACAGCAAAGCGGCGTGGCTCAAGCGCTGGTTCAACTGTACGGCGTCGGTCAGCTGCGTGACGCTGAACTGCTGATCGACGGCGGCTGCGGTCGCGTCCAACTGATCGTCCACTGTCGCCGGTTTGCAAGGCTGGGGCACCGCGAACAGCGTCGTGCCGTGCAGCGCCACCGCATTCACCTGGGGATGTTCCAGTGCCCGCTGGCACCAGCGCTGGTGCTCACGCTTGACGCTGACCAGGTCGCGCCCGTCATCGGTAAAACCCTCTACGTGGCAATCGAGCTGCGCCGCTGCCCGTTCCGCCAACTGCCAGTCGCCCGGTCGGAGGCTGATGAACAACAGTTGTTGCAGATGGCTCAGATCACTCAGGGCCAGGGCGGGAAAGTCCAGCAGACGCTCCAGTTGTTCGGCGCTCATCATTACCACCGCCGGACGCTGGCGTTCGAGCACTGCCAGCAAACGGGCCGGGGCCTGTTGATGCAGGCCCAGGTCGGTAAAGACCGGCAAGCGCCAGGGGTGCTTGCCGGCGGGCAGTTCGATCAGCAAGGTGTCGATATTCATGCTCAAACTCCTCTGGCCTGGAACAAGCGCTGCCCCGCAGCAGCGAGCGGTTCGCCCGCGTCAGGCCATACCTCCAGCAACTCAAAACCTGCGACCTGCAAGGCCTGGCGCCACGCGTCGACGGCCATGAAGGCTTCATCGCCAGCACGCAGCGGCGCATCGGCCGGCGGCGACAGCAACAGGTGCATGAAGGTCAGCATCGCCGGGTTGTCGGCGATGGATTCACTGAACAGCAAGGCGCCGCCGTCGCGCAGGCTGGTGCGGATCTGGCCGAGGCAGTTGGGCAGGTCGCGGGCGTTGTGCAGCGCGTTGCCGGCAATCACCAGGTCTTGGCTGCGGGGCGCTATGCCCTGGTCGCTGAAGCGGCGATTGAGATCGAGCAGGCCGAACTGCATCCCCGGCTCAAGACGAAACTGACGCTGGGCCGCACTGGTGAACAGCGAGCTGATGTCGGTAAAGCGATAATCCTTCTCGCGTTCTTGCAGCGCCGTCAGCACCGTAGCGGTGGTGCAACCGGCGCCGCCGCCCAGCTCCAGCACCTGCAGCGGCCCGGCAGCGGCGCTGACTTGCCGCGCCCGGGCCCCCAAGGCTTGATTGATCGCCGCAGTGAAGTGGTTGTGCTGGTAGGTGCCCATCACCTTCACCGGGTCCCCGCCAAGCATCAGCAAGTGGGTGAGGGTGAACTGATCGCGCAGCAGGTCGGGCAGGCATTCGATCACTTGGGTATGCAGGCGCGCCATGCTGGCTGGAAAGCCCAATGCGGCATACAGGCGCGGCAGTTCACCCACTTGCGGGTCATCGGGGGGCACTTGCCAACCCAGGCGTTTACCTTCCTCGTGCAGCAGGCCGGCACGGGTCAACGCGGCCAGCCAGCGGCGTACCACCCAGGCATGACGGGCCGCCGTGCCCAGGGCCTGGTTGATGTGCTCGGCAGTGCGCCACGCCTGCAACGGCAACGCCTGGCTGTGCAGTAACACCTGGGCCATCACGCCCAGGCTCAAGTGTTCCAGCTCGTTCAGGGCGGTGTTCATAGGCAACCTTCTTGGGCGACATGCAGTTGATCGAGCGGGCCGTGCAACAGGTTCAAGCTAAGAATCGCCGAGGTGCACAGCAGGCGCTCCAGGCTGGCGGCGGGCGGCAGGGCCTGGGCCGCTTCATGGCAGCCGGCGCTGATCTCACCCTCCACCACGCTGATCACCGTGATCGCGGCCATGGCTGCGGTGAGCGCCGCATTGCCTGCGCCACTGAGCACCAGGCTGCGGGTCCGGACCTCGCTATCGTGCAGGCCCTCCAGTTGCAGCAGCAGGGTGACGAAGGGCGCCTGGCCGCTGAGGTCCAGGCGGCTGGCTTCGCACAACCGCTGCACCGCTTCTGCCCTTGGCAAGCCGTGAGCCTGGTCAAATGCCTTGAGCACGTAGCCGTCGGTGATCACGTTGAACCACTGGCCGACGTCCAGGTTCAGGTCCATGGCCAGACGTTCACCCTCAAGGTTCAGGTAGGGCAACAGGTGAACCGAGCCGGGAAAGCACGGCACCGACACCTCGCGCCGGCGCCGCAGTGCGCGGCTGCGACGCCCGTGTTGCCAGGCCGCCAACGGCTCGCTGCTGCCGTCCACCGCACCGTGCAAAAAGTCGTCGGCAGCCACGGCGGTAAAGTGATCGCGCAAGCCGAAATAGCTGGTCAGGCTGCGCACCTGAGTGAACGCCTGCTCGGCCAGCCAGCGCGGCAGCAGGCCGGTGAGCCCCGGTTGCAGGCCTGCGCCCAATATCGCGCAGCGGCCACGCCATTGGGCGGGGTCGAGGTGCATATGACCGGCGGCGTCGACGTAATGGGCGTCGGCCTGCAACGCTGCCAGCGCGGCACGGTCCTGCACGCGCCACGAGGGGCCCGCGCAGTTGAGCAGCACATCGCAACCGCGGGCGAAGGTGGCCAAAGCCTCGGCACCGTTGAAGTCCACTGCGGCCCATTGCAAACGGGCTTGGGGCCATTGCTGCTGGAGAACCTGCACGCAGTGCGCGCCCTTGGCGGCATCGCGCCCACCCAGGCGCAGCTCGTTCACTCCCAGCGTCAACAACGCCTTGGCGCTGGCCAGCCCCACGTCGCCACTGGCGCCCAACACCCCGATCAGCATGGCTGCGCCTCGGCTTTCAAGCGCCAGCCGCCGGCGCGCTGGCGGTCATGCCAGAACCCGGCGTAGCGACCGTTTTGGGCAAGTAATTGTGCGTGCGTCCCCGATTCCACCAATCGGCCTTCATCCAGCACCAGTATCTGGTCGGCGGCCATGATGGTGGGCAGGCGGTGGGCGATCACCAGCACTGTGGCATTTTTCATCAGGGCGTGAATCGCCGTCTGCACGAAGGCTTCGTTGTGCGGGTCCAGGGCCGCCGTGGCTTCATCCAGCAGTACGATGGGCGCCCGCTTGAGCAGGGCCCGGGCCAGGGATACCCGTTGGCGTTCGCCGCCGGACAGCGCCGCGCCACCTTCGCCTACCGGGGTGTTCCAGCCCTGGGGCAGGCGCGCGACGATTTCATCCACACCGGCCAATCGCGCCGCTTCGGCCACTTGCTCGGCGCTGGCGTCCGGGTTGCCGACGCGAATGTTGGCCTCCAGGCTGTCGTCGAACAGGTAGACGTCCTGCATCACCAGAGATAACTGCGCCATCAGCGCTGCGTTGGACAGCTCGCGTACGTCTACACCGCCAACCCTGACGCTGCCCTCGCTGGCATCGAAAAAGCGCATCAACAAGCGGGTGACAGTGGTTTTGCCCGAGCCCGAAGCGCCGACAATCGCGGTCATCGAATGCGCCGGTGCGCTGAAGGTCAGGTTATGCAGCACCTTTGGCCCGCTGGGGTACCCGAAGCTGACCTTGTCGAAGGCCAGGGTGCCGGGTGCCGTCAGCGGTTGGCTCACCGCGGGTTCCGGCAGCGGCGGCTCGCGCAGGATGCCCACCAGTTGCTCCAGGTCGTTAGCGGCCATGCGTAACAGACCACTGCGCGCCGCCGCTTCGGCCAGCGGCCCGACAAAACGTGCCGCCAGAGCGAGTAAGGCGACCAACTGGATGGCGTCGATTTCGCCATGGGCGGCCAGGGCGATTCCCACGCCCACCAGCAACGCAAACGCCAGTTGCACGGTCAGGCCACCGGCCAGCAACTTGGGAAAGGTCTGCGACAGCATCGAGCCGCCCGCGTGTTTCTGCACCAGGTTGGCGGCCTGCAACGGCGCGTAGCCGTCCTGGGTGCGACCAAAGGCGCGCAGCACTGGCTGGTAGCGGGCGAACTCGACCACGCGGTTACCGGCCAGAGTCGCGGCGGCTTCCACGCGCGCATCATTGCTGCCGATGGCGGCGGCCGACCAGTGATGGGTGAAGTAGATCAGCGGCGCGCACAATGCGGCGGTCAGGCCCAGGCGCCAGTCGAACACGAACAGGGTCAGCGCCACGGTAGCCGGCACTACCACGCCAGACACCACCGGCCCCAGGTAATGGGCAAACAAGCCGGTGACCATCAGCGTGCCGCTGGTGGCACTGCGCGACAGACGCCCGACCTTCTCGGAGTTGAACCAGCCCAGCGGCAGGCTGACCAGGTGCTGGCCAAGGCGGTCATGCAAGGTGGTCAACACCAGCAGCGCCAGGGCAAAGCCCTTCATGGCCTGCTGGTAATGGGCGATGCAGGTCAGCACCACCATCGCCGCCAGGCCAGCCAGCCAGAGGGACGCGCTGTGCAGGTCACCGGCAATCAGCGCGTGCAGGATCGGCACCAGCAACGCCACGGCCAGCCCTTGCAACACGGCACTGGTCACCAGCCAGGCGAGGTAGCGGTACAGGCGTGCGGCGTGGGCCGGGCCCAATAAAGTCACGAGGCTGCGGATCACAAGGACATCTCCAGGTCGGGGGCGGTGGTTTCGGTGCCGGCGCGCCACAGGCGGGCATAGGTGCCGTTCGCCGCCAGCAATTGCTCGTGAGTACCGTTTTCCAGCACGCGGCCCTGGTCGAGCACCACGATCTGGTCGACGCCGCAGATACTCGCCAGACGGTGGGCAATCACCAGTACCGTGCGGCCGCGGGCCAGGGCAGAGAGGGCATCCTGGATCAGCGCTTCGGATTCAGGGTCGGCGTGGGAGGTGGCTTCATCGAGGATCAGCACCGGCGTATCGGCCAGCAGCGTGCGAGCGATGGACAAGCGCTGGGCTTCACCGCCGGAAAAAATCGCGTCTTCGCCGATCACCGACTGATAGCCGCGGGGCAGGGCGCGGATGCGTTGATGAATCTGCGCGGAGCGTGCCGCGGCCTCGACGTCGGCATCGCTGGCCTCGGGGCGGCCCAAGCGTAGATTGTCGGCGACGGTGCCGTGCACCAGTTGCGCGTCCTGCAACACAAAGCCCACGTGTTGATACAGCTGGCGCGGGTCAATCTCGCGCACATCCACACCACCCACGCAGACCCGCCCGGCGTTGACGTCGTGAAAGCGCGGTACCAACTTGGCCAGGGTCGATTTGCCCGCGCCGGAGGCACCCACCAGCGCAGTGACGCTGCCGGCCGGGCAGTGCAGGTCGACGCCATTGAGGATCAGGTGCTCGGGGTCATAGCCGAACTGCACCTGTTCAAAACGAATATCACTGCCCTGGGGCATCCTGCACACCTTGGGCGTGGGCAGTTCCTCAACCTCAAGCAGCGCCTCGATGCGGTCGGCGGCCGCGAGGGCAGTGCGCTGGGCGGTGAGGCTCTGGTTGATCACCAGCAACGACTGCGGAATCACCACGGCTACCAGGGTTTCGGCGAACAACTCCAGCGCTGTAATCCAGCCCTGGGCCAGCAACAGGCTGCCCACCCCCAGGCTCACCAACAGAATTACCGGCACGCTCAGGGCCATCGATGAAAACGCTTCCAGGCGCAGCAGCGGCCGCACCCAGCCAGCGTATTGCGTGCTGAACTGGTCGACCGCCTGCTGATAGCTGCGATGGGCCTGGCCCACCTGGCCGAACGCCTTGACCACGGCAATACCGTGGACAAACTCGACAATCGCCGCGCTGACCCGGGTCATGCTCTTGTCGAGCAACTGCATCTTGGCGCCGAAGCCGCGCATCATCAGGCTGTAGGCCACCGCGTAGATCGGCTGGGTCAGCACCGCCAGCAGCGCCAGGCGCCAGTTCAATGTGGCCAACCAGATCAGCCCTGCCAGCGGGGTGACTATCGCCGCCGTCACTTCCACTGCGTGATGGGCAACCAGGTGGTGCAGGTCTTCCAGGTCGTCCTGCACCACTTTGCGCACCGCGCCGGAGGTGGTGTCGGTGTACCAGCCCAGCGGCACGCGCCCCAGCTTGCGCACCATGGCTTCGCGCAAGCTCGATTGCAGGCGGTGGTCGGCCAGGTGGGTCAGCCACAGCGCGACGCCGCTGGCCATCCAGCCAAGGCTCAGGGCGACCACTACCAGCGCCGCCCACAGCCACAACGTGTGGCTGTGGGCATTGCCGGCCAGCAGCAAGCGGCCCAGTTCGGTCAGGCCGATAAAGGGCACCAGGTTGACCAGTGCGCCGACGGCGGCGAATACCACACCGAGGCGGATCAGGCGGTTGACCGGGCGTTTGAGGGTATCGAGTGCGGTGCTCATGAGTTTTTCCGAAGGGCCTCAAGCAGGTGCGCGGTGACGGTGTGCACGTGGGGTGGCTCGATCACGCTGAAATGGTTGCCCGGCACGTCGATCAGGTTGAATTGCCCCAGGCACGCGTCCTCCCAGAACGGCGCCGCCAGATGGCCGACGCCGCCGGTGATCCCGAACGATTGCTGCTCCAGACAGCGCAGGTAGGTCATGTTGCCGAGGAACGGCGGCGGATCGAACCGTGCCGCCCGCATACTGTGGCGGCATACGCGGAACAGCGTGGGCACCAGCTCCGAGCCGATGGGCACCCCGGCCTGGCCGGACGCCAGGCGCGCATACTCGGCCAGGCGTTCTTCCTGGCTGCGCGCCGACTGTTGCTGCACCGCCAATGCCAGCGCCTCCAGGCCCGGGTCACCGCCCAAGGCAGCCATGGCCCCGGCGGGGACGCGGCGGTTGTCGCGGGCCATCAGCAGGTCGATGGCGCGGTACACGTCGTAGTCTTCGATATGCGCGCCGAACACGGTTTTCACCGGGTCCAGGTTGAGGTTGGGCACGAAGATCGCCTCATAGGCCAGCTCTTCGTCGGTGTCGATAAACATCGGGATACTGTCGATCAGGCTCAGGTCCACCACCTCCATGCCACGTTCCAGCAGGCGCCGGGCGACTTCGGTGGCGAGCAGGCCGCCCAGGCAGTAGCCGATCAACTGGAAGCGCTGATGGCCGTCGGCGATCAAGCGTTCGGTGTAGTCCTGGGCCACGCTTTCGATCAGGCGCTTGGGTTCCAGGGCCAGGTACTGCGCGGTGTCGGCCACCGCAAAACCGATCACCGGGCCGGCCTGCTGAGCGGCGAGTGAGCGGCCCAGGTGCTGGAAATAATCCAGGGTGCCGAGGGCCGCGTGGAACATCACCCGCACCGGGCCGACGTCGCCGCCGCCAAAGGGCACCACCAACGCGTTGCTGTTGGATGAACGCTGGGATTGGCCGGGCTTGACCGCAGACGGTGCGCTTTCTCCATGGTTGAGCAGGCGCGCCAGTGCGCTGACAGTCGGCTCGTTGAGCATCTGCCGCAACAGGGTGTCGTAGCTCAGGCGTTGCGCCTGGGGCAGTTGTTCGCGCAACTGGCCGGCGACCCGGGCGAGGATCAGCGAGTCGGCGCCTTTTTCGTAGAAGCTGTCGTCGGCACCGATCTGCGCCAGGCCCAGGGCCTCGGCCCACACTTGGCAAAGCTGCGCGGTGAGTGGGTCACTGGGTACCTGCTCGCTGCTGGCGGCTTGGGTATCCACGGCGGGGCGCCAGTTGGCCAGAGTCTTGCGGTCGACCTTGCCGTTGGCGGTCAAGGGCAGGCGGTCGAGTACTTGTACGTGCGCCGGCAGCATGTAGTCCGGCAGGCGTTGCGCGAGAGCGCGGCGCAGGCTGTCGACGCTCAGACGCTGGAACCCGGCCTTGAAGCGTGCGGCGAATACTTGCATACCCAGGGCCGCCAGCGGGTGGTCGGCGTGGGGCAGGGCCGGCAGGCTTTCGCCGCCGAATGCCTGGATACGCTCACGCCAGGTGTCGGCGCTGCACAAGCCGCTGCGGCCTTGGTCGTGATCGCCGCCTGACGGCGTCATCATGAAGCCCTGGGTCAGCAGAATCGGCGGCCATTCGCCGGTCGGCTCGCTGAACACCAGCCAGCCACCCGGGCTGAGCAGTTCGGTGATCTGGCCGAGGGCGTTGTCGATGTCCTTGACGCTGTTGAGCATGCCCGCGCACAGCACGATATCCACGCTGTTGCTGGCCAGGCCCTGGGGGCGGATGGGCTGATCGATGTCCAGCACGCCATAACGCACCCAGGCGTGGTCGGCAAAGCGTTGCCTGGCCGTCGGCAGGAAAAACGCGGTCATGTCGGTGAACAGGTAATCCACTTCGAGCCCATCGAGCAGGCTGATCACCGGTGCACTGGTGGCTCCGGTGCCCGCGCCGATTTCGAGGATGCGCAGCGGGCCGTCGCCGTCGTGGTGGGTAGCAAGGCGGTTGATCAGCGCAGCGATGCTGTGGTTGTTGTAGCGTGACACGGCATCCCCGCCATACAGCTGCAATGCCAGGTCTTGCTCGCCCTGAGGGAACAACAGGTCGAACGGGTTGACATCGCCGCGCAGCAGTTTTTGCAGTTGCCCGACGTGGTTGAGCTGGTAGTCGAGCAGCGTCTGGCTGCACAGCCCGGATGCGACCGCCTGTTCCACCCGGCCCCAGGCCAGCGCCGGGTTTGGCGCGCTGTCGAGCAGGCGATAGCGGGACTGTTCACCGTGCAACAGGCCCGCGTCACACAAGGCCGCGAGCCAGCGCCGCACCAGCCAGTGATGGCGGGGCTGCGCTTGCAGGGCCTGCAGGACGGTGGGTGCATCCGGTTCGGCCCACGCGCCGCTGAATAGATTGGCCTTGAGCATCACGTCCAGCATCGAACTCAACGCTGCGCCACTGAGGTCCGCCTGATAGTCGCGTACCTGTTGGGGGTCAAAGCTGCCGACCTGGCTGTCGGCGTAGCGCTGCACCGCCGTCAGCAACGGCGCACCGGGTAGCGGTTCGGGTTCGGCCCGCGCAGGCGTGACGAAGGCCAGCAGTTCGTCGCTGAACAGGCTGACCGCGCTGTCCACGCCCGGGGTGGAGAGCAGTGCGGCGTCGATTTCGCCCAGTTCCACCCGATGTCCACGGATCTTGACCTGGCCGTCGTTACGGCCGAGGAACTCCAGTTCACCCCCCGGCAGATAGCGGCCACGGTCACCGGTGCGGTACAGGCGCTGACCGTCGAGCGGGTGTGCAAAGAAGCGTGCCTCAGTCAACGCCGGGTCGCCCAGGTAACCCTGGGCCAGGCCGACGCCGGTGATGTACAGGTCACCCGGCACCCAGGTCGGCGCGTCGCGCCATTGGTTGTCCAGCACGCGAAAGCCCTGGTTGGCCAGCGGCAAGCCGTAGGGAATGCTGCGCCACGCGGGGTCAATTGCGCCGATGGGATGCAGGTTGGACCAGATCGAGGCTTCGGTGGCACCGCCCAGGGCCACCAGGGCCAGGCCCGGCAACAGCGCGTGCAGTTGCGGCGCCAGGTTCAGCGCGATCCAGTCACCCGACAACAACGCCAGGCGCAGGCTGTCGAGGGGGCGCGGCTCGGCTTGCAGGTAGTGGGCCAGCATCTGCAATTGCGCCGGTACCGAGTTCCACAGAGTCACCTGATGGCGCTGCACCAGCTCGGCCCAGTGCGACGGGTCGGCGCCGCGTGCCGGGTCGGGCAGCACCAGGGTGCCGCCCACCGCGAGGGGGCCGAACAGGTCATACACCGACAAATCGAAACTCAGTTGCGCCAGGCCCAACACGCGGTCGGCGGCGTTGACCGCAAAGCGCCGGTTGATGTCCTGCACGGTATTGAGCGCAGCGCGATGGCTGATCATCACGCCCTTGGGTTCACCGGTGGAGCCGGAGGTGTAGATCACATAAGCGAGATCGTCGGGGCTGCCGTGCGGTGCCGGGAAGTCCGATGGGGTCGACGCCAGTTGATCCACGGCATGCCAGTGCAAGCCCTCCGGCAATGGGGTGTGGGGCAGGGCCTGGGACTGGCCGAGCACGTGGCGCACCTTGGCGCTGTGCAGCACGCGGTCGCGGCGGGCGGCCGGGGCATGGCTGTCCAGAGGCAGGTAGGCGGCGCCGGCCAGGAGCACGCCGTAGGCCGCCACCACTTGGTCACGGCCCTTGGGCATCAGGATCGCCACCGGTTCCTGGGCGCGGCAACCGGCGGCGCTGAGGGCGGCAGCGACTGCCAAGGCACGCTCCATCAGGGCGGCGTAGGTCAGGCTGCCGTGGGCATCGATCACTGCCAGGGCCTGCGGCTGTTCCCAGGCCATGCTCAGCAGGCTGTCATGCAGGCGGCCGGTGGGCAGCGGCGCGGCGGTGGCATTGGCGGCCAGGCGCTCACGTTGTTGCCAGGCCGGCAACGGCACTTGCATGGGGTGGTCCCAGGCGGCCGGGTCGAGGGCCAGTAACTGTAACTCGGCGACGAATGCCTGCTGCATGTCTTCGATCAGGCCGTCGGGGAACACGCCTTGGCGCACATCCCAGTGGATGTGCAAACCCTGCGCGTCGTCCATCACCTGGCAGTCGAGGGTCACCTGCGGAGTTTGGGTGATGCCGTGGCCGACCTGTCGCTGGCTGGCGGGAGGTGGTTCGATCGCCAGGCCGATAGCACTGGTGAACACCACCGGCATGGACGCCGCTTCACGCCCGCGCCGGCGACCGATTTCGCGCATCACCTGGATGCCGGAAAACAGCCGGTGCTCCAGGTCGGCAAACAGTTGATTGCCCAGTTGGCGTGCTTGGCTGGTGAAATCCTGGCCCTGGGGATCATTGACCTGCAACAGGCTGACCGAGGTGAAATCCCCAACCAGTTGACCCACTTGCGGATGCAGTGGCAAGCGGTTGAGCAGTGTCAGATTGAGGCTGAAGGTGGGTTGCTGGCTCCAGCGTTGCAAGGTGCCGACGTAGGCGCTGAGCACCACGATGGACGGGGTAAGGCCGAGGGCGCCTGCGGCGCTTTTCAAGGCTGCCCATGACTGTGTGTCGAGTTGCGCGCAGTGGCGCTGGAAGCGCGGCACGCTGGTGTCTTCGCCGCTCAGGGGCGCCGGCAGTTGCGGGGCGGGGGGCAGTTCATCGATACGCGCCATCCAGTAGTCACGGTCGCGTTGGTGGCGGCTGCCTTCGAGCAGGCCCCGTTCGGCCAGCAGGTAGTCGCGAAAGGTGATGTCCAGGCTGGGCAAGTTGGCCTGGGGGTCGTGCAGTAGCTGTTCCAGTTCATTGAACAGCAGTTGCGCGCTGGCCCAGTCGGCAATCAATGAGTCCATGGAGAAGTGCAGGGTGTCGCCGCTGTCGCTGCGGCTCAGGCGCAATTCGAATAGCGGCCAGATATCGGTAGGGTAGAGCTTCTGCTCCATGGCCTCACGTATCTGCTGCACGGCGTGCTGGTGCTGTTCACGAGTGGCGCCGCGCAGGTCGGCGACGTCCACCGGGTAATGGGCGACTTCGGCCAGCACGCGCTGGGAGCCTTCGCTGGCGATCACCACGCGCAGCATGTCGTGCCGGGCAATCAGGCGGTTCCAGGCGTGTTCGACCTGCTGCGGGTCGAGGCTCGGCCAGCTCAGTTCGAGGTAACCGTGGCAGGCCACGTTGCCGTAGCCGAATGATGACTGGCGGCCGAGCAGGTAGGCGTTCTGCACATCGGTGAGCGGGAACGGCGCGTGACGCTGTGCCGGGTCGGCCATTACCTGGGGCCGCTCCTGGGTTTGCAGCAGGTGCAGGATCTGCTGCTTGTGCTCGCGCAGTTGCGCCAGGCGCTCGGCGTCGAGCAGGCCCTGGGGCGCGCGGAATTTGAGTTGGCCATCCTGGGGCCAGAGTTCGACGCCCAGGGACTTGAGTTCGCTTAACAGTTTGGCGGCGGGCATGGGGGCAGCTCCTGGGATAAGGGCAGGTTGCGCGGGCATCAGATGACGCCCTCTTCAACGGTGTGCGGGGTGGGTTGGCGCTCTACCGCGTGGGCCACTTCCATCAGGCTGGCGGCGCCGAACAACTGGCCCATGGGCAATTCCAGGCCAACACGGCTGCGCAGCATTTCGAGAAACCGCGTGGCCAGCAGGCTGTCGCCGCCCAGGCGGAAAAAATTGTCGTGGCGCGACACGCTGGGCACGTTGAGCAACTGCTGCCACAGCTCGGCGACCAGTTGTTCTGCGGCGCTCAGCGGGGCTTCATCCACGACGCAGTGGGACCGGGCAGCTGCCGCCAATGGCGCAAGCAAGGCACGGCGATCCACCTTGCCATTGCTGCTCAGGGGAAGGCGTTCCAGCACCAGGATCTGTTCCGGGCGCATATAGGCGGGCAGGCATTGCACCAGGTGCTTGGCCAGCACCTCGGCGCAGGTGCTGGCGGTGACAGCAGCCAGCAGGCGCTGATCCTCGACCAGCACCACGGCACGGTTCACGCAGGGATGACGGGCCAGCGCGGCTTCGATTTCCCCCAGCTCGATACGATGGCCGTGAATCTTCACCTGGGTGTCGGCACGCCCGAGAAACTCCAGCAACCCACCCGGGTGGTAGCGGCCCAGGTCGCCGGTGCGGTACCAACCCTCGACAAAGCGCTCGGCATTCAATTGCGGCGCATGGCGATAGCCGCGTGCGACGCCGGCGCCGCCAATCCACAACTCGCCCGTGACCCAGTCCGGGCAGTCGCGGCCAAGGGCGTCGACCACGCGGTAAGCCTGGTTCGCCAGCGGCACGCCGTAGGGGATCGAGCGCCAGCCCGGCAACAGTTGCCGTACCTCGTAATGGTTGGACCAGATCGCCGCTTCGGTGGCGCCGCCCAAGGCAATAAAGCGGCAATCCTGGGCTTGTTGGCGCAGGCGTTGCGGCAGGTCGAGGCCGATCCAGTCGCCCGACAGCAGGGCCACCTTCAGCGCCAGGGGTTGGCGCTCAAGGGCGTTGGCTTCCAGCAGCATGTCGAGCAGCGCCGGTACGCTGTTCCACAGGCTCACGCGGTGGTGTCGCAGGGCCTTGAGCCAGGCGCGGGCGTCGCGGCGCTGGTCTTCGTCGATCAACACCAGGGCCGCGCCCGCCGAGAGCAGGCCGAACACGTCATACACCGACAGGTCGAAGTCCAGCGCCGACAGCGCCAGACCGCGGTCCGACGCGTCGATGCCGTAGCAGCGGTTGATCTCGGCCACGGTGTTCATGGCGGCGCGGTGGGTGATTTCCACGCCCTTGGGCTGGCCGGTGGAGCCGGAGGTGTAAATCACGTAGGCCAGTTGGTTGGCGCACACGGCCAGCGGTGCCGATAGCGGTTCGGCGCTTTGCGCCTGGGACGGCTTCAGATGCTTGACGCCTGGCAGCTGTGGGTCGTGCTCGGCGAGGATCAGGCTGACGCCGGCCTGTTGCAGAATGCGTTGGCAACGCTGCAACGGCTGGTCGACACCCACTGGCAGGTAGGCGGCGCCGGCGGCCAGCACGGCCAATACACTCGCGATCTGTTGCGGGCCCTTGGCCAGGGACACCGCCACCAGGTCACCGGCTGTCACCCCTGCGTCCATCAGGCTACGGGCGATGCGCAACGCCCGTTCGGCCAGTTCGCCGTAGCTCAGGCTGTCATGCTCACCCCACAACAGCGCAGGGCGATGCGGGGCGTGGTGCGCGTGCTGGAAAAAGCCCTGATGCAAGGTCGGATCAACCGGCACGCCGGGGCCGGGAGCATTCAGGCGGGCGCGCAGTTGCGCCTGGGCCAGGGGCAGCAAGTCTGGCGGCGCGTCGTCCCAGGCGTGTTCGGCCAGCCAGTGGAGGCTGCGCAGGTAGGCGTCGAACATGGCTTCGACCAGCCCTTCGGGGAACAGGCCGACCACGCGGTCCCAGTTCAGGGCGATGCCGCCGTCGGCTTCCACCACCTGATGATCGAGCCATACCTGTGGGGTTTGGGTCAGGCCGAATACCTGCCGGGCGAACGGCCCGTCTACCGGTGCGGCGGTGCCATCCGGCACCCCCAGGGCACTGGTGAAGACCACCGGCATGTTGACCTGCTGTTCGCCGCGTTGCCGCGCCAGTTGACGCAGCAAGTTCACCGAACCGATGCAGCGGTGTTCCAGCGCATCGCCGAGTTGCTGCTGGGTGCGCCGTGCGCAGTCGATCCAGCGTTCGCCGACCTTGGGCGCATAGCCGAGCACGGTCAGGGAGGTGAAATCGCCCATGACCTGATCGATCTGCGGATGCACCGGCCGGCGGTCAAACAGGGTCAGGTTGAGACTCAGGTCGGGGCGCGCACTCCAGCGCCCGAGGGTTTCGGCAAACGCGCAGAGCAGTACCGCCGAAGCAGTCAGGCCGTATTGCTGGGCCTTGGCCAGGATCGCTTGCCAGGCATCGGCCTTGACCTGCCCTTGCAGGCGCTCGAAGCGCGGTTGGCCCACGTTGGCGGGGTCGGTTGCCAGGGGCAGTTGCGGGTGCGGCGGCAACGTGGGCAGGCGTTCCTGCCAGAACTGTTGCGCGGCGTGCAATTCGTCAGGTTCCACATGGGATTGCACTTGATAGTCGCGAAATGAAAGCTGCAGCGGTGCCAGGGCCAGCGTCGGCTCGCGGTACAACGCGTCGAGTTCGGCATAGAAACGCAGGATGCTCAGGGCATCAAGAATCAGGTTGTCCAGGCTGATCGCCAGCCGCGTGTGCCGGCCCTGGGTCACGGCCTGCACATCGAACAGCGGCCATTGGGCGGGATCGAACACGCGGTGGGCACAGTGTTCGCGCAGGTCTTCAAGGCAGGCGTAGCGCTGGCCGATCACGAAGGTGGGCACCTGGGGGAGGATGCGTGCCTGGCCTGTGTGGTCGAACACCGTGCGCAGCGTTTCGTGGCGTTCGATCAGGCGTGCCAATGCGTGTTGCAGGCGTGGCAGGTCGAGGTCTTCGACGTCGTATTCGCGGTAGAAGTGGCAGCTCACGCCGCCCAATACCAGGCTGGGGTCGCGGCCCAGCCAGTAGGCTTGCTGCACCTCGGTCATGGGGAAGGGCGCGTGACGTTGGTCGAGGTCCGGTACCACGGTGCGTTGTGTTTCGGCCTGGGCCTGTTGATGCAGGCCTGTGCAGAACTGCGCCAGCACCGGCTTGGCAAACACCTGGGCGATCCGTGCGCCCCCCAGCCCTTGTTCGGCCAGCAGGCGCACCAGGCGCGTGGCGCTCAGGGAGTCGCCACCGAGGGCAAAGAAGTTGTGCTCACGGCAGACCTCGCCACAGCCGAGCAATTGCTGCCAGGCGCGGGCCACCTGTTGTTCGATGGCTCCGCAGGGTGGCGACAGCTGGGCAGGGACGGCGCTGCTGTGGTCGGCCAGCCAGCCGTTGAGTGCGTTGCGATCCACCTTGCCATTGCTTGTCAGGGGCCACTGCGCGCAGCCGAGAATCAGGCTGGGAATCATATAGGCCGGCAGGCGCTCGGCCAGGTCCGGCAGCTCCAGCACTGTGGGCTGCTCCGGGCCATTTGCAAGGCGCACCGCCGCTGCCAGGTGCTGGCCGACCAGCAGCGCCACCGCCTGTTCGACGCCGGGGCACGCCAGCAGCGCCTGTTCTACTTCACCGGCTTCGATGCGGTAGCCATGCAATTTGAGTTGGAAGTCTGTGCGCCCCAGAAACTCGACCGTGCCGTCGGGGTGGTAGCGCGCACTGTCGCCGGTGCGGTACCAACGCAGGCCCTGGTACTGCACAAATCGTTCGGCGCTGCGTACCGGGTCGCCACGGTAACCCTCGGCCACCCCGGCGCCACCGATCCACAGTTCACCGGCCACCCAATCCGGGCAGTCATGGCCATGCCGGTCGACGATGCGCAGGCTGACGTTATCCAGCGGCTTGCCGTAGGGCAGGCAATGCCAGTGCAGTGCCTGGCCGGGGGCGACTTCGAACAGCGTCGAGTGAATCGCCGCTTCCGTTGCGCCGCCCAGGGCCATGAAGCGGCAACCGGGCGCCTGGGCCCACAGACGTGGCGCCAACTGCGGCGCGACCTTGTCACCACCGAGCAATACAGCGCGCAGGGGCAGTGGGGCGTCGGCGCAACTCAGCAACATGTCGAGTAGCGCCGGCACGCAATTGAGCACAGTGGCGCGGTGCTGCACGGCCAGTTCACGCCAGCGTGGGGCGTCGCGTTGCAATTGGGGCTCGATGAGGATCACCGCCGCGCCGTTGGCCAGCGCGGCAAACAGGTCAAACACCGACAGGTCGAATTCCAGCGCGGAGAGCGCCAGGATTCGGTCTTCGCCATTGAGCTGCAAACGCCGTTGCAGGTCTTCCAGGGTGTTGGCGGCGGCCAGGTGGCTGACCTCTACGCCCTTGGGCTCACCAGTGGAACCGGAGGTATATAGAACATAGGCCAGGTCGCTGATCGCACCGGGGCGCGGCGCCTGCAACGCGGTGTCGGCGTGCGGCAAGCGGGTGAGCAGCAAGCGTGCGCCGGACGACTGGCAGATCTTGCGGCAACGCGCCTCGGGCTGGTCAGCGCCGATGGGCAGGTAGGTGGCGCTGCACGCCAGGATGCCCAGCACAGCGATCACCTGCTCGGGGCCTTTGGGCAGTTGCAACGCCACGATGTCACCGCGCAGCACGCCCTGGCCTTCGAGGTAGGCCCCTACGGCGAGGGCTCGCTCGGCCAGCTCGCCGTAGCTGATGATGTGGTTGCCGTGCAGCAGTGCGGGCCGGGCGGGCGTCAACTGCGCCTGGGTGAAAAAACCTTCGTGCAGGCGTGTTACCGGTAATGCTGTGCGCTGGCCCTGGGTGGCGCGGCGTACGTCAAGCTGGCTGGCGGGAAGCAGCGCCGGCACCGTCTGATCCCAGGCCGCAGCGTCATGGCACAGGCGCTGCAACAGGCCGGTATAGGCATCGAACAGGCCATCGAGCACGCCCTCGGCGAACAACCCTTCGCGGGCGTCGAGGTTGACCAGAATGCCGCCGTCCAGCTCGGTGACCTGGGCGTCCAGCCACACCTGCGGGCCCTGGGAAATGATCCAGGCCGGCTGGCCGAAACTCTCCTGCACGCCCTCGGCGAACAGTTCCCCCAGGCCCAGCGCGCTGGTGTACACCACCGGCGCCAGCACTTGCTCGCCGCGATGGCGGGACAGTTCACGCAACACCTCAAGGCCGGAAAACGCACTGTGTGCGGCATCGCCATGAAAGCGTCGTTGCAGCGCCGTGGCTCGGGCGGCGAAGGTGCCGGTCATGCGGCCGTCCCAGGCCAGCAGGATCGAGGAGGTGAAGTCACCGACCAGGCGCTCGACATCGGTATGTAAAGGCACACGGTTGAACAGCGGCAGGTTGAGCAGCAGCTCAGGCGTCTCGCACCAGGCGCCAAGGGCTTCGCAAAACACCGCGGCCAGGGCCATGGCCGGGGTCAGGGCGTGCTCGCGGGCGTGGCGTTCGAACGCCTGGCGTTGGGACGCCGACAACCAGTGGTGACGGCGGCGCACCTGGCGCTCATCGCCCTGGCTCTTGATGGGCAAGCGTGGGGCGCCGGGCAAGGCGTCCAGGCGCTGCAACCAGTAGTCGCGGGCGTGTCGATGGCGCTCGCGGTGCTCGGGGCTGGCGTGCTCCAGGCGCAGGTCGGCCAGGTAACGGGGGAAGCTGTAATCCAGCGCGGGCAGCGGCTGTAGGCGGTACAACTGCACCAGGTCGCCGAGCAGGGTACGCAGGCTCAAGGCGTCGGCGGCGAGCATGTCGAGGTTCAGGTGCAGGCGCGTGCCCTGGGGCAACAGTGATAACTGGATGTCCAGCACCTGGCCGTGTTCCACGGCCAACTGGCGATGGGAAAGTTCGGCGCGCAAGACGTGCAGATGGTGTTGCCGCTGTTCGGCATCGGCCTGGCGCAGGTCATGCACTTTGAGTCCCGGCCATGGACTGCGGGGCAGGATCTGCTGGCGGCCATCGTCGAGGAATTGCGCCCGCAACATGGGGTGGCGGGCCAACAAGGCGTGCACGGCGGCTTCCAGGCGGGCCGGGTCGACGTCGTGACCGTCGAATTCGTTATAGAAGTGTGCAGCCACACCACCCAGTGCCTGGCCAGGGGCACGGCCGATCCAGTACGCATGTTGCATGGGGGCCAGTTCGAAGGGCTGGCCATCGTCGGCGCTGTGATTGACGGGCGCGGCAGGAGCCGGCGCGGTGTCGAGCAGGGCCAGCCAGGCGCACAGGCGCGGGTCGGCCACCAGCTCGGCGAAACGTGCGGCCAGACCCTGACGCCGCCATTGGCCTGCCAGGCGGATCAGGGTGACCGAATCCAGGCCCCATTCGATCAGGTTGGCCTCCAGAGGGATCTGCTCGGCAGGCTGTCCCAGGGCTTCGGACAGGGAACGGCGCAGCAGGGTTAGGGTTGAGGTGCTGGGAGTGGCCATGGCTCAACGTCTTCTCATCGCTAGGGCCCGGACCGGCGTTGGCCCAGGCGCTGAGGGGCAGGTAATTGCGTGGAAGGAGATGCTAGTCATTCTCATTGTCTCGACTACCCGGATCGAATCGTTTTTGCCCCGTATCCGTTTCCCTCGCGCGGTTTCGGGCGTGTGAGGGGTGGGGCATAACGCCGATCAGCGTGCGGGATACGGTTGGAAAATGACTTGAATCGGGTAGAGCCGCGCCGCCGCCCTTGACTACCGTCGCTCGCCGCCCTTTTGCAGGGCTTGTCCTTGAGGGAGTTGTGGATGTCAGTCGATTCGGGTTTGCAGGTGCGCGGTTTGTGCAAGCGCTACAACAATGGCGTTGAGGCGCTGCGCGGCGTTGACCTGAATGTGGGGCCGGGCATGTACGGTTTGCTCGGCCCCAATGGCGCGGGCAAAAGCAGCCTGATGCGCACCCTGGCGACCTTGCAGCAGCCGGACGCCGGCAGCATCCACTTGGATGGTGTGGATGTGTTGGCCGATGCCGAGCATTTGCGTCGTCGCCTGGGTTACTTGCCACAGCAGCTGGGGGCGTATCCGGGGGTGAGTGCGCGGGATTTGCTTGATCGGTTTGCCTGGCTCAAGGGGCGTACCGACACTCGCCAGCGCCGCGAGGAAGTCGAGGGCTTGCTGGCCAAGGTCAACCTGCAGGAAGCCGCGCACCGGGCGCTGGCCACGTATTCGGGCGGCATGTTGCGTCGCTTCGGCATCGCCATGGCCCTGATCGGCTCGCCGCGCTTGCTGATCGTCGATGAGCCGACCGCCGGGCTCGACCCGGCCGAGCGCAACCGTTTTCACCGAGTGTTGGCGGATGTGGCGGCCGAGTCCATCGTGTTGCTCTCGACCCATATCGTTGAAGACGTCGAGAACCTGTGCAGCCGCCTGGCGGTGCTGGCCGCTGGGCAGATTATTGTCGAAGGGCGCCCGGCGGATTTGCTCGAGGCTGAGCAGGGCCGTTTATGGGAGGCGTCGTTCGGTCGTGGTGAGCCGCTGCCCGACGCCTTGCATGTGGCGGCGAGCCCCGACGGCAGCCGCGTGATCGTGCACGGCGAACGTCCGGCTGACCCGCGCTTCAGGCCCCACGCGCCGCGCCTGGAAGACATCTATTACCTGGCGCTGGCCCAGGCTGGCGAGGCAGTCGCGGCATGAATACCTTTGCTCTCTTGATGCGCGAGGCCTGGGTGCAAGTGCGCGCCGGACTGCGCAGCGGCATTCCACTCCTGGTGTTCCTGGGCCTCACCGGCTATTTGCTGATGTCCCTGACCAATGCCGACTATGTGCAGAAAATGGGCGCCAGCGACATCGCACGCAATGCGCCGAGCCTTATCTACCTGATGTCGTGCGGGTGCATGTTTTTCCTGTTTTTCGCCTGGGCCTGGGTGTTCGCCCAACCGGCACTGCGCGACCGCGAGGCGCAATTGGAAGAGGTGCTGCTCGCCTTGCCGCTGTCGCTGCCGGCGCTGCTGTGGGGGCGCTTTATCGGCGCGGCGCTGGTGGGTGGCTTGCTCGCCAGTTCGCTGATCGTGGGCTTTCTGGTCAGCCCGGTACTGGGCTGGCTCGGCTGGGTGCCGGCCGCGAGTATCGGTGCACCGATGTGGTCGGCGCTGGGGTTTGCCTGGGTTGCGTTGCTGTTGCCGGTCAGCACCGGGGTTGGGGCCTTGTATTACCTGCTGGCCTTGCGCAGCCGTGGCCTGGCGGCACCGTTTGGGTTGGCGACGGTGTTGATGCTGCTGTGGATGTTTGCCGTGGTGGTGCTCAAGGGGGGGCATATCAACCCGCTGTTGGCTGCCAGCCTGGACCCGTCGCTGTTCACCTTTGCCCAGGCCCAGGTCGAGACCTGGAGCGCCGCGCAGAAATCCCAATCGCTGTTGGCCTTGACCCCGGGGTTCTGGCTTAACCGGCTGTTGTGGTGTGTTGTGCCGCTGCTGTTATTGGCCGCTGTATTGGCGCGCACCACGCGCCAGGGCTTGATGGGCAAACGCAGCGGGGCAGTGCTGGCGGAGCCGCCGATGTTACTGACAGGCGCAGTGACCTTGCCTGGCCCGCTGACCCATAGCCAATGGTCGCGCGCCCTGGGGCATGAGGCACGTTGGCAGGTACGCCAGCTGTTTGCCCGGCGCCTCTGGTGGGTGGCGCTCGGCTTGCTGTTGGTGATGGGCGTGCTCAGTGGCTTTGTCCACGGCGTGTGGCATGCGCGAGGGCCGATGGTGCCCCGGGCGGACCTGACCCTGCCGTTGTTGTCGAGTGCGTTGTTCCTGGTGATGGCCTTTATGGTTGCGGCGCTGGTTGGGCTGGTGTGCCGACGCGATGACGTCGAAGGGTTTGGCGCTATGTTGCAGGCAACTGCGGCCCCGGCGTGGTTGCGATTGCTGGGGCGGGTGGCTTGTGTGCTGCTGGCGACCCTGACGCTTGCGCTGGTGCCGGGCCTGGCCAGCTTGCTGATCAGTGCGATTGCCGCGCCCGACAGCCTGGCGCCGGGCTTTGTGCTGGTGTATCAGGCGTTGGTGTTCGCGCCTCCATTGGTGGAGCTGGCGATGCTCACAGTGCTGGTGCATGCGCTGATCCGCCGATCCGGGCTGGCGTATGCCGCCTCGATGCTGCTGACGTTTTTCCTGGTACTCAACCATGAGTTGGGCCTGGTCACCTATCCGCCCTATGCCATGGCGATTCCTGCGCATGTGAGCGTGTCGCTGCTGACCGGCTGGGCGCCGTGGCTGGCGTTTCTGACGACCTTGGCCGGTTGGAAACTGGCCGGTTGCCTGGTCATGCTCGCGATCGCGGCACTGGCCTTGCCCCGTGGGCCGGAGCGTCGTCGATTGAGCGACGTGCGCCGCGGTTTGCTCGGCTTGCCCGGTGTGTTGCTGGCTCTGGGTGCTGTCGGCTTGCTTGGCAGCGGCGTGTTGTTGCAGCTGCATTTGGTGGAGCAGGGCGATTACCAGTCTGTCGCCGAGCAACGCGCCGAACGCGCCGACTGGGAACGGCGCTGGCTGCCCGGGGCGAGTGCCTGGCAGGTGGCGGGCGGGCAGTTGCAGGTGCAGGTCGATTCGGCCGCCCGGCAGGTGGTGGGCCAGTGGACGTTGGATGGGGTGCTCACTACCGGCCTCGATGCCGAGTTGCCACCGGGTATGCAGGTGACCGCGGTCAGCGTGATGGGGCGCCCCGTTGTGTTTGAACACGCCACCGAGCACCTGCGGGTGCCGTTGGAGGGGTGCGCGGCGAGCGGTTGTCAGGTGGTGTTGAACTGGACGGTGAGTGCTGACGGCTGGCCTGCCGAGGGTGAAGCATTCTGGCTTGGGCCTCAGGGTGTGTGGCTGCAAGCGCACCGTGTGGTGCCACGCTTGGGCCTGGACAGCGAGCGGTTGTTGCGTGCACCGGCCCAGCGTAGCGAAGCCGGGTTGCCGACAGCGGTGCCCCGGTTGCCGACGGGCGCTGCGGTGGCGGTGGATGCCGTTGCACCGGCCGGGCACTGGCAATGGCAGCTTGAGGTCGATGGCCAGGCCATTACCGGCAGCAGTGAGGGGCCGCTGGACTTTGCCTATGCCACGTCGGCTCAGAAGGATATCAGCCGCGAGAACACCGCCCGTGAAGTGCAGGAGGACCTGGACGCGATGAGCGCCTGTGTGGCGCGGCGTCTGGGCAGCCGTCCCAGCGTCGAACAACTGAGTCAGTGGCCTGTCGGCATGGGTGCCAGCCGTCTGAGTCATGGCCATTTACTGCTTGGCCAGTCACCCAGTTGGGACGTGGCGCCGACAGGCGTTGGGCGCTGGACGCGCCGTGCCCATATCGCCGAACTGCTTGCCCGCCAATCGCTGGTCGAGGCGAGCAACCTGCGCCAAACCCCCGGCTACCTGTGGCTCAGCCAGGGTGTGGCAGGTGCGCTGGGCCTGCTGTGTGTGGAGGACATCGACGGTGCTGATGCCCGTGCAGCGTTGGTCAAGCTGATGGCCGACGACCTGACCCGTGCCCTGGGCAATGACGGTGAGCCCGTCGGCACCCTGGCCGATGCCCGCGAACAGGGGTGGGCCGCCAGTTATGCCGCACTGGTCAGCCTTGACTGGGTCGCCGGGCAAACTCCCGAACAGCTCACGGCGCTGACCGCCGATGTCCGTAACGGCCAGGGATGGCCAACCGCGATCCAGGGCCTGCTGGGCGCGCCCTCCGATCCTGTGATTGCTGCCGCGCTCAAGCGCTGGGGGCCTGTGCAATGAAGTTGAATCATCCCTGTCTTTTGGAGCTTTGCCATGTCATCTGAACTGTCTATCCAGCCGTTGCGTCGTCCTTTCGGTTGGCGCGCTAACGTATTGACCCAAGCCATGGCGCTGACCTTGTCCAGCCAGATGTGCACGGCCTATGCCGCTGACTATCAACCCGCCGCCAGTAGCGAGACCATCGAGCTGGCGCCAGTAACGGTCAGTGCGCGGTTGAACCAGGAAAGTGCCAAGGACATTCCGTTCGGCCTCTCGGTGCTTGACGGGCAAACCCTGGAGACGCGTCGCCTGCGCACCCTGGAGGATGCCTTGCGCACCACGCCGGGGGTGGATGTGAACTCCTGGGGCGGCGCCAACGATGCCAACGTACGCATCCGCGGGGTCGGCTCGCTGAACCAAATGAGCATGGATGACGGCTCGGTGGTGCTGAACGTGGACGGCGTGCCGATGTCGGTGCGCAACGCGGCAATGGCCACCCTCGACGTGCAGCAAGTGGAAGTGCTCAAGGGGCCGCAAGGCACGTTGTTCGGACGTAACAGCGAGGCCGGCGCGATTAACGTCACCACCCGCAAACCCACCCGTGAGCTGGAAGGCTATGTGCGCGGCGAAGTGGGCAACCAGGGCCAGTTCATGACCGAGGGCGCAGTGGGCGGGCCGCTGACCGAGTCCCTGGCCGGGCGACTTGCCGTGCGGCGCAGCGGCTTTGATAACTGGGTCGATGACCAGCAGGATGGCGACCCCCTGACCAAGCCCCGCGACCTGGCATTGCGCGGCAGCCTGTTGTGGGACAACGATGAAGGGACCACCGGCCTGCTGACCGTCGAGCGCCAGCGCGCCGATCATTATGCCGGCTCGGAGATCCTGCGCCCGTTCGGCAATCGCCCGAGTCTCGATTACACCCCGGGTACGTTCAATGGCAACAAGAAGACCAACGAGCGTTATTCCTTCGAGCTCAACCATGACCTGGCCCAGGCCCGGATCACCTCGATCAGCGCCTACACCAGCACCGACTTCAATGCGGTCAAGGGTTATGACCGCAACATCACCCAGGCGCTGTATGGTCAACCGTTTGAATACCTGATCGAAGACTCGGCCCACGAGCGGGTCTGGAGCCAGGACCTGCGGCTGGGTTCGCTGGCGGATGCCGAGGTGTTCTGGGTGACCGGGGTGAACCTGTCGCGCTCCGAGCGCAGCTTTGACTCCAACAACTTCACCAACGGCGCGAAGCAGTTGCGCGACTTCACCACCAACAGTTATGCCGCCTACGGCGAAGTCACCTTCCCGATTGCCGAAGACTGGAAACTCACCACCGGCCTGCGCCACACCTGGGACCGCAAGACCTACGGCGCCGACTACAGCGGTGGCGGCAAGCTGGTCAGCGACAGCCGACGCTTGCAGGACGATTACAACACCGGGCGCGTGGCCCTGAACTACGCGTGGACGCCGCAGACCAATGTGTATGCGGTGTTGTCGCGGGGCTATAAGTCGGCCGGGTTCAACGACTACGCCACCTCGATCAAGGACAGCGAACCCTACAAGGCGGCCAAGGTGAACTCCGCCGAGGTCGGCTTCAAGCATGAAAGCGAAGGCGGTGCACTGAGCCTGGAAGGCGCGTTGTTCATTACGCGTGTGCAGGATGATCACTTGCTGGGTTATGACTTCACATCCCTGGCAGTCAGCGCAGTGAATGCTGATACCCGCAGCAAAGGCGCCGAGTTGTCGAGTACCTGGCATGTCACCGATGAACTGACCCTGGGCAGCGCCATCAGCTACACCAACGCGGTAGTGACCTCGGACGCACCGGGTGTGTCCGGTGGTGATGTGGCCAAGGGCAGCCGTGTGCCGGATGTGCCGTTGTGGAGTGGCAACTTCAGTGTGGCCTGGAAGAAGCCTTTGGGTGAACTGCTGGGCTTGCCCGCACCGCGCTTGAACACCTTGCTCAACTACCGCGTACAGAAAAACCGCCCGGCTGATCCGCAGAATCACTACGATCTCAAGGGCTATGCCAAGCTGGACTTGCACCTTGGAGTAGAGAGTGGGGGGTCGGAGGTATATCTGTGGGGCGATAACTTGTTGGATGCGCGGTATGACCTGTATGGCGCGTATTCCACTGATACGGTGCTGACCGGGATGCCGGGGCGCGGGCGTTCGGCGGGGGTGGGGTATAGCTATCAGTTCTGAGGCAGCCACTGGGTGCAATGTGGGAGGGGCTTGCTCCCGCTGGCGACCTGACAGCCTATAGCTATCTAACTGATGCCCTACGATCCAAATGTGGGAGGGGGCTTGCCCCCGATGGCGACCTGACAGTTGACCAGGATGTTGGATCAGACCGAGTACATATCCGTTATTTAGGTAACGGCTGCTATTGGTTCCGCTTTTACAGCGGGTCACTTTGAAAAGCGCAAAGTAACCAAACGCGCTTGCCCCACCACTCGGCACCTCGCTTAGGCTCGGTGTGCCCGTAATCCGCCATGGATTTGGGGGGCCGCCGCCACGCGCCATCCATGGCGCGGGGCGGCTAAACCGGCATCCCTGCCGGTTTACCCCCCAAATCCCTGTCGAATTCCGGCCAGCGTGGTTTAACGGGGCGCCTGAGATCAAAAGCAGATCAAGATCAAGATCAAGATCAAGATCGGCTCGCTGCGCATCGTGGTTACCGTCGGCTGCTACACAGCTGTGTAGATACCCATGCCCCGATGGGGGAGTGTCAGTCAGGACATTTGTGACTGATCCACCGCCATCGGGAGCAAGCCCCCTCCCACATTTGAACTCAGGACAGCCGGCCGAATCGCGTCGGTTCAGAATTGATAGGTATAGCCCACGCCCACCGTCCTCCGACGCGACGGCCCACCATAGGCCACCGGGTCACTGTAGAAACCATAGGTGTCATACGTCTGGTTCAACAGATTGTCGGCAAACGCATACACCTCGCCAAACTTGCTCTCCAGGCCCGCCCGCAGGTCGAGTTTCTCGTAGTTGTCCAGGTTGAAGTGGTTCTGCGGGTCAGCCGCGCGTTCACCAACCAGGTGGTAGTTGAGGCTGGTGTTGAGGCTGGTCTGGCCAAGGCTGGCGAAGTTGCCCAGGGGGTGTTTCCAGCTGGCGTTGACGTTGCCGCTCCAGCGGGGCACATCCGGGGTGCGGTTGCCGGCGGCGACGTCACCGGCCTGGATGCCTTGCACGCCGCTGGTGATCTTGGCATCGAGGTAGGTCGCGCTGGCGGCCAGAGTCAGGCCGTAGTCGAAGCGCCAGCTACCTTCCAGTTCGGCGCCGCGGGTGCGGGTGTCGGCGTTGAAGGCGTTGGTGGCGAAGGTCGCCGCGTCGTAGCCAAGCAAGTGATCATCGTGCACGCGGGTGTAGAACAGCGCGCCGTTGAGGCTGCCGCGACGGTCGTCGGTCTCGCTCTTGAACCCCAGTTCGGCGGCCCTGCTGACGGCGGCCTTGTAGGGTTCGCTGTCGCTGACCTGGGAGGCATAATCATTGAACCCGCCGGATTTATACCCTCTTGCCAATTGCACGTAGACGTTGGTCTGTGGGGTGATCGCATAACTCAGGGCGACGCGGCCGGTGCCATAGTGGTCGGTGAGTGCGCGCGAGTCGTCCACGGCGCTCGAACCTGCGAAGTATTGGCCGTCGTAGGTCTTGCGGTCCCAGGAATGGCGGTAGCCGGTAGTGAGTTTCAGGCGTTCGGTGAGCGGGACAGTCACTTCGCCGTAGCCTGCGTAGGTGGTGGTAGTGAAGTCGCGGAACTTGGCGCCGGAGGTGCCGTAGGTGTTGCGTGGGGTGTCGTAGCTGCGTTCATTGCGGCTGGCGGCGACGCCGGCGACCCAGAACACGTCGGAATCGGGCAATGAGCCCAGGTGTATATCCTGGCTCCAGCTGCGCTCGAAGGATTTGTCCACCACCCAGAACTCACCGGGCGTGCCATAGAGGGCGCCCATCAGCTTGCTGTCGTAGGCGATCAAGCCGGTGAAGTCGGCAGTGCCAGTGGCGGTGGTGGAGGTCAGCCGACTGTTGGCGAAGTCGTGGTCGACCTTGATCGTGTAGCGCTCGGTGGTCTTTTCGTTGTCGTCGAACAGGCCAGGCGTCAGGTCCAGGCTCGGGTGGCTGCCGTAGGGGCGCAGTACCAGGGAATTGGTGGCGCGTTCGGTCTGCTGGCGTTCGGCGCTGAACAGCACGTGGGTGTCATCGTTGAGGTCCCACAACAAGCTGGCGCGATAGGCTTCGTTGCGCGGTTTGGTAATGGGGTTATGGGTCTGGTCGTTGTCGATCCAGCTGTCGTAGCCGGCACGTCGCACCGCCAGGCGGCCGCTGAGGCTGTCACTGAGCGGTCCGCCAATGGCGCCTTCGGTGAGGAACTGGCCTTTCTGGCCGACTTCACCACGCACATAACCTTCGAGTTCCCGGCTGGGTTGGCGGGTGGTGATATTCACGGCACCGGCCTGGCCGATTGCGCCGGACAGTGTGCCCTGCGGCCCCTTGAGCACTTCGATGCGGTCGACGTCGAGGGTGCCGAACCCCAGGCTGCGCGACGACACAGGTACGCCGTCGATATTGAACGCGACCGAACTGTCGTCCATGGACATCTGGTAAAGCGAACCGACACCGCGGATCAACACGTTGAAGTCGTTGGGCCCGCCGGAAGAATTGACGCTGACCCCTGAGGTATTGCGCAGTGCGCTTTCCAGGGTATCGAGGCGTTGGGTACGCAGTTGTTCGCCATCGACCACACTGACGCTGATCGGTACTTCCTTGGAATCTTCCTGGGCCAAGCGCGCCGTTACCGTGGAGGCGGGCAGTTGCAGAGGTTCGCCGAGGGTGGCGGCGAAGGCGGTAGGGGTCAGTGTCAAAGCAATCGCTATTGTTATACTATTACGTTTGTAGCAAGATTGACGGGTAGCCGCCGTGTTGCATCGTGCAGACATGATGGGACCTTGACTGAGAGTTCTGATCGGCGTGCGTTGCTCAGGGGCAGCAGCAATCTGGCTTGGCACGTGCGGTGCGCCAAATGCTAATAATTATCAATTGCAGAGTTCTACCCCGATGTGGTCTGATTCGAGCCGTATCCGGTCAGCCAGGAGATTTACGATGTCAGCCGTTCAGGGAGGCGCAGGAGAACCGATGCCGGTCTCGCGAATCATTACGGGAGGGTTTGGTAGCGATCTGGGGCCGGGAGCGCATTGCCGGGTCACGCGTATGACCCTGCAGGAGGGCCTGGACATCGTTCGTTGGCAGAGCACCTTTGAGCAGCCGGTAGAGTTGCCCTTGCAAGACGACAGCGAGTGCATTCACTTCAGCTTCACCAACCTGTTAAAGGGCAAGGCCGCGTGCAGCTTTCGCGATGGGCGCCGGCAACGTCGCTATGTGATTGATGAAGGCGCGGGCAGCATCAGCTTTGGCCGTTGCCGCCATGGCCTATATCATCAGCACGGCGAGATCGACAACATCACCGTCATGATTCGCCCCGAGTTGCTGGCCCAGTGGGAATTGAAGCTCGACCCGCTGCTGAACAAGGCATTGGCCTGCGAACATTGCTTCCTCGACGGCCATCGCAGCGGTGAAATGAGTGCTACCGCGCACATGCTCGGCCTGGCCATGGACCACGGCGCCAGCCTGCCATCGGCCCCGCCGCGCAGCAGCCTGTGGCTGTACGGGCAAAGTGTCACGCTGGTCAGTCTGTTCCTCGAAGCGCGCCAGGATGGCGAATGCACCTGCCGCGTCAGCCACACCGACCGCCAGCGCCTGGTGCGGGCTCGCGATCGTTTGCTGGAAGACCTGGGCAAGGCGCCAAGCCTGTCGGAGTTGGCCCGTGAGTCCGGCTTGAGCCAGCCCAAGCTCACCCGCGGGTTTCGCCAACTGTTCTCCAACAGCGTCTATGGCGTGTTCCAGCAGACGCGCATGATCCAGGCGCGCAGCCGCTTGATGAGCGGCAATGAATCGGTGATGCGCATCGCCTCGGACCTCGGTTATGCCAACGCCAGCCATTTCGCCACTGCGTTCCGCAAGCAGTTCGGGATCAATCCGTCGATGTTGAAAAATGGCGGGCGCGGCAGAGCCCTGGATGCCGGCTGACTAGAAGGTCGCTTTCACCTGCAGTCCCAGCACCAGCGCGTTGTCGATGTTCTGTGCGGAAAACGCCCCCGGCTCGATGATGTATTGCACGTCCGGGCGCAAGGTCAGCCACGGTGTGGCCTGGTAGCCGTAGCTGAGTTCGATCAGCTGTTCAGCGTTGTCCAGGTTGGCGTAGGCCGCATCCGCGTTATCCCGGCTGCGCGGGTTGGGCACTGCACGGCCATAACCGAGGGCGACGGTATCCCGTGGGCGACTGTCGAACGGTTTGTACAGCACCAGCCCCGCGCCATACCACTTGGTGAACGGCGAAGCCGCTTCGCTGGCGGCAGAGTATTGGCCGAAGGCGTGCAAGCTGCGGCCTTGGGAGGATTGGGAGGCCCACACCGCCTGGTCGATCAACAGGTAGTGACCGCCGCGCCCGCTGACGTCCTTGTTGCTGCCAATGCGTTTTACATCGGAACTGTCGTAGTAATAACCGAGTTTGTATTCACCCGGCAGGCTGCCCGCGTGCTTGTAGATCAGCTCGATGGGCACCACGGTGCCGGTGGTGTGCTTGGGCCCCAGGTGCCAGGCGCGGCTGGAGTTGCCATTGCTGGAAGGGTCGACGTTGAACGCCGCCACCCGCAGTTGCCAGTTTGGCGAAAAGTCATATTTCACCCGCGCGCCCAGGTGCGCATTCGGGTAATTGGCCCATCCACTGCCGCCCGACATGTTCAGCGGATGCCCGCAGAAGCCGGCGTTCATGAAATTGCACAAAATGCCGCTGTCCAGGCCGCCGAGGTCATTGCCCATGGCCATGTAGCCGAGCTTGATGTTGAGTGCGGGGGTGAACAGCGTGCGCTCGTAGCTCAACTCGGTGAGGCGCGTGTAGAGGCCGCCGTAGTTTTCCTGGATCGGCAGGCGGTTGCCCACCAGGTCTTCGGAAGCGCTGTTGCCGCGCCGGTCGTTGATGGTCAGCTGGATGCGGTCGCCGTTGTTGAAACCGTAAAGCTTGCCCAGGTCGAACTGCACGCCGAGCTTGAGGTTTTGCGAATAGCGGGCCGAGCGATGCTGGCCGCCGTGGGCGTTGTAAGCGGTTTCGCCGCTGTAGTCGCCGGTAAAGCGGATGCCTTGTGCGTCGAGCTCACGGCGCAGGCCGCCCCAGTCGCCGGTCAGGGTGGTGTCGTCGGCTTGAACGGGCAGGGCAGCAGTCAACGCCAGGCCGAGCACCAGGCGCCCAAGGGAGGTATGAGAAGTAGGGTTCATGCGGGGTTCCAAACGCAAAGCGCGGTGCGGGAGCACCGCGCGAACAGAGGGGGGTTACGGCAGGGCGTAGGCGATCACGTAGTCGCCGCGGTCGGTGGACTGGCGCGCGCCGCCGGCGGTGACGACGATGTACTGCTTGCCGGTTTTTGGCGACACGTAGGTCATCGGGCCACCCTGGCTGCCGACCGGCAAACGGGCTTTCCAGATTTCGTCACCGTTGCCACTGTTGAAGGCGCGCAGGTAGAAGTCCTGGGTGCCGGCGATAAAGATCAGGCCGCCTTGGGTGGACAGCGTGCCGCCCAGTGTCGGCAGGCCGACTTTGATTGGCAGGTGCATGCGGATGCCCAGGGGGCCGGTGTCTTCAACCGTGCCCACCGGCACTTGCCAGGCAACTTTTTGCGTCTTCATGTCGATGGCGGTCAAGGTGCCGAATGGCGGTGCCTGGCAGGGAATGCCGGCCACCGACAGGAAGCGGTTCTTGTTGACCGCGTAAGGCGTGCCCTTGAGCGGCACGGCGCCCATACCGGTGTTCAGTGCTTCACCACCGGAAGAGGCCTGGGCCTTGTTTTGCGACGGCACCATCTGGATCCACAGCCCCAGGCGCATGTCGTTGACGAAGATAAAGCCGTGTACCGGATCGGTGGAGATGCTGCCCCAGTTCATGCCGCCGAGCGAACCCGGAAAGCTCAGGGATTTATCGGTGCCCGGCGCGGTGTACAGGCCGTCGTAGCGCATGCCTTTGAAGTCGATACGGCACAGCAACTGGTCGTACGGCGTAGCACCCCACATGTCCGATTCGGTCAGGGTCTGCGCGCCAATCTGCGGCATACCCACCGATTTTGGCTGGGTCGGGGAGTATGGTTCGTTGGGAATGTTCGCGGCCTTGACCGGCACTTCCTGCACGTCGGTCAGCGGCTTGCCGGTGGCGCGGTCGAGCACGTAGATCTGCCCGGCCTTGGTGCCGATCACCACAGCCGGTACCGTTTTGTCGCTGCCTGGCGGGGTGAAGTCGATCAGGCTCGGCTGCATCGGCAGGTCGAAGTCCCAGAGGTCATTGTGGACGGTCTGGTAGACCCACTTTTCGGCACCGGTGGACGCGTCGAGCGCCAGCACGGAGGCGCCATATTTGTGGTTCAGCTGGGTGCGTTCCACGCCGTAAATGTCGGTGGAGGAGCTGCCCATCGGCAGGAAAACGGTGTTCATCAGCGGGTCGTAGGACATCGGCGCCCAGCTGTTCGGCGTGCTGCGCACATAGGTGCTGCCCGCGGCCGGCGCTTGCTTGTCTTCAGGGTTGCCTGGGTCGAACGCCCAACGCATCTGGCCGCTGATCACATCAAAACCACGGATCACGCCGCCTGGCATATCGGTCTGCACGTTGTCGGCGACACGGCCACCGACAACGACGGTGGTGCCGGCGATCAAAGGCGCCGAGGACAGTTGGTAGTAGCTGTCCGGCACATTACCCAGGCCGGCTTTCAAGTCCACTTGGCCATGGGTGCCGAAGTCTTCGCAGAACTTGCCGGTGTCGGCATCCACGGCGATCAGGCGCGCATCAATGGTGTTGGTCAGCAGGCGACGCTGGCACTGCGCACCGGCAGGCACGCTGGCGGCAATGATCGGCGAGCTGTTGGGCTGGGTCGGCTGGGCAATCGGCGCAGTGGCGTCGAAGTAGGCCATGCCACGGCAACGCTGCCACACCGCTGACTGGGCGTTGACCTCGTTCTTCCACAGCTCTTTGCCGGTGTCGGCGTCCAGGGCGATCAAGTTGTTGTGCGGGGTGCAGATGAAGACTTTGTTGCCGATCTGCAAGGGCGTCAACTGGTCTTCGGCGCCGTTGCCGTCGCTGATGGCCACGTCACCGGTGTGGTAGGTCCAGGCGACTTTGAGTTTGTCGATGTTGTCGCGATTGATCTGGTCCAGCGCGGCGAAGCGGCTGCCGCCCTCGGTGTTGCCGTAGTGCGCCCAGTCTTTCTGTGCATCGGCTTCGGCTACCGGGGTGATGCCAGGGCCGGCACCGGTCGGCGCCACGCTTGGGTGAGCGACGAACATATTGCCTGCCGCCACCGCCACGCCGACTGCCAACAAAGCCGCGACCGCATAAGCGCCACGCGCCGGTTTGCCGGCCAGCAATGGATATACCAGCGCCACCACCACGCCGATCACCGCGAACATGAACAGCCGCGAGAACAGCGGCCAGTACACTAGGCCCACGTCGGCCACTGCCCATACGGCCGTACCGACGAGGAACGCGGCAAACCACCACGCCCCGGCAGGCTTGCGCCGAGCGATCAGCAGCCCGGAGACGGCCATGGCCACGCCACCTGCCAGGAAGTACCAGGAACCTCCCAGGCTGACCAGTTTGGCGCCGCCCACGGCAAGCGCAAGGCCGAGCAGGGCGATGACAACGCCCAGGCCCAGGAGTAGAAATCTAGAGACGCCAGCGGCGCGCGATGCTCGTTTCATGTCGAATAGACTCGAGTGAGAGAGGGCAAAGACGCGATTTTAGCAAGATAAGTAACCGGTTAGTACATTGTGCCTCGTAATAGTCTTTTACAACTACGGCGACGATGCCTTGGCTCAGGCCAACGCATCGCGCTGCATCGATTGCAGGTTCTTCTCAATGGTTTCGCAAATTGCCTCCATCTGGATCTGATGTTCGCTGGAGTGAAACGGGCTTTGCAGGTCGGTGCCGATACGCTCGATGGCCAGCAGCATAAAGCCCACTACCGTGGAAGCCAGTGGGGTAAACCAGCCGAGGGATTCCACCAGGCCCACCGGTACGATCAGGCAGAACAGCGAGATAAACAGCCGCGGGAAATACACGTAGGGGTAGGGCAATGGTGTATTGGCGATGCGCTCCATGCCGCCTTGGGCATTGGACAGGTCGACCAGGGTCGACTCCAGTCGCGCCAGGCGGATGCTGTCCAGGTGGCCGGCCTTGTATTCCTTGGCCAGCAACGCCGCTGACCCGGTCAGGATGTCATTGGCAAAATTGTTGGTCGCGCCATTGCGGGCGAATTCCTCGGCGGGGATAAACGCTCGTACTTCATCCGGACAGGGTTCGCCCTTGAGGTGGGCGGCCAGGCAATTCACATACGCCACATGGCGGCGCAGCAGTGTGGATTTGATCGGATTCACTTCGCCGTCGGGGTCATCCAGCAGCGTCAGCACCTGGCGCGCAAAGCTGCGTGAATTGTTGACCATCGCCCCCCATAACGTGCGCGCTTCCCACCAGCGGTTATAGGCGCTGCTGTTGCGAAAACTGATCAACACCACCAGCGCCGAACCCAGCAATGTCAGTGGCATCAGCGGCAGGTTGATCTTGGTGGTGAGAAACAACATGAAGTCCACGGTTACTGCCACATCCCACAGCAATAGCCAGAACAGGGCCCAGCCCACATAGCCCATGGTCTTGATGATCAGGCGGTATTTCTTCAGGACGGCAGCTTTCAAACGAGAACCTCGCGGCGGGCGGTTGGCAACAATGCTCTGTTACGACGCCACGCAAGGGAGAAAGGTTCGCCGGTTGCTGAATCGATTCGTCGACCAGTCACTCGCTTCGGAGGATGTAACGAGAAGTTACGCGCAGGTGTGCGCAGAGGGTCCACTTGAATCTGGAACAACTTTGGTACTGATGACGTCTTGTCCGGCAATCGCTGTACATTGCGTTCGAGGCAAAAAGCCATTAACCGTAGGGTTTACCACGTGATTTGTTTTGGGGCCGGGCTGCAGGGATTTCGTAGCTGAGATCAGTGGAATCAAGTTGGATGATCAGGGCTCTTTCATGCATGTCAGTTCGTTGAAGTCGGCTATGTGTAATACCGCGCAAGCGCTCGAACGTCATAAGGATTTTGAATCGTGCCTGAGAGCGCATTACCACGTGCTGCTCGTGCCCTATTCCCGAAGACCGTTTTTCTACAAGAGTGCACTTAAATACAGCCGTTTGATGGTGTCGTTTGCCTTATTGAGTGAATACTTCGCCACACCCTTACCGTTATTGTCGGAAGTTAAGACCCTGTGTGTGACGCGCAGGTATTGTTCAAAAAACAGCCTGGAATCAATGTTCCTGTTATTGCGGGCGCTGGGCTTCATGGACGTCGCGCCGCACCCCGAAGACAGTCGCTTCAGGGTCTACGCGCCGTCGGATGAGGCCTGTCGCGAAGCGCGTTTGATGTTGACCTCGCTCACCGAGTCATTGGCGCGGCTTTACCCTGAGCGGGCGATTTTCCGGCAAATGCGCGAGTTGGATGACCGGGGCTTCCTATCCCTTTATTTCAAGGGCTTTGCCATTATCCTCGACGCCGATCTCACGGTGGATGTACTGCTTCCCGAGTGTTACTGGTTGGTGAAAAGAGACGCCGGGCATCTGTTGATGCTGGCGATTTATAACGATGCCTTCGCGCCGGAAAATGATCGGGCCACGTTCCGGTCATCGTCTTATCTGGCCTTGGCCAAGCAACTTTCCGTGTCCAAGACTCACATTATTCGAATGGTCCAGGAGGGCGTCGAGAAGGGGTATTTCAAAGCTCACTCCAAGACCCGGCTGGAAGTGCTGCCGCCTTTTGTCAGCCTGGTAAAACGCTTTATGGCCTTTTCTTTTGCGCTGGGCCTGCATGCTATTGAGATGGGAGCGTAAGGATGCCTGCTAACTTGAAGTTAAGGCCCAGGATGCGCAGGTTGTTGTCGCCTGCGGTGACCCAAGCGGAATGGATCGGGATCATTGCCTGGGTCGGTATCTGGCTGATTCATCCAGCCATGCAGTTCGACCTGTCCATGTTGGGTGTCACCATTGGCCTGTTGCTGGTATGCCGGTTTCACTCCAAAACCGCCAACTTTCTACTGTGGCGGATGCTGGGAGTGGCCTATATCGTGATGTTGTCCGTGGGGTTTGCCTATGTCATTGGCCTTAATCAGGAGTTGCGTATCTACGGCTTGCCCCTGGCCGTCACCCTGGTGGTCGGCAGCGCTATCTTGTTTATCAGTGTTCAGGATTATCTGGTCGGCGCCCTGTTGGTCTGGTTCATATTATGGTCGCCGATGCAGGCCGATATATATGCAGGAACACAGGCTTATCTGCTGATATTTTGCGCATCTTCGGTCTCCATCGGTTTTATCCTGAGTTATTCGTATTTGAAGAACCTGCGTTCGGTGTTGTTGGTGGAAAGCGAGTTTCGCGCCTTGGCCGAAACCGATTATTTGACCTCGATCCTTAACCGTCGCGCTTTTATGCAAAGCTTCGAACAGTTGCTCGACAGCGGCCAGGCTGGCTACTTCATCATGTTGGATATCGACAGCTTCAAGGCAAAAAATGATGTGTACGGTCACGATGTCGGTGACAAGATCCTGCGGGCCATGGCCGTGTGCCTGAAAAACGCCAAAGGCAGCCACAGCTTTGGAAGAATCGGCGGGGAGGAGTTCGGCGTGTTGTTGCAGGACGATGACCCGGTCTTCGCCCGTGAGTTCGTGCTGGGTTTGTTGCAGGCCATACGCTCAAGTGTTGCCGCGCCTCACAACTACACCTGCAGTGCGGGCATGGCACGCTTCGCGCCAGGTGACGAGTTATCGGCGGTGCTCAAGATGGCGGACAAAAATCTTTACGGCGCCAAACGCAATGGCAAGGACTGCGTTCACCTTAATGGCGTGTTGCTGCAGCCTGTTGCGTCCTGAGGGGCAAAACGCCCGCTAGGATTGCGCAAGAACACTCGCCAGCAACCCGGGAAAGCGGCTCTCAAGCTCTTCACGGCGCAACGAATTCATATGGGTGGTGCCCACATTGCGCGTGTGTACCAGGCCCGCATCACGTAACACCCTGAAGTGGTGAGACATGCTGGACTTGGGCCGCCCGCCGTCCAGTTCACCGCAGGTGGCTTCGGCCACGCCGGCCAGGCAGCGCACGATGTCCAGGCGCACGGGGTCGCTGAGGGCGTACAGCACGCGCTCAAGCGTCAATTCTTGCAGGGTAGGGTGTTTGAAGGCTCGCATGGGGCGGATCATAACAGGGGGGTAGCGTTCAATACCATAGTTCGATTACCATCGAACTATCGAATCACACACGCTTCTCTCGGAGTATCTGATGTCCGCATTGTTCGAACCGTTCAAACTCAAAGACGTTACCTTGCGCAATCGCATTGCCATCCCGCCGATGTGCCAATACATGGCCGACGACGGCATGGTCAACGACTGGCACCATGTGCACTTGGCCGGCATGGCCCGGGGCGGTGCCGGCCTGCTGGTGGTCGAGGCCACAGCAGTCGCACCGGAGGGGCGTATCACCCCAGGCTGCGCCGGTATCTGGAGCGATGCCCATGCCCAGGCGTTCGTGCCGATGGTCAAGGCCATCAAGGCCGCAGGTTCGGTACCGGGCATCCAGATCGCCCACGCGGGCCGCAAAGCCAGCGCCAACCGCCCATGGGAGGGCGATGACCACATCCCGGCTTCCGATGCCCGCAGCTGGGAAACCATCGCGCCGTCGGCCATTGCATTCGGCGCCAATTTGCCCAACGTGCCGCGTGCCATGACCCTGGAAGACATCGCCCGCGTCCAGCAAGACTTCGTCGATGCCGCCCGTCGCGCCCGCGATGCCGGTTTTGAATGGATCGAACTGCACTTCGCCCACGGTTACCTGGGCCAAAGCTTTTTCTCCGAGCACTCCAACCAGCGCACCGATGCCTACGGCGGCAGCTTCGATAACCGCAGCCGTTTTCTCCTGGAAACCCTGGCCGCCGTACGCGAAGTCTGGCCGGAAAACCTGCCACTGACCGCACGCTTTGGCGTGATCGAATATGACGGCCGCGACGAGCAGACGCTTACCGAATCCATCGAGTTGGCGCGCCGCTTCAAGGCCGGTGGCCTGGATCTGTTGAGCGTCAGTGTCGGTTTCACGATTCCTGACACCAACATCCCGTGGGGTCCGGCGTTCATGGGGCCAATTGCTGAACGTGTACGTCGTGAAGCCGGTATCCCGGTGACATCGGCGTGGGGCTTTGGTACTCCGCAACTGGCCGAAGGCGCGCTGCAGGCAGGTCATCTGGACCTGGTTTCGGTAGGGCGTGCGCATTTGGCCGATCCGCACTGGGCGTACTTTGCCGCCAAGGAGTTGGGCGTGGACAAGTCCTCCTGGACCTTGCCGGCGCCTTACGCACATTGGTTGGAACGCTACCGTTGAGGCCAGCCAGCCGGTGATATGAGCCACTCGATTGAGTGGCTTTTTTTCGCCCGTGGTTTTTGCAGTACCCGCTCGATACAACGCCGATACTTGAAAAATAACAAATGAGAATTGATATCAAACGAGAATATGCTGAGATATGATGCGCGGCGAATTATTGGCAGGTTTGCCGCCCCATCTGGCTCATTCACTAGGTTTACATCCATGCGTCGTACCCTGATTTCAATCTGTGTGCTCCAGGCGTTTTCCCCTTTGACCTGGGCAGAGGATGCCCCTGCTGAAAAAGCCAGTATCGAGCTGCAAGCCACCAATGTGACCGCTACTGCAGACTTCGAATCGGCGCAGGGCCCGGTTCAGGGCTACCACGCCACCCGTTCAGCCAGTGCGACGCGCACCGACACCTCGATTCATGAAACCCCGCAGTCCATCAGCGTTGTCTCCAAAGACGTGGTCGAGGATATCGGCGCAACCCGCCTGCAAGATGCTCTCGACTACGCCGGCGGCGTCGGCCGCGCCAACAACTTTGGCGGCCAGGGCCTGACCACCTTCACCGTGCGTGGCTTCACCACCGGTGAGTTCTACCGCAATGGGTTCCCGATCAACCGGGGTTACCCGAACATGCCGGATGCCAACACCATCGAACGCCTTGAGGTGTTGCGCGGCCCCGCAACCATGCTCTACGGCCGTGGCGACCCCGGTGGTACGTTCAACGTGGTGTCCAAGCAACCCTTGGCCGAACGCACCGTCACCTTGGGCAGCCAGGTGAATGACCAGGGCATGAAGCGCGGCACCCTGGATGCCTCCGGCCCTCTGGACGAAGAGGGCCGTCTGGCGTATCGCCTCAACGTGGTGGGCGAGGGTGGCGATACCTTCCGCGATCATGTCGAGACCGAGCGCTACGGCGTGACGCCGGTGATCACCTGGCAGGCCACCGATGCCACCAAGGTGACCTTCGAAGGCGACTTCATGCGCAACAACCACCCGCTGGACCGTGGCCTGACGCGTTTCCCCAACCAGCGCGGCACGCCATCGCGCGATACGTTCTGGGGCGACAAGGATGCCGGCAAGCTGCACAACGACAACAACATGGCCCAGTTGCGTTTCGAGCACGCGCTCAACGACAACTGGACCCTGGGCGGCGGTTTCCAATGGTTGGACGGCAGCTTGAAAGGTAACGCCATTGAAGCCAATGGACCGAGCAGCCTGGGCGCCGATGGCCGTACCCTGCAACGCAACTTCAACTACCGCAAGCTGGAATGGACCGACAAGGATTACCAGCTCAACCTGACGGGCCACTTCTCCACGGGCGGGTTCGAGCACACCTTGCTCACCGGTATCGAGTACGAGGATTACGACTACAAGTCGATCATCCAGCGTTCCAGTGCGGCCCTGGGCACTTACCCGATCGACATCTTCAATCCGGTGTACGGCCAAACGCGACCGGCGCTGACTCGCACGCCCACCCACGATAAAGAAAACCTCAAGACCTACGCCGCCTTCGTGCAGGACCAGGTGGCACTGACCGAGCGTCTGAAAGTCTTGGCAGGTGCGCGTTTCGAGCGTTTTGAACATGACTACCAAAGTTATGTGGCGGGAGTAAAACCGTGGACCGCCGCCGACAACGCCGTCACCCCGCGTGTGGGCGTGATCTACGACCTCACCGACACCGTCGCGGTCTATGCCGACGCCGCCCGTTCGTTCAAACCCAACACCGGCGCCAGCCGCGAAGGCGGTGGTTTCGCGCCGGAGAAAGGCAAGTCCTACGAGATGGGCATCAAGTGGGAGGCGCTTGATCGTCAACTGAGCGTCGACGCGGCGATCTACCAGATCGAAAAGAAAAACGTGCTGGCCACCGACCCTTTGGACAATACCCTGAGTGTCGCGACCGGCCAGGTACGCAGCCGCGGATTTGACCTCAACGTGGCGGGCAACCTCACACCCGAGTGGCGTGTGATCGGCGGCTACGCCTACGTGGACGCCGAAGTGACTCGCGACACCACCCTGCGCGCCGGCACCCGCTTGATGAACATCCCGCGCAACAGCTTCAGCCTGCTCAACGTCTACGAGTTCCAGGACGGCGCACTCAAAGGGCTGGGCCTGGGTGCCGGTGGCAAGTACGTCGACCAGCGCGCCGGCCAGACCGCCAATACGGCCTTCTCGATGGACGCCTACACCGTGGTCGACCTGCTGGGTTACTACAAGGTCAACGAGCAGGTGCGCCTGAACCTGGACGTGAAAAACCTGTTCAACCGCGAGTATGAGGAAGGCGCGTTCGGCAATATCTACGCTTACCCAGGCGCACCGCGCACCGTGCAGGTCGGAATCTCCTACACCCTATAAGGCTATACACAGTACTCAATGTGGGAGGGGGCTTGCTCCCGATAGCGGTGAGTCAGTCTCAATGTTTTTGACTGATACACCACTATCGGGAGCAAGCCCCCTCCCACATTTGCAGCTGCGTTACTGTCAGGTTTGACAGTAGACAGTGAAGGGCGATGGAGGGATGTTTGCCGTTAACGTGTCAGCGTAGTGGTCGGCGCTTATTATTTTTCCAAGCCACGCTTAATAGGGATATTAAAAATGGAACAGGAACTCATAAATGAAGTTGAAGAACTGATTAAAAAAACCAACGATGCGGAGCGTCTGTTCACCCGGTACGCCACCAAGTGCTACACGTCAGCCTTGCAAAAATACGCCAAGGAAATCAGCGAGACCTCATACACGTATCTGTTGGCCGAGCTTGCCGAAAGTTCGTTGAGCTCCGAAATCCTCGGCCGGCCAGGTGCCAATATCAGCCTGGTCAGGATCGAGATAGAGGAGGTTATGCTCGAAGCCGACGTGATCAAGAAATTGAAACGGGCCGAAACCCACTATCTGGAAACGTTGGAATCGGTGCGTAAGTTCGAAGACCTTAAACGCTTTGAAAAGATGCAGGACACGTCCGATATCGTGCGCTCGATAAAACTGGGTGTGTCACGTTTCAATATCCTGTTTGTCATCCTGCTGATCGGCGGCTTGACGTGGGCGGCGATCAATCTGCCCAAAGAAGCCCTGGCGCTTATATCTGCCGCTATCGGCGGGGCTATCACCCACTTGTTGTCCGAGCGCCAGGCGGTGCTGGCGCTGAAAAAAGAGGGCGATAACACCTGCCCCAGAGCCAACAATAACACTCAGGAGTGAGTGCGACGGGGTGGGGTTACAACGGCGTCAATACATTCATCACCGTATCCAGCGCCACCCGCGTGTCATCCAGTTGTACCAGCGAGGCATGCCTTGCGCCCAGTGCATCGCGGTTCTGGATCGCGGTGAGGATTGCCTTGTGCCGGGGCAGGCTCAGGCCCTGGATATCCGGGCGGCGGTTGGTGATATTGATCGACTCGCGCAGCGGCAATGAGAGCATGTTGCACATATAGGCGAGCAGGTCGTTGCGGGTGGCGTCGGCAATCGCGCGGTGGAAGTCCAGGTCGGCCTGCAACAGGTCCTCGTGGGTCTTGGCGGTTTCCATGCCCTGATACGCTTGTTCGATGATGGCGATGTCTTCATCGGTGGCAGTTGTCGCGGCCATGGCAGCGATTTCCGGTTCGAGGATGCGGCGTACCCCGGCCAGCGTATTGAAGAACTCACTGTGGGGCGTGGACTGCATCAACCAGGACAGCACATCCGGGTCGAGCAGGTGCCATTTCAAGCGTGGCCGTACCACCGCACCCACCCGTGGCTTGGAATACACCAGGCCCTTGGCGCTGAGCACCCGCGTCGCCTCGCGCAACACCGAACGGCTGACCTGGTATTCCTCGCACAGCGTGGCTTCCATGGGCAACCGTTCTTCGGGCTTGAAGCGACCGGAAACGATGTGCATGCCCAGGTCCTGAACGATCTGGGCATGCTGGCTCTTGCGCGGCTTGGGCGGCTGGTGATCCATAACGACGGGCAGGCTCTGGCTTGAATTCGCCGCATCATAGCATCCCAATTAGTGGGAATGCCGTGGGACTTCCGCTCCGCGACAGCCCACCAGGAAGTCAAAGTCGCAGCCCTGGTCGGCTTGCAGCACATGGTCGATGTACAGTTGGCGATAGCCACCGACGATCAGCTTTTGCGGTGGCGCCAGATCAGCCATGCGCGCCGCCAGCTCGGCGTCGGGGATGTCCAGGTGCAGGCGGCCATTGGCGCAGTCGAGTTCAATCCAGTCACCTTCCTTCACGGCCGCCAACGGCCCGCCGGCAGCGGCTTCCGGTGCCACGTGCAAGACCACCGTGCCGTAGGCGGTGCCGCTCATGCGCGCATCGGAAATGCGCACCATGTCAGTCACGCCCTGGGCCAGCAGTTTGGCCGGCAGTCCCATGTTGCCGACCTCGGCCATGCCTGGGTAACCCTTGGGGCCGCAGTTCTTCATGACCAGGATCGAGTTGGCGTCCACGTCCAGCTCCGGATCGTTGATGCGCGCCTTGTACATGTCGAAGTTTTCGAACACCACCGCACGGCCACGGTGTTGCATCAGTTCGGCGCTGGCGGCAGACGGCTTGAGCACCGCACCCAACGGCGCCAGATTGCCGCGCAGCACGCAGATGCCGCCGTCGGCGCGAATCGGGTTGTCGAGGGTGCGGATCACTTCGTCCTGGCCGTAGATCGGCGAGTCCTTGGTGTTCTCGCCCAGGGACTTGCCGTTGACGGTCAAGGCGTTCGGGTGGGGGATCAGGTTGGCCTCACCCAGGCGACGCAACACGGCAGGCAGGCCGCCAGCGTAGTAGAACTCTTCCATCAGGAAGCGCCCTGAGGGTTGCAGGTCGACGATGGTCGGTATGCCGCGCCCGATGCGGGTCCAGTCATCCAGGTCCAGCTCCACGCCGATGCGCCCGGCGATGGCTTTAAGGTGAATCACCGCGTTGGTCGAACCGCCGATGGCCGCGTTCACGCGAATCGCGTTTTCAAACGCTTCTTTGGTGAGGATCTTCGACAGCTTCAAGTCTTCGCGCACCATCTCGACCGCACGCATACCGGACATGTGCGCCAGCACATAACGCCGCGCATCCACCGCTGGGATCGCCGCGTTGTGGGGCAGGGACGTGCCCAGTGCCTCGGCCATGCACGCCATGGTCGAGGCGGTGCCCATGGTGTTGCAGGTGCCTGCCGAGCGCGACATGCCGCCTTCGGCCGCGAGGAAGTCATCCAGGGTGATGGTGCCGGCCTTGACCTGTTCGCTGAGCTGCCACACCACCGTGCCCGAGCCGATGTCCTGGCCCTTGTGTTTACCATTGAGCATCGGCCCGCCGGTGACCACGATAGCCGGGACATCACAACTGGCGGCGCCCATCAGCAGCGCCGGGGTGGTTTTGTCGCAGCCGGTCAGCAGCACCACACCGTCAATCGGGTTACCGCGAATCGCTTCTTCCACATCCATGCTTGCCAGGTTGCGGGTCAGCATCGCGGTAGGGCGCAGGTTGGATTCGCCGTTGGAGAACACCGGGAACTCCACCGGGAAGCCACCGGCCTCGATCACGCCGCGCTTGACGTGCTCGGCGATCTGGCGGAAATGCGCGTTGCACGGGGTCAGCTCCGACCAGGTGTTACAGATGCCGATGATCGGCTTGCCATGGAACTGGTGGTCGGCAATGCCCTGGTTCTTCATCCAACTGCGGTACATGAAGCCGTTTTTGTCGGCGGTACCAAACCACTGGGCGGAGCGTAGGCCGGGCTTTTTGTCAGGCATGATCGATTCTCTTATTGTATGACTATATGTTCTATGCGTGCTTAAACATAAGCGCAAAATCGCTGCTTTGGAAGTGTTGTTTTGTAAATAGTCCTACTATATAGTCTTTCTCAACTGAGGTATGACCCTGGCGGATTTCGCGAGAGGCGTCCCCCGAGCTTCTATAAAAACAACAATCGGAGATCGACCCCATGAGCCAGGAATTGCGGCTTATTCGGCGCATCACGCTGAAACTGATTCCCTTCCTGATCCTGCTGTACCTGATCGCCTACGTGGACCGTTCCGCCGTAGGGTTCGCCAAGCTGCACATGGGCGCCGACGTCGGCATCGGTGACGCCGCCTATGGCCTCGGTGCCGGGCTGTTCTTCATTGGCTACTTCCTGTTCGAAATCCCCAGCAACCTGATGCTCGACCGCTTCGGCGCGCGGCGCTGGTTTGCGCGCATCATGATTACCTGGGGCGCCATCACCATCGGCATGGCCTTTGTGCAGGGGCCGCACAGTTTCTATGTGATGCGCTTTCTGCTGGGCGCGGCGGAAGCGGGGTTCTTCCCCGGCGTGCTGTACTACATCACCCAGTGGTTCCCGGTGCGCCATCGCGGCAAGATCCTTGGGCTGTTCATTCTCTCCCAACCCATTGCAATGATGATCACCGGGCCCGTGTCCGGTGGTTTGCTCGGCATGGACGGCATTCTTGGCCTGCACGGTTGGCAGTGGCTGTTTATCGTGATCGGCACCCCGGCGATCCTGCTGACCTGGCCGGTGCTGCGCTACCTGCCGGACGGTCCCAGGCAGGTCAGCTGGATGAGCGAGCAAGAGAAAACCTGGCTTACCGGCGAGCTGGAAAAAGACCTGCAAGCCTACGGCCAGACCCGTCACGGCAACCCGCTGCACGCGCTCAAAGACAAACGCGTGCTGTTGCTGGCGCTGTTCTACCTGCCGGTGACCCTGAGCATCTACGGCCTGGGCCTGTGGTTGCCGACCCTGATCAAGCAGTTCGGTGGCAGTGACCTCACCACCGGCTTCATCTCGGCCGTGCCGTATATCTTCGGCATCATCGGCCTGCTGATCATCCCGCGCAGTTCCGATCGATTGAACGATCGCTATGGCCATCTCGCCGTGCTCTATGTGCTCGGCGCCATTGGCCTGTTCTGCAGTGCCTGGCTGAGTGTGCCGGTGCTGCAGATGGCCGCGCTGTGCCTGGCAGCTTTCGCGATGTTTTCCTGCACGGCGGTGTTCTGGACTTTGCCGGGACGTTTTTTTGCCGGTGCCAGCGCGGCGGCCGGCATCGCCTTGATCAACTCGGTGGGCAACCTTGGCGGTTATATCGGCCCGTTCGTGATCGGGGCGCTCAAGGAGTACACCGGCAACCTCGCCTCTGGCCTGTATTTCCTATCCGGCGTGATGCTGTTCGGGTTGCTGCTGACCCTCGTGGTCTACCGCTTGCTGGAGCGCAAGCACGTACTGCCCGTCGATCAATTTGCCGCCAGCGCCCGTGGCGCCACACGTACTTAAATCCAGGAGAACCTGCATGCGTTTAGTTCAGTTCGAGTTGAGCAACGGTGAGCGCCGCGTCGGCGTGGTGGAAGGCGACACCCTGCGGGAAGTGCAGGGCGCACACAGCGTGCGCGAATTGGCCCTGGCCGCCATCGAAGCCGGGGTCAAATTGCAGCAACAGGTACAGAGCCTGGGCCTGGGTGCCAGTCATGACTACGCGGCGCTGCTGGCCGAACTTAAAATCCTGCCACCGCTGGACCACCCGGACCCGGCCCATATGCTGATCAGCGGCACCGGCCTGACCCACCTGGGCAGTGCCTCGGCCCGCGACAAGATGCACCAGCAGGCCGGTGATGACAGCGCGATGACCGACACCATGCGCATCTTCAAATGGGGCGTGGAGGGCGGCAAACCCGCTGCCGGCCAGGCCGGTGTGCAGCCGGAGTGGTTCTACAAGGGCGACGGCAGCATTGTCGTGCGTCCAGGCGCCGCCTTCCCGGTGCCGCCGTTTGCCGAAGACGCCGGCGAAGAGCCGGAGATCGGCGGCCTCTACGTGATCGGTCACGACCGCAAGCCTTATCGCCTGGGCTTCGCGGTGGGCAACGAGTTCTCCGACCATGTGATGGAACGCAAGAACTACCTGTACCTGGCCCATTCCAAACTGCGCAGTTGCAGCTATGGCCCGGAGTTGCGCGTGGGCGAGTTGCCCGCGCATCTGGCCGGTACCAGCCGCATCCTGCGTAACGGCGAGGTGATCTGGCAGAGCGAATTTCTCAGCGGCGAAGCCAACATGTGCCACAGCCTGGAAAATCTTGAATACCACCACTTCAAATACAGTCAGTTTCTCAAACCGGGCGATGTGCATATTCACTTCTTCGGCACCGCCACCCTGTCATTCGCCGACGGTATACGTACTCAACCGGGCGATGTGTTCCAGATCAGCCAGGCTGAGTTCGGCGCGCCATTGATCAACGGCATCGGCATGGTCGACGCGGTATTCGAACCCGGCCACGTCATCACCCTTTAAGGAGACCTACATGACCCAGTTCCTCGGCCACAACTACATCGGCGGCCAGCGCAGCGCCAACGGCAGCGTCAAGCTGCAGAGTATCGATGCCACCACCGGCGAAGCCTTGCCCCAGGATTTCTACCAGGCCACCCCGCAAGAGGTGGATGCCGCCGCCAAAGCCGCGGCGGCCGCTTACCCGGCCTACCGCGCCTTGAGCGCCGCACGGCGTGCGCGGTTTCTGGACGCGGTGGCCGATGAGCTGGACGCGCTGGGCGATGATTTCGTCGAGTTGGTCTGCCGCGAAACTGCGTTGCCTGCTGCCCGTATCAAAGGCGAGCGCGGGCGTACCAGTGGCCAGATGCGCTTGTTCGCCACCGTGCTGCGCCGTGGTGATTTCTACGGGGCGCGTATCGACAAAGCCCAGCCCGACCGCCAGCCGTTGCCGCGTCCGGACCTGCGTCAATACCGTATCGGCCTGGGCCCGGTGGCTGTGTTCGGTGCCAGCAACTTCCCCCTGGCGTTTTCCACCGCCGGTGGCGACACCGCCGCTGCGCTGGCCGCCGGTTGCCCGGTGGTGTTCAAGGCGCACAGCGGGCACATGGCGACCGCCGAGCGCGTGGCCGATGCGATCATTCGCGCCGCCGAGGCCAGCGAGATGCCGGCGGGCGTGTTCAACATGATCTTCGGCGGCGGTGTCGGTGAAGCGCTGGTCAAGCACCCGGCAATCCAGGCGGTGGGCTTTACCGGTTCGCTCAAGGGTGGTCGTGCCCTGTGCGATATGGCGGCCGCACGCCCGCAACCGATCCCGGTATTTGCCGAAATGTCGAGCATCAACCCGGTCATCGTGCTGCCCCAGGCCCTGCAAACGCGTGCCGAGAGCGTCGCCCGCGACCTGACTGCCTCGGTGGTACAAGGCTGCGGCCAGTTCTGCACCAACCCCGGACTGGTGATTGGCATCGCTTCGCCTGCGTTCACCGCGTTCACGCAACAGGTCGCGCAATTGATCGGTGAGCAACCGGCGCAAACCATGCTCAACACCGGCACCCTGGACAGCTACGGCAAGGGCCTGGAAAAACTCCTGTCTCACCCGGGCATCCAGCATCTGGCAGGCAGCGCGCAAGTGGGCAACCAGGCTCAACCGCAACTGTTCAAGGCGGATGTACGCTTGCTGATCGACGGTGACGAAGTGCTTCAGGAAGAAGTGTTCGGCCCCACCACGGTGTTTGTCGAGGTCGTCGACCAGGCTCAACTCAGCGCCGCCCTGCATGGGCTGCACGGCCAGTTGACCGCCACGATCATCGGCGAACCGGCTGACCTGCAACAGTTCGCCGAGTTGACGCCACTGCTGGAGCAGAAGGTCGGGCGCATCCTGCTCAACGGTTACCCCACGGGGGTGGAAGTCTGCGATTCGATGGTGCACGGCGGGCCGTATCCGGCGACCTCCGACGCCCGCGGCACCTCGGTCGGCACCCTGGCCATCGACCGTTTCCTGCGGCCCGTGTGCTTCCAGAATTACCCTGATAGCCTGCTGCCCGACGCGTTGAAAAACGCCAACCCGTTGCGTATCCAGCGCTTGGTGGATGGCGCACCGTCTCGAGAATCGCTGTAAGTCATCAGGAGGCTTCATGTCGTTGAGCGCAGTCACCCCACACCGTGCCCGGTTGGGCGAAGGGCCGTTCTGGGATGTTCGATCCCAGGCGCTTTACTGGGTGGATATCGCCGCCAAACAGGCACTGCGCTGGATGGACGGGCAGTTGCAGGTGTGGCAGTTGCCCGAGCATGTCTCGGCGTTCATTCCGTGTGAAAGCGGCGATGCGCTGGTGACCTTGAGCAGCGGTGTGTATCGCCTCGACCTGGCTACCCAGGCGCTGACCCTGCTGTGCGTGGCCGACCCGCAACCGGGCAACCGTGGCAACGAAGCGCGCTGCGATGCCCCGGGCCGGCTGTGGCTGGGCACCATGCAGAACAATATCGGTGAGCAGGGCGAAGACCTGCCCATCACCCGGCGCTCCGGCGGCCTGTTCCGTGTCGATGCCGATGCGCGGGTCACGCCGTTGCTGACCGGACTGGGCATTCCCAACACGTTGCTTTGGAACGAGGAGGGTAGCCAGGTGCATTTCGGCGACAGCATGGACGGCACGCTGTATCAGCATTCGATCCAGTCCGACGGCCAGCTCGAACCCGCCCAGGTATGGTTTGCACCCCATGAGCGCGGTGGGCCGGACGGCTCGGCCATGGACAGCGAGGGCTACATCTGGAATGCCCGTTGGGACGGCAGTTGCCTGCTGCGCCTGACGCCCGCAGGTGAGGTCGATCGCATCATCGAGCTGCCGGTCAGTCGTCCCACCAGTTGCGTGTTCGGTGGGCCCGACCTCACTACCTTGTATATCACCAGTGCCGCGAGTCCCTTGGATCACCCTTTGGACGGTGCGCTGTTGGCCATTGAAGTCGATATCCCTGGCAAGCCTTGCCATCGTTTCGCCGGTTAAACCCAAGACTCAAAAACAACAACAAGAGGTGTCGTTCATGAAAAAGGTTCTACGCGTTCTGGCTGCCGCTGTTGCGTTAAGCAGCCTCAGCAGCATCGTATCCGCCGAAGAAGTGAAGATCGGCTTCCTGGTCAAGCAGGCCGAAGAGCCGTGGTTCCAGACTGAATGGGCTTTCGCCGAAAAAGCCGGCAAGGAGCATGGCTTCACCGTGATCAAGATCGCCGTGCCCGACGGCGAGAAAACCCTCTCGGCCATCGACAGCCTCGCCGCCAACGGTGCCAAGGGCTTTGTGATCTGCCCACCGGACGTGTCCCTGGGCCCGGCCATTGTCGCCAAGGCCAAGGTCAATGGCCTGAAAGTCATGGCCGTGGATGACCGCTTTGTCGATGCCAAGGGCAACTTCATGGAAGACGTGCCGTACCTGGGCATGGCCGCGTTTGAAGTGGGCCAGAAACAAGGAGCCGCCATGGCCGCCGAAGCGAAAAAACGCGGTTGGGACTGGAAGGACACTTACGCGGTGATCAACACCTTCAACGAGCTCGATACCGGTAAAAAGCGCACTGACGGCTCGATCAAGTCCCTGGAAGAAGCCGGCATCCCCAAGGATCACATCCTCACCGCTGCCCTCAAGACTCTTGACGTGCCTGGCAGCATGGACGCCACCAACTCGGCCCTGGTCAAGCTGCCCGGCGGCGCTAAAAACCTGATCATCGGCGGCATGAACGACAACACCGTGCTCGGCGGCGTGCGCGCCACTGA